>CAZECZ010000031.1:0-37304 GCA_964510815.1 uncultured Aestuariivirga sp.
CCAGGAGATCGGCTACCATCCGGAAGTCATTCTTGCAGGCCGCCGCATCAACGACGGCATGGGCGCGCATGTCGCGGATCAGGTCGTCAAGCTCATGTTGCGCCGCAATCTTCCGGTGGCGGGCAGCCGCATCCTGGTGATGGGCATTGCCTTCAAGGAAGATTGTCCTGATCTTCGCAACACCAAGGTGGCCGACGTCATCACCGAGTTGAAAGCCTGCAACGCCCTCGTCGATGTCTGGGACCCGCACGTCGATCCCCACGACTGCGAGACGGAATATGGCTACGGCTGCATGACGGCGCCACCTGACCCGGCGCAGTACGACGCTGTCATCGTGGCCGTCGCCCACCGCGAGTTCCGCGATCTTGGCGCCGACGACATCAAGGCTTTCGGCCGCAATGGCGCTGTGCTCTACGACGTCAAGGGCATCCTGCCCCGCGACCAGATCGACGGCCGGCTGTAGATGTCTCCAGCTTCCACCATCCAGCAGTTGCTCGGCACGCAGACCCGCAACTGGGTTGTCACGGGTGCCGCCGGCTTCATCGGGTCCAATCTGGTGGAGACACTGCTGAAGCACGATCAGCGCGTCATCGGCCTCGACAATTTCGCCACCGGATTCCGCCGCAACCTCTCCGACATCGAAGCGCTGGTGACGACGGAACAATGGCGGCGCTTCACCTTCATCGAAGGCGACATTTGCGATCCCGCAGATTGCCGCCGGGCATGCCAGGGCGCCGGCATCGTGCTGCATCAGGCGGCCATCGGCAGCGTGCCCCGGTCCATTACCGACCCCGCCACCACCCACGCCGCCAACATCAACGGCTTCCTCAACATGATGCTGGCGGCGCGCGATGCTGGCGTGAAGCGCTTCGTCTACGCCTCCAGCAGCTCGGTCTATGGCGACGATCCGCAGCTGCCCAAGGTTGAAGGGCGCGAAGGCCGCGTGCTCTCGCCCTATGCCCTCACCAAGAAGGTGGACGAGCTCTATGCCGAAGTCTTCGCCAGCACCTATGGCTTCGCGTCGATCGGGCTGCGCTATTTCAACGTCTTCGGCCGCCGCCAGGACCCGAACGGCGCCTACGCGGCGGTCATGCCGAAATGGTTCGCCGCCCTGCTGAAGGGAGAACCGGTCTTCATTAACGGTGACGGAGAGACCAGCCGCGACTTCTGCTACATCGACAACGCCGTGCAGGCCAATCTCCGCGCCGCGCTGACCGGCAATGCCGCCGCCATCAACCGCGTCTACAACGTCGCCGTCGGCCAGCGGACAACGCTCAACGAACTCTTCCAGCAGATCCGCGCCTTGCTGGCGGCGCGTGATCCGTCTCTCGCAATGAGCGAACCGGTCTACCGCGACTTCCGCGCCGGTGACGTGCGCCACAGCCTGGCGGATATCAGTGCCGCGCGATCACTTCTCGGCTATGCACCGACCCACGACCTCGCCTCAGGCCTGCGCGAGGCTGCGGATTGGTACGTGCAGTTCGTTGGAGCAGGAACCGCGGCATCATGAGTCCGATCGCCATGGCGCGGCACTGGCGCGCGCGAATGGACGGCGACCGCATCGCCAGCCTTATCCTGCGCGGCGGATTCACGTCTCTCTCGGTACGTGTCGCAGGACTGGTGCTGGGGTTCATCAGCCATGTCATGCTGTCGCGCATGCTGGGCGCCAGCAATTATGGCCTCTACGCCATCGCCATGGGCTGGTGCATGATCCTCGTCGTGCCGGCAAAGTTCGGGCTCGATCACACGGCCTTGCGATATGCGTCAATCTATTTCGACGAGGGCCAGCCCGGCGCTGTCCGCGCCCTCATGGCCTTCTCTGCAAAGATCCTGCTCGCAGCGATCGCGATCATCGGGGTCGGCCTGTCCGCGTTGCTGTGGACGGGAGCGGAGGCCTTGGGACTGGCCAGCTTCCACCAAGCCCCGTGGTTCATCCTGCTGCTGGGCAGCCTGGCCTTCCTTGGCGTATTCTCGGCCTTTTTCCGCGCCGCCCACCGCATCTTCCTGTCGCAGTTCTTCGAACAGGTCCTGCGCTCGCTTTTGTTGATTGCTCTGTTGGCCTTTGCCTACGTGACGGGTCCCGGCACATCGCTATCGGATGCACTGGCAGTAACGGCATTGAGCGCCTTTGGCGCCTTCGCCGCCATGATGATGTGGATCAGGCGCCTCCTTCCGGTTGGCCAGGCCGCAACGGCCAAGACGCAGGATCATCGAGCCTGGTTTGGCCTGTCATGGCCCATGCTCTCCATGGCTCTCATCCAGCAGGTGATGGCCCAGATCGGCGTCATACTGCTGGGCGCCTTCTCCACCAGCCAGGACGCCGGCCATTACGCGGCTGCCGCGCGCCTTGCAGCCTTCGTGCCCTTTGCGCTGGTAGCACTGAACGCCATCACCGCACCGATGATCGCTGCCGCCCACAAGCGCGAAGACCGCTCCGAGATGCACCGCATCGCGCGTGTCAGCGCAAGGTCGGCCTTCGCGTTTGCTGCGATAGTCAGTCTGATCCTTGGACTTGGCGGCGAAACACTGCTTCGCGTGTTCGGCAGCGACTTCGAGTCCGCCTATCCGGCATTGCTTGTTCTCCTCGCCGGCGGCCTCACGAATGCCGCGACGGGTTCCGTCGGTTTCTTCATGACAATGACGGGACAACAGCTTGCTGCCATGGTCTGCGCTGTCTGCGCGCTGATCGTCAATGCGGCTTTGGGACTGTGGCTGATCCCCGCGCATGGAGCCATCGGCGCCGCTATCGCAACAGCCGCAGGTGTGGCTGCGCTGAACATGCTGCAGCACTACCTCGTGAGAAGCAGGCTTGGCGTTGACACTTCCGTTCTGGGTCTGCCTGTCAAGACTGTGGAGGCGTGACCTCAGATGAATCGAGGACAGAAAGTCAATCTCTTCATCGTCGGCGCACCCAAATGCGGCACCACCGCCTGGGTCAGCTATCTCTCGGCCCACCCCGACATCTATTTTTCACCTGCCAAGGAGCCGCATTTCTTTTCGGCCGATTTTCCTGGATTCAGATGGGCAAAGACACTCGATGAATATCACGATCTGTTCGCCGGATCTGGCAACGAGATGGTGATTGGCGAGGCCTCCGTCCAATATCTCTATTCGCGTGAGGCCGCCCGCAACATCCATGACTATAATCCGGAATCGAAGATCCTCATCTTCCTGCGCCGGCAGGAGACATTCCTTCCTGCCTATCACAACCAGCTTCTTTACAATACCGACGAGGACATAAGCGATTTTGCCGAGGCATGGACACTTTCGCGCGACGGCAATCGCAGCCGCTATCCCGCCACATGCCGGGAGCATTCATTTCTGGACTATGCTGCGGTCGGCAAATTCAGCGAGCAGGTGGCCCGCTATCTCGACATCTTTCCAAGAGAGCATATCAGGATCGTCCAGTTCGAGAAATGGTCGGCCGCGCCGCGCGAGACTTACCTTGAACTGATGGATTTCCTCAACGTGAAGGATGACGGGAGGACTGACTTCGAGCCGGTGCACAGCGCCCACCATCACCGCTTCCGCTCCGTCGCTGCGCTCACACAAAGACCACCCAAATGGATGTTGTCAGCCTCAACCGCGCTGAGGAGGATGACCGGGCGCAAGCGTCTCGGCTTGGGCCGGACGTTTCGCAAACTGAATGAGTCCAATGGCTATGCACGGGCAGTTCCAGCAGAACTACGCCACGAGATCATCACTCATTTCGCAAACGACAATCATTCACTGAGATTGCTGCTGGCCGCCAAGGGCATGGGAGAGCCATCGTAGAGCCGTGCGTATGATCTCCAAACTTGCGAACGCAGTGGTGAAAGCCACAAGAACGGGTCGCTCCACATGGACAAGAATTTGGGTGTCGGCCCGCTATCCGGGAATCCGCTGGGGACGTAGTGTCTCGCTGGGTGCAGATGTGAGGTTTTCCGTGTCAGGCGAGTCAAGGATACTGTTTGGTGACAGTACGTCGATCGAGAGGCTGGCGACGCTGGTGGTCAATAACGCCACATTGGCAATCGGCGCGACGTCCTACATCGGCATCGGTACGGTGATCGTCGCCCGACAATCCGTCACCATTGGCGACAACGCCCTGATCGCCGAATACGTCACGATCCGCGACCAGGACCACGTATATGGCACCGGCCGGCCGACGGCGGAAAGCGGCTTCGTCACCTCTCCCATCTCCATCGGCAACAATGTCTGGATTGGCGCCAAGGCGACGATTACCAAAGGCGTGACGATCGGTGACAATGCCGTCATCGGCGCCAATGCCGTGGTGACACAAGACATCCCAGCCAATTGCGTCGCCGCCGGAATTCCGGCGCGGGTGATCCGCAATTTCGGTCCGGCATGAGGGTGCTTCATGTGATCGATACGCTGGGGGTGGGCGGCGCCGAACAGATGCTTGTCAACCTCTTGCCCCCATTGAAACAACAGGGGCACGACGTGAGTGTGGCCGTCCTCCGTCCCCCTTTCACACTGCGTGAAGCGCTTGAAGATCAGGGTGTGCCGGTGCGCAGTCTCGAACACCAATCCCAATGGTCGCTTCTAAGTGGCGCGCGTGCGGTAGCCCGCGCTGGAACCGATGCGCGCGCCGACATTATCCACGCCCACCTTCTGTTTCCAGGCGTCTACGTGGGCCTTGCCCGCATGTTGCCGATGACCCCTGCCCGCACCTGCATCACCTATCACAATCTGGCCTATGCGCCGGGCTGCAACCGGCCCGGTCCCGGCCTCACCGCACGCAGGACGCTCAATGCGATGACCAGCCGTTTCGGCATGGATGGCCGGACGGCCGTCAGCAATGCGGTCGCCAGTCATTATCAGGGCACGCTGCACCTCGGTCCTATCACTGTCATTCCGAATCCCATTCCGGTGTCCGGCATCGACAAGACCGTAGCTCCGGCAACGCAGACCGCAGCGAATGCCAATCGAGAAATTCGCATCCTCGTGCCCGGCCGTCTTGTACGCGAGAAGGGGCATGCCATCCTCATCACGGCTCTCGCGCAATGTATCCGCGAAGGTCTCTCCGCCACCCTCGTCATTGCCGGCGACGGACCGCTGCGCGCCGACATCGAACGACAGATAAAAGCCGCAGGTCTTGCTGCCCGCACGCGCTTCACCGGCACCCTGCCCCATGCAGCACTTCTGGCGGAAATGGTGGCCGCGGAGATCGTCGTCGTTCCATCACTGTTCGAAGGCTTCGGCATGACCGCGGCCGAGGCCATGGCGCTGCGCCGCTGCGTGATCGCCGCACGGGCCGGCGGCCTGACGGATGTCATCGACGACGATGTTAACGGGTTGTTGTTCGCCGCCGGCGATGCGGGCGATCTTGCAAAGGTCCTCGCGCGTGCCGCATCTGATGCGGCACTCCGCCAGCGCCTTGGCGAGGCAGGCCGCAGCAAGGTGGAAGCACAGTTCGACGTGAGCCATGTCGCAAAGCGGCTCTCCAGCTTCTATGCAGATCTCTTGAGAGACGCCGCCTGATGGCCTCGGTACTCTACATGTCCTACACGGGTCTGTCCGAGCCACTGGGCGAGTCGCAGGTTTTCCAATACCTGATGCATCTTGCCCACGGCCATCGGATCACCTTGATCACCTTTGAAAAGCCTGAAAACATCGGAAAGCCGGGCGTGCGTCAGCGGCTGAAGGACCGTTGCACCGATGCCGGCATTGATTGGGTGCCGCTCACCTATCATCGCCGCCCCGGCATTCCCGCCACCGTCTATGACATCCTGCAAGGCACCTTCACCGGCTGGCGCAAGGTGCGCGCTGCCAGGGCCGAGATCATCCACGCGCGCTCCTACATCGCCGGCACCATGGCGCTCCTCATCAAGCGCCTCACCGGCGTGCGCTTCGTCTTCGACATGCGCGGCTTCTGGCCGGACGAGCGCGTCGATGGCGGCATCTGGACGCGCAACTCGCTGGTTTACCGCTTGTTCAAGCGCGTCGAACGGCGCCTGTTCCTCGGCGCCGATCACGTCGTGTCGCTGACCAAGGCGGGCGCCAAAGCCTTCGCTGATTTCCCCTATCTGAAATCGCGCGTACCCCCGACCACGGTGATCCCCACGTGCACCAATCTCGGGAATTTCAAGCCACAGCCAGGGACGGCCGGGCACCCTTTCACATTCGGCTATCTCGGCTCCGCCGGCACCTGGTACATGTTCCCGGAAGTGGTGCGCGCAGTAAAGATCCTCTTCGACCTGGTGCCGGACTCGCGCTTCATCGTGGTGAACCGCAACGAGCACGATTACGTCCGCGCCTGCCTCGAACGCGGCGGCATCGACCTCGCGCGGGTCGAGATCGCGGCGGCCTCCTATCAGGAAGTGCCAGGCTATCTCGCCCGCATGTCGGCCGGCATCTTCTTCATCAAGCCGATGTTCTCGAAGCTCGCCTCATGCCCCACGCGCATGGGCGAATTCCTCGGCAGCGGCCTCCCCTGTCTTGCCAACGCCGGAGTCGGCGACGTGGAGGGCGACCTCGCGGAGACGGGAACCGGCATCGCAATATCTGCCTTTGACGATGAGGCGCTGCGTGACGCAATTGTGCGCCTCATCGCCATCACCAAGGAACCCGGCATCGCCGCGAAATGCCGAAGTGCCGCAGAAGAGCGTTTCTCGCTGGAGAGCGGCGTCAAGCGCTATGACGCGATCTACCGGTCACTCGCGGACGGCGCGCACTGACATGCGCGTGCTGTTCCTCACCCGCTATCCGGTTGCCGGCGCCAGCAGCCGCTACCGCGTCTTTCAGTATATTCCTGCACTCCGCAGCATGGGAATCACCTGTGACGTCCAGAGCTTCATGGATGACGACCTCTACGCCCTCAGTTTTTCGAGCGGCAAGGGCCTCCGCAAGGCCTGGACCACCGCCGGCGCCGTCCTGCGCCGCATTCGTGCCGTGTTGGCGGCCGGCCAATATGACATCGTCTACATGCAGCGTGCGCTGCTCCCCTTCGGGCCACCCGTGCTGGAGCGGTGGCTGAAAGCCAAGGGGGCGCGGCTGGTCTTCGACTACGACGACGCACTCTTCATCAACAAGCCAAGTCGCTACAATGCACTTTCGACCTGGCTCCGCTCGGGCGAGCGGACCTACGACATCTTCGCGCTCAGCGATTGCGTGGTGGCAGGTAACGATTATCTGAGGGACGTCGCCGCACGCCATGCGCGCCAGGCCGTCACGGTCGAAGTCGCCGAAGATACCGACCGCATCGCCATGCGCGCACCGCATCGCAATGCCGGACCACTTACCATCGGCTGGCTCGGCTCAACGTCCACCGTCAAGTATCTCGGCCTCATCGCCGATGTGCTCCGCGTCATTCAAAGAAGATATCCCCATGTCGAACTCGAAGTTGTAGGCGGCGCCGGCTTTGACCTCGACGGTGTGAACATCCGCCACACGCCATGGAGCCTCGATGGCGAACTGGAGGCATTGCGCCGCTTCGATATCGGCATCATGCCACTTCCGCTGGAAGAGTGGTCCAAGGGCAAGTCCGGCGGCAAGGCAAGGACCTACATGGCCGCCGGCGTTCCCGCCGTGTGCACCCGCATCGGCTACAACACCGAACTCATCCGCCACGGCGAAACCGGAATGCTATGCGAGATGGCGGCGGAATGGCAAGACGCGTTGATCGCACTCATTGAGCAGCCGGAGCTGCGCCAGTGCCTGGCCGATGCAGCAAGGGCCGACGTCATCCGGCGCTTCGACTTGCACGGTCAGGCCGCCAAGCTTGCGACAGTCTTTCATTGCTTGAAGAATGACGCGAGCATCTACGATCACACTGACTTTCATCAGCAACGCGCCGCACTGCCAAACCCATGACAACTCTGGTCCACAGCCGGCCAGCGGTGGTCTTGGGGCTCTCGCCCACCGGTCTCTATGCCGTGCGCGAACTGGGCCGGGCCGGCGTGTCCGTGGCCGGCGTTTCGAGCGGCCGCCAGTGCGGAAGTTATTCCCGCTATCTCACCTTTGGAGCATTCGCCGAAGCCGACGAGGGACGGCGGCTCGAACGGCTCCTCGCGCTGTCGCAGGCGGCAAACGAACAACCGGTGCTCATTCCGGCATCCGATCAGGACATCGACTTCATCGTCCGCCATGCCGCCCTGCTCTCGCAACACTTTGTCTTCCAGCGGTCCTATGCCGACGGTCTCGCCGCCACCATTATGGCCAAGCGCTCTGTCTATGCGCTCTGCCGTGAACACGGTATCGAAACGCCGCAGTCCTGGGAGATGGCGCGTGGCGATATCCTCACACTTGCCGGAGACATTTCCTATCCCTGTATCGTGAAGCCCAGCCGCATCGATCTGGTGAAGGCCCAAATGGCGGGCCGCAAGCTCTGGGTGGCGACATCACAGGCGGACTTCCGCACTATTGCGGCAGCTCTGCCGGAAGGTGACACCACGTGGATCGTACAGGAGATGATTCCCGGCCCCGAAAGCGCCATCACGCTCTATGCGGCGTACATCGACCGTGATGGAAATTTCCGTCAGGCCATCACCTGCCGCAAGCTCCGCCAGTACCCGCCGGGCTTCGGCTCGGCCTCGCTGGTGCGCAGTGCCACCGAGCCAGAGACACGAGAGATCAGCGAAGCATTCATCCACAACATCGGCTATCGCGGCATTGCATCAACCGAATTCAAGCGCGATCCGCGCGACGGCCGCCTGAAGTTCATAGAGATGAACCCGCGGCCGTCCCTGTGGTTTGCCGTCACCGGCCCTGCAGGCAAGCAGATCACGGCGGCGGCCTACCGCGACCTGTCAGACCTGCCGGCGTTGCCGGAGGACGCACAGCGCGATGATGTCCAGTGGCGCTATTGGCTGAAGGATATGTACTCGAAGTCCTTCTATGCCATGTCGCGCGGCTTCCCGCTCCCGCCGCCCGTTGTGCCGGCCTCCGGCACCGCAGCCCACCGTCTCGGGCCGATCTACGCCGCCGATGATCCCAGACCGGCAATCGGCGAGACTCTCAATTTCGGATCGAAGTTCGTTCGCCGCGTGACAGCGATGATGGGAAAGCGCTAGCGGCGTGGCAGGACTTTTCGTCATGTCGCTGGATTTCGAGCTCATGTGGGGCGTGCGCGATCATCGCACCATCGCAGACTATGGTGATGCCATCATGGGCGGCCGTGCTGCCATTCCCCGCATGCTCGCCACCTTCAGCAAGCACCGCGTCAAGGCAACTTGGGCCACGGTCGGCTTTCTCTTTGCCCGCAACCGCGCGGACTTACTTGATCATGCGCCCTCGCTTCGCCCGCGCTACGCCAACGCCAAACTCGATCCCTATTCCTCGGCCATTCACGGCATCGGAACATCCGAGGCAGACGACCCCTGGCATTTCGGCCGCTCGCTAGTCGAACAGATCCGCGATACCGAAGGGCAGGAGTTGGCGACGCACACCCACTCGCACTATTATTGCCTCGAATCCGGACAGACCGGCGCCGCATTCCGCGCCGACATCAAGGCCGCGATGACCGCCGCTGCCGAGGCGAACGTCACGCTCCAGAGCATCGTATTCCCGCGCAACCAGATGAGTGATGAGGCCGTCCGCATCTGTGTCGAGAATGGAATCTCGTGTGTCCGCGGCAATCCCGACGCCTACATGTACCGGCCGCGCGGCCAGGAGGAGACCGGCGCCGCCGTACGGTTCTTGCGAACAGTTGACAGCGTCCTGCCGTTGACGCCGCGTACCTCCGCAAGACCGAAAAGGGACGCGCGCGGCGCCCTCAATGTTCCAGCCAGCCGCTTCTTCTGCCCGCGTTTCCTGAAAGTCCCCGGCGTGTCCGAGGCCTTCCTGCGCCGCATCAAGTCGGAAATGCTGCATGCCGCCCAGAATGACGAGATCTATCATCTCTGGTGGCATCCTCACAATTTTGGCCGCGACACCGACCGTCATCTCGGCAGGCTGGAAGCCATCCTTTCGTATTTCGAACGGCTTGCCGGCGACCACGGCATGCAGAGCGTCACCATGGCTGATTGCCTTGCGATCGCTGGCGAGGGCTGAGGATTGCAGTCAAACTCAAAAAAGGTAGCTGTTGTAGGGGTCGTAGCAGAGCGATGCGTGCCGCGACAGCCCCATCCACACCACGATATACATGCCGTAGACAACATAGGGCGCAACATCGAGCGCCAGATTTGGCCGGTTGTCCGACATGATGCGCGGCAAGCGGCTCAGCATCACAAGCTGCACCGGCATCACGTAATAATTCATGCGGTGGGCCGCCAGCGTCGAGATGAAGAACAGCAGCCCCACGCCCAGGCCGAACAGCGAAAACGCCCGCATCAGCTGGAAGTCTTCGGGGTATTCGGTCTCGTAGGCGCGCCGGTAGAGTTCGAACATGCCGCTGGTGATCACGGTCAGCGCCACACGGAAGATCGCACCAAGCGATTCATTCTCCGATTCGATATACCGGCCCTGATAGACATCGGCGCGCTCGCCGATCAGGTAGAAGACCGCCGGCATGGCCACCACGGCGGCAAGCCCCAGCGTTACCGTGGAGACTTGCCGGCCGATAAGCAGCACCATCGGCAGAAAGACGATCGCGCTGGCGTGAAACAGCGATGCCGCCAAGATGAGTGCAAGCGTCCAGACCCGGCGCCGGCTGACAAACGCATTCCAGGCCAGCATCAGCAGCGCCACGGCGAGAGCCTGGCGCAGACCCGACATGGCGAGCTGTACGATGAGAACCGGGAACATCAGCGCCAGGATCGACAGCGGATCGCCCCGTTTCAGCACGAAGGCAACGGCGCAGCCGAAGAAGATCACGGCGGCAAAGAAGTTCAGCCACGGATAGCCGAGCCCCATGTTGATGACGAGGTAGTTGAGGGCCAGGAACCCGGTTTCCGCATTGCCGGTCACCGCCTCGAACGGCACCTTCTGATAGAAATTGAAGCGCAGCAGATAGCCGCTGAAATCGCATCCCACCCACTCCCGCGAGCCGACAAAAACCGTGAGCACGATGGCCCAGAACGCAAGGATGGGTGTTGAGATGGTACTGCGGCCAGCACCAAACTTGGTGAGAACCAGACCAACATATACGCCCAGATACGTGAGCATGGATCAGGACAACCGCCACATCGCGCAAGCGGCGGCACTCCGGTACGTCTCTGTTCGTGCGCTGTGCATCTTGGCCGTCGGTCCCCTGGCGGTGGCGCGGCACTCTAGCCCATCGCCAGGTGATTCGAATCCCAAGCTTACGGCCATGCGCGAGAGGATTTGTTGATATGGCCCGGCGCGTGCTGATCGTCGTCAATTCCGTGTGGAACGTGCTCAATTTCCGCATGGGTCTGGTCCGTGCCCTGCGTGCCCAAGGGTATGATGTGATCGTGGCTGCTGCACCGGACCATGATACGGCGGCATTGGAAAAGGAAGGCTGCCGCTTCGTTCCCATCGCCATCGACAGCCGCGGTGCCTCCGTCCGGCGCGATTTCGGCCTGTTCCTGCGCTATCGCCGGCTCTTGGCTGCCGAACGCCCGGACATCATTCTCGGTTATACCATCAAGCCCAATATCTACTGTTCGGCGGCGGCCAGGCTGTTCGGCATCCCCATGGTCAACAACATCTCGGGCCTCGGCACGGCCTTCATTCATGGCGGCCTGCTCGGTCGGCTGGTCACGCGCCTCTATGCTCTGGCCTTGTCGCGGTCCCGCTGCGTGTTCTTCCAGAATCCGGACGACCGCGCCCTTTTCCTGTCCCAGCGCCTCGTACACAGCAGCCAGGCGCGCCTGTTGCCGGGTTCCGGCGTCGATCTCCGGCGCTTCCAGTCGCCGGGCGCCGGCGAGGAACGCCGCCCTGGCGGGCTGCGCTTCCTCCTGATCGCCAGGATGCTGTGGGACAAGGGCGTCGGCGAATATGTGGAGGCCGCCCGGATCGTGAAGCGCACGCACCTTGAGGCCGACTTCGCGCTGCTCGGATTTCTCGATGTCGAGAACCGGAGCGCCATCCCCCGCGAAACCGTGGAAGGCTGGGCGGCCGAGGGTGTGGTACGTTATCTTGGCCATGCCGAAGATGTCCGGCCCCACATTGCTGACTGCGACTGCGTGGTTCTGCCATCTTACCGGGAGGGAACGCCCCGCACCCTGCTCGAGGCCGGCGCCATGGGCAAGCCGCTCATCGCCACCGATGTGCCGGGATGCCGAAATGTCGTCGACCACGGCGTTAACGGCTATCTGTGCGAGGTGAAGGATGCGGAAGATCTCGCCCGCGCCATGACGGCCATGATCGAACTTCCCGCCGCAGACCGCGCCGCCATGGGCCAAGCCAGCCGCCACAAGATCGAGACGGAGTTCGACGAAAGGCTGGTCGTCGATTGCTATCTGGAGGTCATTCGCGATGCTTTGGTTGGGTGTGGCGAAGCGAAACGTGTATAAGGCACGACGATGCGTTCGCCCCTAGAGATTCCCGCCCGCTCATCGGCAAGTTCGGTTGCCCTGTTGATCGACATGCTGCGGCATGCGGAACGGACGGACGTCGATGGGGCCCACACCGCGGTCCAGTCCCGCTTTAATGACCTCATGGATACGGCTGCCGGCCACGATGTCTTGCCCTACATTGCGATGCGCCTGAAACGCAGCGCGAAGCAAGACTGCCCTGAACTTCTGCCAGTGCTCGATTACATTCAGGTTCAGGCGACGGCTCGTAACAGGTCGCTCCGTGAGGCCGCCATCCGTGTGTCCCGGCTGCTCGCAGGCCAGGACATCGATGCCGTCTTTCTCAAGGGCGCCGCGTTCATCATCGAGGATGAAGACTCTGCACCTTGGCGGGTGACGGGCGATCTGGATGTGCTGGTGCGTCCCAATACGATGGAAGCGGCCGCGCGTGCCCTGATGGCGGCAGGCTACCAGCCCGCCCGTGACCCAAAGGGCTACACTGACCGCCTGCATCATCATTTCGCGCCGCTGATCGATCCCGCCGAGGGCGTGGTGGTGGAGTTGCATCACCGCCTGTTCAAGGATGCTGGCATCGACGCTCTCCGAACCGAAGATGTCTTCGCTCAAGCCCATCTTCTGACGATCGGCGGACAGGCGATGCTCATACCATCCCCTGAGCATCGCCTGGTCCATCAAGTGCTCCACGCGCAGGTCAGCAACTGGGGCCACGTGCTGCGGAAGATTGGTCTTCGCGACATCGTGGATCTGGCGCAGATAACGTCGCGCCACCGCACCCACACACCCACAATCGAACGGATACTCGGTGCGGCGAACCTGTCTCGTCCATTTTCGGGCTTCATCGCAGCAGGGAATGAAATCCTGGGACGAGAAGTGCTCCAATGGCCTTTGGACCGCCTGGATGAGTCTTGGGCCAAAGAGGCCCGGTCTTCACTTGCCGCGCCGCCATCCCAATGGCGCCAGTCGGCGCGAATCGCGCTTCATTATTTGCGCCTGATCGTGCGCAATCCCCGGCGCCTGGAAATCGCCTGGACCGTCCTGCGTGATCGCCAGCGCCGTGGCGATCTTGTGCGCAGCAACGCCATGCGCGTGGATGCCTCATGGCACCAGTGACCAGCCAATCGCAGACCGTCCAGCAAGCGCAATCCAGCTACGCCATTCATGGATTGTGCCTGCGGGCCTCAATGCAATTTCCGGAACTGCGTCGCTGCGGTCCCTCCGGCATGGATGACTCCGCCACGATCTTGGTCCAGCACGGATCGGTCAATCCGGTGCCCGGCCAGCGAACCACCGATGGCTTTCTGTTCTCACCACAGCAGATCACGGTGACAGTCCCTGGCATCGCTCAATATGCGGCGAAGGGCGGTCGCGCCATCATCGTCGAGGAGGCCCCCGGCGCAGATATTGACGCCGTGCGCGCCCATCTCCTCGGTGAAGTCCTCCCCTGTCTGCTCCATCAACGCGGCCTTTTCCCGTTGCACGCCAGTGCCGTCGCAACAGACCAAGGCGCCGTCGCCTTCAGTGGCAATTCAGGGTCCGGCAAATCGACGCTTGCCGCCGCCTTCGCTGAGGGCGGACTGGGTCAACTCGCCGACGACGAGCTGGTCGTCACGATCGACAGGACCGCGCCACCGCTGGCATGGCCTTCTTTTCCTGCTGCGAACTTTACCGCGGAATCGGCATCCCTGCTCGGCGTCATGTCCCATCATCAGCTAAGTGCTTACGAGAAATACGGCAAGACAAGTTACCAGCGGCACGAGATGTTCCTTTCAACACCGGTGCCATTTCGCAGGCTCTATTGCCTTGAGTGGTCGAACGCCACCGAAAGTGCAACTGTCATCGAAAGGCTCGAGGGTTTTGAGGCGCTACTCGCCCTGCGGTCGAGCGTTCTCTATCGCGACCTGCCGACCTTGCTGGGCCACGAGGCTGTCTTCGCCGCCTGGGCGCAAGTCATCCTTCGCCATGCCGAAATCTACCGGTTCCGCCGCCCGCGAAATCTCGCGGCGATACGCGATGTCCTGCCGATGCTGCTGCCCAGCGCGCCATGACCGATCCGCGATTGTCTTCCAATCCTCAAACGGTCGTGGTGCGAAAGCCGGTCCAGCACGAGGCGAGACTGTCCGAATCCTCGCTGGCCCTCCTGGATGCGGAGGCCGGGAAATACTTCGGCCTTGAGGACACCGCAGCCCGCATCTGGCAACTCATCGCCGAACCCATTTCCGTGCGGCAGATCGTCGATGCCCTGACGCGGGACTACCAGGTGGACGAGGCCACATGCCGTCGCGACGTCGCAACTTTCCTCGACGAACTTGCGGACCAGGGGCTCATCCGATTTGAAACACCCCTGCCCTAGGCCGCAGTGCGCGGCTGTCCCATGATCCACTTTGCTGCTGCCTACTCCGATGCACCCGACTGGGACGGCAACGCCGCCGCTGTGTCGCGCATGGCCAATGCCTTTCACCGCGTGGGCCTGGCGGTCCAGAAGACGGACATCGATGACAGGTTCGCCATCGTCCATGCTTATGGCATCCAGCCCGGCAGTGCCGGCCGTGAACTTGTGGCACGGCGCGGCAGCCGCGTCCTGACCGGAGCCCTGTCGCTCTACAATTCCGGCGCGTTGTCGCGGCAAAGTAGACCCAACACGCATGGCGTACCTACGAGCGACCTCGCCTGTCTTCTAAACCTCGGCGAACCGGACCTCGCCGCAACAGTGCGGCACGCCGTCGGCGACTTTGCCCTGCTGTCCTATCACCTTGACAACAATACGCTGGAGATGGCCCGCGATCATCTGGGGCATCGCTCGATCTCCTTCGCCCGCGCGCCGGGCCGCCACCTGATCTCGACCTCGGTTCCGGCCTTGCTGGCAAGCCAGGACATTTCCCGCGACCTTGATGAAAGGGTGCTCGCCGCCTATCTCGCCATCGGCCTGCCCTTCGGCAGTACCAGCTTCTACCGTGCCATCACTTGCCTTCCACCTGCGACCGTCCTGCGGCTTGGCGATGGTGTGAAGCCGTCGCCGTCGAGATACTGGCACCCTGAAACTGTCTCCATGTGGACGGGCGCGTCAGAGAAGGACGTCGACGAAGCGGTACGCTCTGTCACAACGCAGGCGGTGTTGTCCCGCGTGGAAGGCGCCAGCAAGATTGGCGTGCAGCTGTCCGGCGGGCTCGACTCGTCTCTGGTCGCTGCCATTCTGCTGAATGCCCGCCCGGATGAGACGATCATCTCAGCCTCCACTGCGCTTCCCAGCAGCCATGAAGGCCCCGAGCAGGACGAACGGCGCTATGTCGAACGTCTCGCCCACCGCTATCCCCACCTCTCCCACACATTCGACGATGGCCACAGCTTTTCCGTCCTCGACGGTGCGGCGGACAACGACGATTGGCTCGGCGCGCCGTGCTGCCTCCACGATTACTTCGCTGGAAAGTCACTGCTCAAGCAATTCCGCAAGCAAGGCGTCGATGTCTGCCTCACCGGCTATGGCGGCGACCAGTTCCTCTCAATTGATGGTGAGGGATATCTCGCCGAAACTTTCATGACGGCCAGGTCGGGCGCATTTCTCCGTGAGCTCAACAGACTGCATCGTATCCATGAAGCCTCCTCTGCGGATCTCCTGTATAGTGACCTGTTGGCTGCCGTGGCACCTCGCCGGTTTGCGTCGCTGTGGCGCCGTCGCCGTGGCCGCCACTTGTTCCATCATTCGGCGCTACGGGATTCCTTCGTGAAAAATCGCGATCTCGAGGCCTATGCCAACAGCTTTGGCTACGAACGCTACATCGAGCGGCCGCGCTCCATGCGCGCTGTCCATCTCGGCCATCTTTCCGGCATCGAGGAGTGGCCGCGCGATGGCATCGAAGGCCGGATCGGCATGATGCATGGCATCGAGATGCGCTCGCCCCTGCTCGATCACCGGCTCATCGAAACGGTGCTCTCGATTCCCTCGCGGTTCAAGGTGTCATCCACGGAAGGCCGTTGCCTGGTACGCCGCAGCTTTGCTGATCTGCTCCCGGAACCCATCCTGCGCCGGCCGGACAAGGGCTCGCCCTTTCCGGACATCAAGCGGCGACTTGCCGCCGAAGTGCCATATCTTCGCCGGCGCTTCGCGGCCTTCAGCCGCAACGAACTCTGGTCCAGCCTCGTCGATGACCGGAAACTGGATCAGGCGCTGGTGACGCTTCAAGACGAAACAGACTGGGACATCAGCTTCAGCGCGCTGCAATGCGTGATCCGGCCCTATTTCCTTGGGGAGTTCCTCGCGCGCCATATGTCATAGAGGGCTGCAAGAGCGTCCAAGACGCCCGTAGCTGATGAGAAGGCCGGCCCCTGATCCGCCGATAAATCCTCCCACCTACTCTCCGGCCTGAACACCAGGCGCGTCTGCAGATTGAACCGCGTTCAGTTCAGCCTCATTCCGGGTTGCCAGGCGCTACTTCTTGCCGCCCAAACCCGTCACAGACGTACGTTTGCGCCGTCTGTGCGCGCTTTCGGCAGCGGATCCGGACGGTCCCCTCGTAATCTCCTTGAGGTCGACGACCCGCAATTTCGGCTGAACCCAGGCTCGCCGGAAATCGACTCCAGCGTCCCGCGTACTCACAACACAAACACACCTTGCCTCACGCATCGCAAGGCAGT
Source organism: uncultured Aestuariivirga sp. (assembly GCA_964510815.1). Taxonomy (GTDB): domain Bacteria; phylum Pseudomonadota; class Alphaproteobacteria; order Rhizobiales; family Aestuariivirgaceae; genus Aestuariivirga. The sequence continues at coordinate 17,010 of CAZECZ010000031.1, forward strand.
CTCTATCCTCAAATGGTCAATATTCGGTTGTGCTCAGTGCAAAATCTGGTTGCAACGGTCTGGCCGCGCCCGCCACTGATCATACGGCTCACAATCGACGCCAATCAGATCGTAGTCGACGACGAGATATCCGTTGGAAGTCCGGCCTACGGCATCTGGCCTGACCGCCAGGACCTCCTGGGCCATGACGCCAACCCAGAGTTTGGGCGAGCCCAGATAGCGGAAGCGATAGAAGCCGAGCCCGCTTGGAAGCGTGCCGATATAGGCGATATCCGTCTTGAGCCGCGAATCCGACAAGCTGCGATTGCGGCGGCGGCTGCTGCCTTCGGGGAAGGAGCCTGAATGTCCCTTGGTGATCTCTTTGAGGTCAACGACCCGTAACACCGGCGCAGTCCAGGCAGGCTTGCCGTCAAAGCCCTGTTGTTCCGGGTGCGGTTCCAAGGGTGTTCCTGATTGCGTCTACTTGGGCAGAAATGAACAAAACCGGCGACGCAACGGACTTTGGATCAATACAGCCATTGCCCGCTTCGCGCAATTGGTTGTCGCTGGCAGGCACCTGCAATCTTCAGGCGTGGCCCGCGGCCTGCGCCTACCACTTCAGCTTGGATGGCTTGGGCACGATCTTTGCGGTAGCGGTGGTGGACTTGCCGCAGGCGGGAATGCCAAAGGCCGAAGGATGGAAGCGCTTCATCTTGTGGGCCGACAGTTCCCCCACCTTGTTGGCGTATTTGGCACCGATGTATTTCGGCAGGGAATTGAAGTACGCACCACCGGATTCAGCGAGATGGAAATAGAGCGCCGGGTCGGCGTTGAACCCCGGCTTTGCGTAGCAGACCTTGCCGCCGTGGCGCTTGAAATAGACCACCTGGATGGCGGCCGCCGAGACCTGCCAGTCACGTATCACAAGTTGCGTGCCGTTGGACAGCCAGCGGTCGGCCTGCGCGATGTGAATATGCGTGTGGCCGCCCGGGCGGTACCATAGATCGATGGTTTCCGCGCTGGCTGTGCCGGTGACCATGACCAGGCCGGCCAGTGCCGCAATCGCGGTGGCCGCAGCGCGGCAGATGCGGGGAATTCCCGGAATGAAACCATTCCTGCGGCGGTCCATGGCGTGTCTCCTGTTCAGTTGCAGGAAACTCAGCAAGACTTGTGCCAGCCTTGCTGGTGCGCCGTCGCCTCAGCCAATCAGCCGTTTGTAATCCTCGACCGCCGCCCCCCCGGTCACCACCTCACCGTCAACTTCCAGCCAGGCGTGGCCCAGCATGGCGCCATGGTCATCCGCCTTGATACCGAGCTTGAACGCCGGCACGATCCCGTGGCGGCGAAGCCATCGGTCTGCCGCCATCGACTGGATCAGGCAGTCCGCGCGCCACGGCACAGCATCGGCTGCGGCCCGGATTGCCCAACGCAGGAGCTCCACATCGAGCGCGCCGTGATCATCGGCCGCTGTCTTCGGCCCATCTTGCAACCGGGCCAGAATCTCCTTCGCAGGCGCCGTGCCGAACGCGATCCGTGCCCGCGCCAGATATCCCACGGCAATGATGAGATACGCATGTTGGCGCGGTGTCAGCGACAACAGCTTCCCAAGTTTCTGCACAAAGCGCGTCATGGCTTGCGTTGCGTATTCCGCTGCTCCGCGTCCGGCCTCACGGCACCATCATCGAGACGGTCCAATGCCGCCATGGACCTTGCCAGACTGCCGGGCGTCGCCAGAAGCGTGGCAAGATCGCCGTCTTCGAGAATGTTGCCATGACCCATCACGGCAATTCGGTCTGTCCACGCCAACGTCGATATCCGGTGTGCGATCACCACCACGGCCGTCGAGGTCGCAATCTCACGCAACGCCGCAATGATATCCGCCTCATCCACTGGGTTGAGTGCGCTGGTTGCTTCGTCGAGGATCAGCAAGGCAGGCGATCCGAGCAGCGCGCGGGCCAGGCACAGGCGCTGGCGCTGGCCCCGCGACAGACGCAGGCCCCGGTCGCCGATCACCGTATCCAAACCATCAGGCAGCCCCGAAACCATCTGAACCGCGTGCGCCTTTTCCAACGCCCGTGCGATCTCACCATCGCCATGCGTGCCGCCCGCCGCCAGCAGATTGGCGCGCACCTTGTCATTGAACAGGAATTCTTCCTGGGTGACATAGGCCACTTGGCGGCGCCAATCTCCCAGTTGCGGTTCGGTCAGCGCTTCCCCGTCGATCGCCATGCGTCCGCTTGAAGGTGGCATCAGACCGGAGAGAATGTCCGCCAGCGTCGTCTTGCCAGCCCCCGACATGCCGATGAGCCCCGTGGCGCCACGTGCCGCAATCTTTAGGGTCACGCCATCAAGAACCAGCGGCATCCCGACGCCGTAGCGGAATGAGACAGCCTCCAATGACAACTCGCGTGTCAGGCGGGGCGCGGGCACACCACCAGCAGCGGTTTGCGCCGCCACCTTGGCCTCACCGGCCAATTGCTCCAGTGCTTCGTGCTGCGGCACGATCTCCAGCAATTCGCGCAAGTCGCCCTGAGCAGCCTGGAAGCGTGGCAGCAGGCGCGCCAGGATCACCGCCAGCAGCACCGGCTCCACCCCTGCGGCACCCGTCCTCACGGCCAGGAAGATCAGCGCACACAGCATAACCGCCGCGGTCAGGGAATGGATCAGCGTGGCCGCCGCATCGTTGCGCGCCAGGGCGATACCCTGCTCGCCATAGTCCTCCGTCAGGTCGGCGAATGCCTGCCGGTAGCGCTGCTCGCTGCCGAGGATACGGGCCGCCTTCAGCCCCGAGAAATGACGCGCGAGCTGTTCGAAGATCGCCTGCATCGACTCCCAGCGCTGTGTGCCGATCCGGTGGGCGCGGAGATCGAACACCATGAGCGGCAGTGCGATGGCGACGGCTGCCACGAGCGCCAGGGCCGCAAGCCGCGGCGCCACCGCAAAAGCCACCAGCAGGCCCGCCAGCATGGACATGGCCGCCGCCATCAGCCGCAAGACGAGCGTGGCGCCAGCTGCCACCTGCTCCGACTGCGTGGTCAGCGCCTGGGTGAAAGTCGAACTGCGCTGGCGGCTGAGATGCAGCCATCCTGCATTGGTGATCGCGTCGTAGGTCTGAATGCGGAGGTCGCTCAGCAGGCCGCTGGTCAGCCGCGCGCCGGATTGGGCCAGAAGCCAGTTGAGAATGCCGCGCAGCAGGATCAGCAGCAGGAACAGCCCCAACACGACCTCGAAGCCAGCCGCCGCGACGATGGCCCCAAGCACCCTTTGGATGACATCCGGCAAGGCCAGGGATTGCAGTCCGGCGCTTCCCCCCACGCCGAGGAAGCCGAGCAGCGGCACAAGCAGGAACAGGCTCACGCCCTCCAGCATCCCGTTGGCCACGTTGAGGGCCAGCGTGGCGGCAAACAGGCGGGGGCGGTGCGACAGCATCTGCCTGGCATAACGGCCAAGGGCAAGAAGAGGAGCCGCGCGCTGCACCATGGTCGAACTCTGCGGTCAGCTGTTCTTGAGGTAGTCCGCAAAGGGCCCGGCAAAATCCTTGTGCCAGCGCGAAAGCGGCGGGCGGTTCTCCACGATATCGCCGGCCGCCCAGGCAATGCGCTTCTCGTCCAGTTCGCGTGTCACTTCATTGTCCGGGCACAGGATATAGAAGTCGCCGCGATCGAGACTCTGCATCATGAAGTCCACGGTCTCGTCCGGCGTCCAGGCCCCGGCCGGCTTTTCGGTGCGGCCGTGAGCGGTGAGTCCGGTGAACACGAAACCGGGGATCAGCAGATGGGCGGTGATCGCACAGCCTTCGATGTTGCGGAGTTCATGTGCCAGCGCCTCGGTGAACGCTTTCACACCAGCCTTGGAGACATTGTATGCCGGGTCGCCCGGCGGCGTCGTGATGCCCTGCTTCGATCCGGTATTGATGATCAGGCCCTTCCGGCCCCGTTTCACCATGTCCGGCGCGAAGACCTGGCTGCCGTTGATGACACCCCACAGGTTGACCGCGATCACCTTCTGCCAATTCTCGGCCGGTCCGAACATACCGCTGCCGGGCTGGATCCCGGCATTGTTCATGAGGATGTCCGTGCCCCCGAAACGCTCATTCACCGCAGCCATGAGGGCTTTCACATCCTCGATGCGGCTCACATCCGCCTCGTGGGCCATCACGCCAGCAGCGCCGCCCGGTGCAGCGGCGGCCAGTTCAACCTGCGCTGCGGCCAGGCGATCCGATCCAAGGTCGGCGATGCAGACCTTGAGGCCCTGGCGCGCAAAGGTCTTGGCGGCAGCAAGGCCGATACCGGCGGCACCGCCGGTGACGACGGCAATGGCATCTGGCACGATCGCGGGATGGGTCATGGCTTGAGTCTCCAAATCAATTGGCAATAGTTTTGGGATTCCTTGGCCCGATTGGCCGCGATGTGCAAGGCTGCGGTAGCCATTCCGCCACGCGCAGGCGGCATCAGCGGCGGATCATTCCATCGGCTGTGAAATGCTTGCCGAAGAAAGCGGCCGCACACGTATAGGCGGTGGCCAGCGCTTCGCCTTTCGAATAGGGTTCGGCCATCGACTGAAGGTCGAGCCACAGGCCCTCCACCGTGACGCGCAACACCCGCGCGGCCCGCTTCGGATTGATCTCATAGCCACCCGCGCTGGCCAATTCTTCGCAAATCAACTCCAGATTGCGAATGTATTCGAGATCGTTTGCCCCACACTTGCTCTGGTACAGCGGCCGGCTCTGGGCCTCTCCCCAGAAGGCACACCATGCGTTGAGCTTGTTCTTGGTGTAAATCGCATCGTTGAAATCGGCGAGGATGAGCGCGTCAAGTTGCGAGGCCGGGTCCGGTGCTGCTGCGGCCAGTGCCGAGGTCCAGTTGGCGCGGTATTCCGCCGCCAGGAACAACAGCGTCTCGGTGAGCAGCTTCTCCTTGGTCTCGAAATGAAAGTTCACCAGCCCATGTGACACGCCGGCTGTCGCCGCCACGTCGGTCATGGTGGTCTGCGCATAGCCGCGCTTGGCGATGGTCTCGATGGTGGCGTCGATCAGCTGCTGACGCCTGTGGGCACGACTCGCTTTCCGGGACGGAGCTTCCACGGGGATAGCGGCAACAGTTCTACCCATCTCTGAACCAATTATAGTAAAGCATTAATATAGAACAGCAATTCCAAACAATCCGATTCACTGGAGAGGTTCGCAAGCAACCATTGAAGTGCATTTTGATTGACAATTCAGTCAAAATCAAGCCAGGATCGCACTGAACGAGCATTCAATCAATGGGCGGCCACCCGCCCGGTGAGCCATGTCGATGAACGAGTCCGTCACACCAGTCACCGGTTCCCCGCTTCTCGACCACTGCCCCGAGAGCCTCCCCGCCCATTACTATTTCGATCCCGGCCATCATGCGCATGAGGTTCGCCAGATCTGGCGCCGCAATTGGATCTACGCTGGGCGCGCGGCCGACCTGCCGCCAATGACGGTGCGGCGCCTCGCCGTCGCCGGTGACAATCTCATCCTCGTCAAGGATCGGGGCGGTACCGTCCGCAGCTTTTACAACACCTGCCGCCATCGCGGCGCCGAACTATGCCAGGCCCCGGAGACGGAGCTTCGTTCGCGGCTGATCACCTGCCCCTATCATGCCTGGTCCTATGACCTCTCGGGCAACCTCGTGCGCACACCCTTCGTATCGGTAACGCCGGACTTCCGCAAGGAGGACCACGGCCTCCTTCCCGTCCATGTGCATCAATGGAACGGCTTCATCTTCGTCTGCCTCGCAGACGAGCCGCCCGACTTCGCCCATGCACCGGATCTCGGCACGCACATCCTCGACAATTGGCCGATGGCAGACCTGGTCACCGGCCACACGCTGACCAAACGCATCGCCTGCAACTGGAAGATTTTCTGGGAAAACTACAACGAGTGCCTCCACTGCCCCGGCATCCACCCGGAACTCTGTGACATGGTGCCTGTCTACGCCAAGGGCTACATGGCCGCCAACGAGGACCCGGACTGGACGCCGCACCAGGCGGATCAGGGCACGACACTCAAGCCAGGGGCCCGGACCTGGACCATGAACGGCCAGCCCTGCGGACCGGAGTTCCCAGGCCTTTCGGATGTCGAACGCGACCGCGGCCAGACCTTCGTGACGCTCATGCCCACCATGTATGTCGTGGCCCATGTCGACTACGTGCGCGCCGTATCGCTGACACCGCTCGGACCCGAGGAAACCGAACTCAAGGCCGAATGGCTGTTCCCGGCCGGCACGCTGAACGCTCCCGGCTTCGACCTTGCGAATGTCGTCGACTTTGCGTCCATGGTGATGCTGCAGGACAGTGCGGCCAGCGAGATGAACCAGCGCGGCCTGCGCTCCTCCGCCTTCAAGGCGGGGCGGTTGATGCCGCAGGAATTCGATGTCTACACCTTTCAGGAGTGGGTGCGGCGGCAATTGACAACAACGGCGTGAGGTTTGCGATGGATCGCATCTTTTCGGACGACAGGACACGGCAGAATGACTGGGACCGCCGCGGGCTGCCGGGCTGGACCTATCACAATGCGGCGCTCCTCGAACTCGAAAAGGACGAGGTGATCCTCAACCACTGGCAGATCGCCGGCCATGTGAACGACGTACCGAACCCCGGCGACTACTTCACCGTCGACATCTGCAATGAACGCGCGTTGATCGTGCGGGGCGACGACGGCGAGGTGCGGGCCTTTCACAATCTCTGCCGCCATCGGGGTTCCCGCCTGGCCGGTGACGGGTCCGGTCATTGCAAGAATGCATTGGTTTGTCCCTTCCATGGCTGGGTCTACAATTTCGACGGCAGCCTGCGCGGCGCCGCCCGGCCCCAAAGCTATGCCGCCCTCAACCGCAAGGAGTTCGGCCTCAAGCCGGTGGAGATGGAGATCTGGCTTGGCCTCATCTTCCTGCGCTTCAAGCCGGGCCCGCAGGGGTCTGTGGCTGAACAGATGGCCCGCTTCGAACCAGAACTTTCAGCCTACCGGCCGGCAGAGATGGTGCCGTCCGATCGCATCTGGCGCAGCACCTTGCCGGTGAACTGGAAATCGGTGCGCGACGTCGACAATGAGGGCTACCACGTGGCCATGGCCCACCCGGCCCTGCAGGATCTTTATGGCGCGGCCTACGTCGACCATCCCTACGTGAACAAGACCAACCTGTCGCGCGGCACCTTCCGCCGGGAGGGTGCAAGGCGCTGGAGTGTGCGACACTACGTCAAGCTGTCGCGCCCCGAACCATGGCTGCCGGCGCACCTGCATCACGACTGGACCTACTACGGCCTGTTCCCCAACAACGTCATCATCGCCACGCCGGAGACCATCCAGTTCTATCAGGAGTTCCCGCTTGGCGTTGAGAAAGCCGTGGTCCGCGGCCAGATCTACAGGAGGCCCGTGGAAAGCCGGGAACAGAAGCTGGCGCGCTACTTATCTTACCGGATTGACCGCGACACGTATGAGGAAGATACTCAACTTTCCATCTGGTCGAACGAGTCCATGAAATCATCGGCGTTTGAAGGCTTCTACCTGTCTGACCTCGAGAAGGGCCTCAAAAGCCACCACGACCAGCTACGCCAGATCCTTCCAGTCATGACCCTTGATGAGCCGCCGCCCGACACGGACATGGCCACCGTCAATGACGGCATGCGGGAGAAATGATCTGGCATCTGACCGGCACAAGAAGAGAGCCATCAAGGTTCTGACACACCAAAGGAAACGGCAACAGGGAGACATGCAATGAAGATCACGAGACGAACGGCCCTGGGGGCCATGGCTGGCGCGGCTGCGCTCTCCATGCCCTATGTACGGCGGGCCCGCGCCGAGGATACGGTGCTCAATGTCTACAACTGGGCAGACTACATCGGCGAGACGACGATCGAGGACTTCCAGTCCGCCACCGGCATCGCCGTCACTTACGACACCTACAGTTCCGCTGAGGAAATGCAGGCCAAGATGCTGGCGGGCTCCACCGGCTATGATGTCGTGGTGTCGGCCGGCCTCAAAATGCCGCGCTTCAAGGCTGCCGGAATCTACGAAAAGCTCGACCGCTCCAAGCTGCCGAGTTGGGGCAATCTCGATCCGGAAGTGATGCGCATCCTTGGCGGCTGGGATCCGGGCAACGAATACGGCATCCCCTACATGTGGGGCTCCGTGGGTTTCACCTACAATGTCGACATGGTGAAGGAGCGCCTGCCGGATGCCGACCTCCAGTCGATGGACACGATCTTCAAGCCCGAAAATGCCGCCAAGCTCGCCGATTGCGGCATTTCCATTCTCGACAGTCCCACGGACATCATGTTGATGGTGTTGAAGTATCTCGGCAAGGATGGCGACACCACGAATGTCGCGGACTATCAGGATGTGGTCGAAGCCTTCAAGCCCATCCGCCAGTACATCCGCACCTTCGACAACACCAATTATCTCAACGCCATTCCCAACAAGGAACTGTGCGTCATCAACAACTGGTCCGGCGACTATGCCACAGCCAAGGCCCGCGCCGATGAAGCCGGCGTGGAGATCAATCTCGCCTATTTCGTGCCGAAGACCGGTGCGCCCGCCTGGGTCGACTGCCTGTGCATGCCCGCCGACGCCCAGCACAAGGAGGCCGGCTACAAGTTCCTCGAATACCTGCTGCAGCCGGAAGTGATTGCCAAGTGCACCAATTATACAAACTACGCTAACGGCAACGCGGCCTCCAAGCCATTCGTCGACGAAGCGGTGCTGGCCGATCCGGCCGTCTACCCGGATGATGCGACGATCAAGCTGCTGTGGGCGCCGAAACCCTTCAGCGAAGAACAGGACCGGGCCCTGACGCGCGCCTGGCAGGACATCAAGTCGGGCTGATCCTGCATGTCGCAAAGTGCGGTGCCGGATCCGTTCATCCGGATCGAGGGGGTGACCAAGACCTTCGGCACCTTCAAGGCCGTGGACAATGTCAGTCTGGACATCGGGAAGGGCGAACTCTTCGCCCTTCTCGGCGGGTCCGGCTGCGGCAAGACCACCTTGCTCCGCATGCTGGCGGGCTTCGAGCGCCCGACGGCGGGCCGCATTTTCATCGACGGGCAGGACATGGCGGACATCGCGCCCTATGACCGGCCCGTCAACATGATGTTCCAGTCCTATGCCCTCTTCCCGCACATGAGCGTCGAGAAGAATGTCGGCTACGGGCTGAAGCATGAGCCGATGAGCGCAGCCCAGCGCAAGGAGCGCGTGGCCCAGATGCTGGATCTCGTGCAGCTCTCCGAACTCGCCGGCCGCAAGCCTCATCAGCTTTCCGGCGGCCAGCGCCAGCGCGTCGCTCTGGCACGCGCCCTTGCCAAGCAGCCCAAGCTCCTGCTGCTCGACGAGCCACTCGGCGCCCTCGACAAGAAGCTTCGCGAACATGCGCAGTTCGAGATCATGAACATTCAGGAGCAGACCGGCACCACCTTCGTCGTGGTCACCCACGACCAGGAAGAGGCCATGACACTCGCCTCGCGGATTGCTGTCATGGACCAGGGCGTCATCCGCCAGGTCGGCACCCCGAACGATATCTATGAATATCCCGCCAGCAAGTTCGTCGCCGGCTTCATCGGCTCCATCAACATGTTTGATGCAACCGTGACGGGCCAGGCGAATGGCACCCTGTCTGTCGATGTCCCGGGCCTTGGCGGGACGGCTGGCCTCACCGCCGTCGAAGGATTGAAGCCGGGCGACCGCGTGACACTTGCCGTCCGCCCGGAAAAGATTGCCATCTCGCGCGTGAAGCCCGACACGGCCAACGCGTTTCCCGGCAAGGTCAGGGACCTCGGCTATTTCGGCAAGGACTCGCTTTACCGCGTCACCATGCCGTCCGGCGCGCTGGTCTCGGTCAACAGCGTCAATGCGAGGCGCGTCGGTGAAGACGAGCGCGTCGCCCAGTGGGAAGACCAGGTCTGGATCTCCTTCGATCCCTCCTCCGCCATCGCCCTGAACGACTGACCATCATGGCGGAACGGACAGCACATCGCAGGCTCTACCGCTGGTTCAACCGCAACGGCTGGGCCGATACGGTCATCACCATCCCCTATGTGTGGCTCATCGCCTTCTTCCTCGTGCCCTTCATGATCGTCGTGGCCATGAGCGTCGCCCTGCGCACCAGCACCTCGCCGCCGGTTGGCTACCTGCCCGATTGGCCCTATGTGACCTTCGAAAACTACCACCGCCTGTTCGGTGACGATCTCTACGTCCGCGCCTATCTGATTTCGATCCGCAACGCCGTCCTCGCCACGCTGCTCTGCCTGCTGGTCGGCTATCCCATGGCGCTGGGCCTCACCCGCGTCAGCCGGTCGTGGCGCAACATCCTGCTGATGCTGGTGATCCTGCCGTTCTGGACGTCGTTCCTGCTGCGGGTCTATGCGTGGATCGGGCTGATGGGCACCAACAGCTGGTTCAACAAGCTGCTGACCTCGATCTACAACGGCATCGTTCCAGCCGACTGGACTGTTCGCTACGTGCCGATGATGAACACCAATTTCGCCGTGGTGCTGGTGCTGGTCTATTCCTATCTGCCCTTCATGATCCTGCCGCTCTACGCCAATCTCGAGAAACTCGATTTCACCCTCAACGAGGCGGCGATGGATCTGGGCTCCAGGCCGTGGCAGGTCTTCAAGGACGTGACCCTGCCGCTCTCCCTGCCCGGCATCATTGCCGGCGGCCTGCTGGTCTTCATCCCCTCGTCCGGTGAACTGATCATTCCCAGCCTCGTCGGCAACGCCTCCGATCCGATGATCGGGCGGGTGATCTCCGATGAATTCTCCTCCGCGCGCCACTGGCCCATGGCCTCGGCGGTCGCGGTCGCCCTTCTCATGATGCTCGTCGTGCCGCTGATGGTCTACAACCACTTCGAGGCGAGGGCGCAAGCCGGGGCGTCCAAGCCATGAACCGGCGCCCCATCTTCCTGATCAGCTGCCTGTGCTTTGGCTTTGCCTTTCTCTATATTCCCATCCTGTCGATGATTGTCTTTTCGTTCAACCGCTCGCGCCTCGCCACCGTGTGGGGCGGCTTCTCGACGCAATGGTATGGCAAGCTGCTGCACAACGATCAGGTCATGCGCGCCGCCATCCTGTCGCTCGAAATCGCACTTCTCAGCGCCACCTTCGCCACCATTCTCGGCACCATGGCGGGCATCGCGCTGGCCCGCTTCAAACGCTTCCGCGGCCGCACGCTGTTCTCCGGCCTCGTCACGGCACCCCTCGTCATGCCGGAAGTCATCACCGGTATTTCATCGCTGCTGCTGTTCATTCTCATGGCGCAGTGGATCGGCTGGCCGGCCCAGCGCGGCTTCACCACCATCACCATCGCCCATATCACCTTCTGCCTCACCTATGTCGCAACCATCGTGCAGTCGCGGCTGTCGTCCATGGATGTGTCGGTGGAAGAGGCCGCCATGGATCTGGGCTCCAAGCCCTGGCAGGTGTTGAAGGATGTGACGCTGCCGATCATTTCACCGGCCATCCTGTCGGGGTGGCTGCTGGCCTTCACGATTTCGCTCGATGACGTCGTGATCACAAACTTCACCACCGGCCCCGGCGCTACCACTCTGCCGATTCTCATCTGGAGCAAGGTGAAACTCGGCGTCACACCCGATATCAACGCACTGGCGACGGTGATCGTGGTCATCGTCGGCATCGGCGTGGCCATTGCCGGCGTTGTTCTCACCCGGGCTGAGAAGCGGCGCGAACGCGACATCCAGATGGCGATCGCCGCAAACAAGTAAAATCCAATGAGAAAAACGATGACAACCGAAGACAGACAGCAATGGCAATTGCTCCACGCCCCGCTGGGTGAGCGTCATTCGGGCCGCGTGCGCTACGCGGCGGCCATGCATCTCTACAATCGCGGCATCATTGATGACGCCTTGCTCGAAGAGTTCCGCATCTGCGCCAAGTGCGATGATGAATATCCCCGATCCTTCAACGCCGAACAGGACGAATGCCCATGAAAGACGTCAAGCCGGAAGACCGCCGCGTGGCCAACATCTACGATGCTGCCTTCACGCCCTTCGAGTTTCCTGATGGATTGAAGTTGGGTGACGAGGTGCTGCAGCTTGACGAAAACCGGCCCCTCGGCACCGGCTTCCACGTCTATCGCATGGCGCCGGGCATGACCACACGGCCGCACCGCCACAATGGCGACGAGCAGTTCCTCATCCTTGAAGGTGAACTGGTCGAAAACGACGGCACCGTGTTCCGCAAAGGTGATCTCGTCTGGCTGCGCGACGGCACCGAACATTGTTCGCATTCGCCAAACGGCTGCATCCTCGCGGTCCACATCGTGGAGCCGGAAACCACGGTCGAGTGACTCAAAAAGGAAACGGCCGCCAGAACGATGACTGGCGGCCGTCACTGACAAATATAATCGCGGATCAGGCGACCGACGCGTCGTAGATCGACTGTATCGTCCGCTCCAGCACCGCATTGAACTCATCGTCCGACTGCTGCGCTGAAAGCCCCTCGGCCAGGGCGCGCGAGAAGCTGGCGATCAGGCCCGTGTTCTTCGCCAGCAGCGCATTGGCCTCGTCACGGCTGTAGCCGCCCGACAGCGCCACGACGCGCATGACCTTCGGATGGTCGATCAGCGGCTTGAAGAGATTGGCAACCGTCGGGATGGTGAGCTTCAGCATGATCTGCTGCCCCGCCGGCAGCTTGTCGAGCCCCTTGAGGAGCTCGTCCCGCAGGATCGCTTCCGCCTCTGCCTTGTCGGCGATCGAGATCGTGACCTCGGGCTCGAGGATCGGCATGAGATCCTTGGCGAGGACCTGCTGGCCCACGTCGAACTGCTGGGCAACGATCGAAGCGATGCCAGACGGCGAGGCGGCGTCGATGACCGAGCGCTCCTTGGTGCCAAACACGCCCTTGGCCGCAGCGCGGTCCAGCAGCTTGTCGAGATCGGGCATCGCCTTCATCAGGCGCACGCCATCGGCAGCATCGGCGAGGCCCTTGTCGATCTTCAGGAACGGCACCACGCCCTTGTTCTCCCAGAGATAGGACGGGACCGGCTTGCCGTCGATATCGCCGTCCATCGTGCGCTCGAACAGGATGGCACCGATCACCCGGTCGCCGTTGAAGGCGGGAGACTTGACGATCCGCGCCCGCATGGCGTGCATCAGCGCGAACATTTCCTCATCGGTGGACCAGGCGTCCTTGCCGATTCCATAGCCCTGCAGGGCCTTTGGCGTCGAGCCGCCGGATTGGTCCAACGCGGCGATGAAGCCGTTTCCATGGGCGATCTTCTGTGTCTTGGCCGGATCCACTGTAACCTCTTTCGCTTTTTCAGGATGATGGGCGAAAATAGCCCACCCCCCACGCTTCTGCAACGGCGCGATGGGTCGCTCCCGGCGAAAACACGTCAGCGCATGACGAAGGGGTTGGCGATCGGCTGGTCCGACGTATTGATCCACACGGTCTTGGGCCGCGTGTAGTCATAAAGCGCCTGCAGGCCGCCCTCGCGGCCGTAACCCGATTCCTTGAAGCCGCCGAACTCGGCAATCGGCGAAACCACGCGATACGTGTTGACCCATACGATGCCGGCCCGCAAGCGCTTCGTCACCCGCAGCGACCGCGCCCCGTCCCTGGTGAAGACCCCGGCCGCCAGCCCGTGCCGGGTGTCATTGGCCAGCCGCACCACCTCGTCTTCTTCCTTGAAGCGCAACACGCTCAGCACCGGGCCGAACAGCTCGGTATCGACGATCCGCATCTGCTGGTCATGGCACTCAATGATCGTCGGCTCATAGAACCATCCGCGATCCTGCTCCGGTGGCCGTTGCCCGCCGGTCAGCAGCTTGCCGCCCTGCTCCTGCGCATGGGCCACCTCCGCCTCGATCCGCGACAACTGCCCGGTCGTGGCAAGCGGTCCCATTTGCGTTTCCTCCGCCATCGGGTCGCCGATGCGGATCTGTCTTGCCCGGCCCACCATCGTGTCGAGGAACCGGTCGGCGATCCTGTCATGCAGATAGAGCCTGGAACCAGCCACGCAGGATTGCCCGGTGGCGCCGAAGATGCCGGCAATAGAGCCGTTCACTGCGCTTTCAACATCGGCATCGTCGAACACGATGAACGGCGACTTGCCGCCAAGCTCCAGCGACACCTGGGCGAAGTTTTCAGCCGAGTTGCGGATGATGTGCCTGGCCGACTGCGGGCCGCCGGTGAAGCTGATGCGCTGCACCAGCGGATGCGAACTCAGCACCCGCCCGCAGGGCTCGCCATGTCCCGTCACCACGTTGAACACGCCGGGTGGGAAGCCCGCCTCCTCCATCAGGGCGGCAAATTCCAGCATCGGTGCAGAGGCGTGTTCGGACGCCTTCAGCACCACCGTATTCCCCGCCGCCAGCGCCGGTGCGATCTTCACCGCCGCCAGGAACAGCTGCGAGTTCCATGGCACCACGGCGGCGATCACGCCCAAAGGCTCGCGCATGGTCATCGCCAGGATATCGGGCTTGTCGATGGGCAGCGTCGATCCCATCACCTTGTCCGCGGCGCCGGCAAAGAAGTGATAGTATTCGGCGATGTACTTCGCCTGCCAGCGTGTCTCCTTCAGCATCTTTCCGGTGTCGATCGTCTCGACGCGGCCCAGCGCTTCCGACTTGTCGGCGAGCAGATCGGCCAGCTTGCGCAGAAGGCGGCCACGGGCCGACGGCAGCATGGCCGCCCATTCCCCCTCGCTGAAGGCACGGTGCGCTGCAATGACGGCGCGGTCGACGTCATCCGCGGCCGCCTCCGGAATCTCGGCCCATGCTTCGCCGGTAGCCGGATTGAAGCTCTCGAACGACCGGCCATCGGCAGAGTCCACCCACTGGCCGTCGATGAACATCCGATAGCGCTTCAGTTGGACCATGCTGTGTGACTCCCTGCTGTCACCGTATCTGCACACGATGCGGGAAGCAGCAATACAGGGTTTTGCAGCCCACGGTTAGCCCCTGTTGCAAAGTACCTCGCTCACAGAGGCATCACGCGCGCAGGTCCGGCACCAGAGCCAATTGCGCGGCACCGAGCAGCCCGGAGTCATCACCGAGCGTCGACCGCAATATCGCCACATCGCGAAATGGCGGGAGCACGCGCGATCTCACCCGCTCGCGCAACGTTGCTCCAAAGAGGTCGAAGGCATTCGATACCCCGCCGCCGATCACGATACGCTCTGGGCTCAGGAGGTGGATGATGGCCACAAGGCCGATGGCGATGTCGCCCGCCGCTGCGCCGGCAAACGAAAGGGCTACAGCTTCACCTGAACGGGCGCGGGCAAACGCATCTTCGAGCGACCCAAAGCCCGCCTCCCGCGCCTTTCGCTGCAGCGCCGAACCAGATGCCTCCGCCTCCCAACAGCCGGGTTGACCGCAAAAGCAGATGCCACCGTCAGCGGGCCTTACAGGAAGGTGCCCGACATGGCCCGCCAATCCCAACCGCCCGCGCAGCAGTCGCCCCCCTGAAACAATGCCGCCGCCGATCCCGGTTGAGATGGTGACATAGACGAAATCTTCAGCGCCCTTGCCGGCGCCGAAGCACCACTCGCCCAAGGCCGCACAAGGGCCATCGTTCTCGATCGTGACGTCGAGCCCGAGTACATTTTCCATCGCCTGGCGCAGGGGAAAATTGGTGAAGCCACGGATGGTGGGCGTCGCAAGCGCGATACCGCGCTTCGCATCGAGAGGACCCGGAGCACAGAGCCCGACAGGAAGGCGGTCCGTGATGCCGCTCGCCGCGATCACCGCGCGGCAGGCCGAAGCGATGGCTGCCACGACTGCGTCAGCGCCCTCGTTCGCCGGGGTGGCGAGCGACTGGCGATGCAGGATCTGTCCTGACGCATCGACGAGTGCCGCTCGCAGACGCGTGCCGCCGACATCAACAGCAAGTGCCAGATCCCGCGACACTGCTTAGCCCATGTTCAGGCCATGCAGCCAATTGATCCGCGCGGCGAGATCGGGCGCACCAAACGCCAGTGACCCCAACACCACTGTCTGCGCGCCGGAGGCAACCAGCAGCGGCACCGTGTTCTCGCGGATGCCGCCATCGGCGGCGACGATCTGGCGCTGGGGTGCCTTGGCCTCAGCGACCATCTCTTGCATCGCTGCGATGCGCCCCGCCGCCGTTTCAGACAAGCCCTGCCCTTTTACACCGATGGCCGTTCCAAGCAGCGTCACGATGTTCAAATCAGCGAGGATTGGCGTAACGACCTCGAGCGGGCTTTCCACCCGCAGCACCGCGCCCGCCAGCAGTCCACGATCATGGATCAAGCGGACAGCTTCGGACGCGAGGCGGTGTTCGGCATGGACGCTGATGAGATCGGCGCCGGCCTCGGCAAATTGTTCGATCTGTGACAGCAGAATGGCATCGTCCACCATCAGATGGACATGGATCGGCACCGAACTCCGGGCCCGCATCGACCCCACCAAATCGGGAAAGAACAGAAAGGATGGTGCGAACACGCCGTCTGCCACATCGATGTGCAGCATGTCGGCGTGCGGTTGGATCCGCGCCAGTTCGCCGGTGAGATTGCACAGGTCGGCCGACCACATGGAGAATTCGGCCAGGCAGCGGTCGGCGGGAAGGCGATCGAACCAGTCGGCATTCGGCTTAGGCATGAAGGATCTCCGTGATGAAACGGCCGAGTTCGCGGCGGAACATGGCCCGGTAGCCGGCCTTGTCGCTGGCCTTTGGTGGAATCTCAGCCAGCCGGGCACCGGGAATGAGTCCGGCAAGATGGCGGGCCAGCGCCATGGGATGAATCACATCCTCCTCGTGCCCGATGACCAGCACCGGCAGTTCAAGGGAAGCAACCTGCGCCTCGGTCACGCCAGGACCATCACGCGAGATGCGCGTCAATAGCGTTGCCGTCACATCCCGCGGCCTCCGGCTGAAGAATCCGGAAAGCGAGGCCAGATTGTCGGGCGCCTCATTCGCCAGCCGCCGCCCGGTGTCGGAGGCAAGAAACACGTCGCGCTCATCCGGTGTCTCTTCGCACGCGAGGAACTCTCCCACCTCGAGGTTGGGCCGCATGTTCGCAGGGGCGATTTCGCAGCCCCAAGCAGGCCGGGCCAGAACGAGGCCACATACCAGATCCGGCTTCGTGCAGGCGAGACGCAGCGACATGACTGCCCCCAAGGAGATTCCGCCGACGATGCAGGGACATGCGCCAAGGCTTTCAATCGCTGCCGCAAGATCGTCCGTGAACGTCGCAATCGACAGGGCGTCGAGTGGGCCGGCATCACTTTCACCGTGCCCCCGGCAATCGAGAACCACATGGCGCGCCGTGCAATCACGCGGAAACACGTCCGCAGGCTGGCTCGCGTCGCCACAAAGCCCATGCTGGAAAACCACGCACGGCCCTTCCCCGTCCTGCACATGAAGGGCGAGAGCCAATCCATCTCTCTCAACACTTTGCTTGAGATAGCCGTTCACGGCGTCGCCATCTCAAGCTGCCGCCGCAGGAACGCCGCGACGCTCGCCGCCTCATGCGCCGCAAGACCATGCGTGACGAGCGGGCCGTCGAAACCAGCCCTGCACAGCGCCGAGATGAAATGGCCGAAGTCGACTACGCCGGTTCCGGCGGTAGCAAAGCTGCCGTCCGGGTGACGGTCCTTGGCGTGGGCCATGACGATGCGGTCCGCGAGCGTGTCGACCGCGTGTTCGATCAACCGCTGCCGCTCATCGGCGCTGGCCCGTTCGCAGAGATTGGCGGGGTCGAGCACAATGCGGATGCTGTTTGAGCGCAGCTCATCGATCAGGCGCCGCGCCGCGTCCGCCGAATTCACGACATTCGCCATTTCAGGTTCCACGCCAAGCAAGATGCCATGCGCCTCAGCAATCGCGACAGCCGTCTCAAAGGAGCCGGTCATGTCACGCCAGGCCTCGGCCGATCCATTATCGCGATGATGCCGCCATTGGTCTTCCGTATCGCGCGTGCCGGTGCAGAGCGTGATCAGGCCGGTCCCCATGGCGCTGCACGACTGAGCCAGAACCTCCAGCCGTGCCAGACCCTCCGCGCGGATAACGGGATCGGGGTGGGCCATATTGTATGTGCCTGACACGGCAAACACCTGCTGCCCGGTCTGCCCCGATGCACCTGCAATGGCATCGGTAACGTCCTTGGAAATCGCGTCCGGCATCGATGCCAGCCCGGAACAGGCCATGTTGTACTGGACGCCATCAAAGCCCGCGGCGGCAGACGCCTCCATCACGGTCACCGGGTCACTGCCGGGAAACGTCTTGGCGAAGACCCCAACCTGCATCACAGCCTGCCCGAAACCTCGTCCAGCCGCACCTTGCGCCCCTCGGCAACCGATTTGGCAATCGCCAGCATGGCGCGCACCGAGGCGACGCCGTCCTCGATACCGGCACCGGTCAGCGGCCCTCCCGACAGGATCGCTTCGGCAAAGGCCTCAAGCTGGCGGCGATAGAAATGGCCGTCGGCACCGAGCGGCCGGTACGACATGCCGTCTCTCTCCCGAAAGATGTCGACTTCAGACGTCTTGAAATACCAGGGATTATAAGTCTTCCCCACCGCCGACCCGTTCTGCCCGTAGATCTGGAAGCCCTCATGCCAATCCATCCGCACGGCCACGGTGAGGTCCAGATGGCCAAGCGTGCCTGACGCAAATTCAACATCCACGAACCAGCAATGCATGCCCTTGTCCTTGGAGAGCCGCGCCGACACCGCCACGATTTCCCCGGCAAAGTAACGGGCCGTGTCGACAAGGTGGCTGCCATGGGCCAGCATGTAGTAACGCGTCAGATCGGCCTTCGGATTTTCCTTGGGCTTCATCGCTTTGGCGGATTTGACGATCAACGGCTGCACAGCATCCGTCATCGGATAGCGGTGCGTGCTGTCGCAATACCAGGCCTTGAGGGCGACGATCTCGCCCATTTCCTCTTCTATGAAACGCTTGGTCTCCTGCAGGCCGAGATCGTAGCGCTTCATGTGGCCGATCTGGAAATACCGTCCGCTGCGCGTCACCGCCTCCTGAAGTGCGAGCGACTCATCAAGGCCGACCGCCATCGGCTTCTCGCACAGCACATGCTTCCCCGCCTCGAGTGCCTTGATCGATGCCGCGACATGAAAGGCATCCGACGTCGCGATGATCACCGCGTCGACATTGGGGTCCGCCAGCATGGCATCGTAATCGCCAAACGTCTTCTCCGGCGCGTGCGTGCAGGCCATGCGCTCGCGCAGGTCGTCCGCCACGTCGCAGATGGCATAGAGCCGGGCATTCGATGCCTTGGTGCAACTCTCGAAATGTCCGGCTTGCGCAATCGGCCCGCAACCCAGAATCCCGACATTCAGTTCCGTCTTCATTTTATGCCCGTCACGTTTGGGTTCGCGTTCCACCGCCATCAAGGGACCGCTTCTATGTCACTGCTGAACCATAACACAAGCGATGAATCAGCAATGTCTTCTGCCCGCCACGCAACAAGGACGGTCAGCAATGATGTCAATTTGCCTGAAAGACGCCCAGCCCTACTTGCCCTTGGTCAGTACGAAATCCCACTCCACATCCCAGAATGGATTGGGCAGGCCCAACTTCGCTGCGAGCTTCGGGTCATCGACCTTCTTGAAATCCGCAATCAGACTTTCCTTGACGCCAAACACCGCATCGTCCTTGAGCCATGGGCAATCGGGCGTGAAGATATGCGTCGTCACCGGCTTGTAACCCTTGGCCGATACGATGAAGTGCACATGCGCCGGCCGGTTGTGGTTGCGGTCCAATGCCCGCAGCATGTTGCCCACCGTCCCGTCGAACGGAATGGGATAGTAGCGCGGATAGGCTGACCGGAAGAAGTAGCGCCCCTGCTTGTCCGACCTGAAGATGCCGCGCAGGTTCATGTCGGGCTGTACGCCCTTCTGTTGCACGTCGTAGAAACCGTCCTCATTGGCCTGCCACACGTCCAGCAGCGCACCGGCAATCGGCTTACCCTTCACATCGAGCACGCGGCCGTGGACCCACACCGGCTCGCCCTTGCCATCGAGGCAGATGTTCTCGCCATTCTTGTAGCGCGGCGCGTTCGACACGTGGAACGGTCCCAGCACTGTCGATTCGGTTTCGCCTGAATTCTTACGGTTGTTGATGGTCTCCACCAGCATCGAAATGCCGAGCGTATCGGACAACAGAATGTATTCCTGGCGCCAGTCGTTGCACAGCTGGCCGGTCTTGGTCAGAAAATCGATGCCGAAGTTCCATTCCTCCATGGTCGGCTCGGTTTCCTTGATGAAGGCATGCATGTACTTCACCAGGGAGTCGATCATGAATTTGACCCGCTTGTTGGCCTTCGGACCCGTGCGCCCCTGCACGACCTTCACCGAGTCCTTCT
>CAZECZ010000032.1:0-36124 GCA_964510815.1 uncultured Aestuariivirga sp.
GTATAGTCTGAATAAAAGGACGACCGCTTGCCGGCGCCACGCGGGGCATAGAGCAGCACACAGTCGGCAGTCAGCGCCGCGCGCTTCCACTTGTACCAATGTCCCTTGGGGCGGCCCGCCAGATAGGGACTTTCAAGGCGTTTCAGCATCAGGCCCTCGATGCCGTCGCTGCGCGTTCCCTCCCACATCGCGCGCAACGCGTCTTTGTCAGCGACGTCCAGCAGTCCGGAAAGATCGCTGCGTGGCGGCCGATGCCGGGCGTGCCATGCCTCCAGGCGCCCCCGCCGTTCGGTGAACGGCAAGCCGCGCAAATCCTCGCCCGCAATTTCGAGCACGTCGTAGAAGCGCACATGGACCGGATATTTGGCCAGCATGCTGCGGGTGACGCTCTTGCGGTTGAGCCGCTGTTGAAGATCTGAGAATGGCGCCACTTCACCGTCACGCATCACGAGAAGTTCGCCATCGAGAATGGCCTCGAAGCTGAACGCCGAAACGAGATCAGGAAAGCTTTGCCCGATATCATCGCCGGTGCGCGAGAACAGCCGGGTGATGCCGTTGCGTCCGGCGACCTGCACACGGATGCCGTCCCATTTCCACTCCGCTGCAAAGTCGTCGGGACTGAGCGTCTCCCAATCACCGTCTTCCAGTGGATGGGCGAGCATAAGCGGGCGGAAGATGGGAGAGGACGTTTCTTCCGGCCGTTCGGCCTTGCCCTCCAGCCAGGCAAAAAGCGGAAGGTAAGGCGCTTCGAGCCCATGCCAGAGCTCTTCGATGTCGTCGACGCCAACGCCGAAAGCATCGGCCACCGCCTGCTTGGCGAGCCTGGCCGAAACGCCGACACGCGGCGCACCGCCAAGAAACTTGAGCAATGCCCAGCGGCCCGTCGTATCGAGCCGGTCAAGCCAGCCGGCCAACAGCGCCGCATAGGACGATGCCGGTGCGGTTCTGAGGGATTCCACGACATCGGACGGGTGAAGCTCTCCGCCGGGTTTGACATCATCCGGCCAGATCAACGCCAGCGTCTCCGCCGTATCTCCAACATCGGCCCGCGACAGGCGGAACAACTCCGCGTCGAATCGCGTGCGCGACAGCTCGCTGACGATCCGCCGCAGCGGAAAGGACACCGGCACGCCATCGGTGAGCGCGGCCAGGGCAAAGCCCCGGTCCGGATCATGAGCCGTGCGGAAATAATTGCGCATCAGCGTCAGCTTGCCGTTGCGCGCAGGCGTATAGGTCAGGCGATCGAGGAGCGTGGCGAAGGCCTTCATTCGGCGTCATCCTCGCGTCCCACCAGCGCCAGCGCCCGGGCGGCGATGCCCATCTGGGTGCAGGCATGCACCAGTGCCTCTTCGCGCCCATGCGTCACCCAGATTTCCCGCGCCCCGGTTTCACGAACCGTCTGCAGCAGGTCCGGCCAGTCCACATGGTCCGAAATCACCAGCGGGAGTTCCACGCCACGCTGGCGCGCCCTGCCCCTGATCCGCATCCAGCCCGACGTGAATCCCGCCAGCGGATCGGCAAACCGCCGCGACCACCGGTCGCCCAGCGCCGACGGCGGCGACAGCACGATCTCGCCTGCAAGCGTCTCCGTGGTGTCGGCAACAGAAGGCACCTCGCCCAAAGCGATCCCGCGGGAGAGATAGTAGTCGGTCATCGACCGCAAGGCGCCATGGAGATGGATGGGCCGGTCATACCCTGCTTGCCGCAACAGGGCGATGAGGCGCTGGCATTTGCCAAGACCATAGACGCCGATCTGGTGGGTGCGATCTGGAAAGTCCCCGAGAGACTGAAGCAGCTTTCCAATCTCCGCCTCATCAGGCTCGTGGCGGTAAACTGGAAGCGCAAACGTGGCCTCGGTAACAAACAGATCGCAAGGGCAAAGCTCGAAAGCGGCGCATGTCGGATCATTCTGGCGCTTGTAGTCGCCGGAGATCACGGCCCTCTGGCCCTGATACGTGATCACCACCTGGGCCGCCCCGAGGATATGACCGGATGGCAGGAGCGTGACCGTCACGTCCCGCACGGTGATCGGCACGCCATAGTCCAGCGGCTGCAGGTCGTGTCCTGCCTCGTCCCCGAGGCGCAGCTTCATGATGGCGAGCGTATCAGGCGTAGCCAGCACGGCGCGATGACCCGGCCGCGCGTGGTCCGAGTGGCCATGCGTGATGACCGCGCGTTCGACGCTGGCGTGCGGGTCGATATGGAAACCGCCCGGCACGCAATAGAGACCGGCGCCGTCTGGCCTGAGCCAGGTCTCGAAAGGTGGTGTGCTGCTCATACCGGACATCAATGTTGTATGCCGCGAACGGTTTCGCAAGCGCTACGGCCCGGATGCACCGGTTTGTGTCAGGAGCACAAAAACAACGAGGGGCCCTCCCCTGAGAGGCCCCCCGTGAAAGTGGTGTCCGGGTACGCAGTACCCAATCCCGGACGAACCTGACGCGTCCCCCGCTCAGGGTCTCAGCGCCGTGAGGCCATGATGACGGAAAGCGGTTTCCAAACCGTTTCAAACAGGAAAATATTGCTTAACAGAAGGTTTCTACGTTGCTCCGGGCTGGCACGGCAGGGCCCGGTGCCGGGTCCATACGGGGATCATCTGGGGCGTTAGTGCGTAATCTCCCGCCTTTACCTTGCATCAGGCGGCTGCCGGCGCAAGCCAGCGGTCGAGAAACCGGCCAAGCCAATCCTTGACGGGTCCGTCATGGACAAGGTTTCCGTCCAGGTGGGCCTCGCGCTTCTGGGCCCCCGGCAGCACGAAGCGGTGGGCCCCCCTGACCGTCCACCGGTGCATGATGTGGCGGGTGACTTCGGGATGGAACTGGATGCCATATGCGGCCCGGCCATATTGCATGGCCTGGTTCTCGAAGACGTCGCCCGTGGCGATGCGGCGGGCGCCGTGAGGCAGCGAAAAGCCTTCCCTGTGCCAATGGTAGACGCAAGGCGGCCAAGGGCCCAAATTCTCGCCTTCCGGCGTCGGTTTCAGGGGATAGTAGCCGATCTCCACCGTATTGTCCGGATGGGGGCTGACCGTGCCGCCCAGCTGCTTTGCCAGCATCTGCGCACCAAGGCAGACGCCAAGGAACGGCTTCTCCTCCTTCAACGGCACCCCGATCCAGTCGATCTCGCCGGCGATCCAGTCGTCATTGTCGTTGGCGCTCATGGGGCCGCCGAAGACCACGGCCCCCGCGTGGTTGGCCATCGTATCGGGAAGCCGGTCGCCGAGGCAGGGCCGCCGCATGTCGAGCTGGTAGCCGCGCCGCATCAGCTCATTGCCGATACGGCCCGGTGTCGAAACCTCCGAATGAAGCACGATCAGAATGGTTTGCGCCATGGACCGTACCTATTGCCACGATTTGCGCCCCCGCGTCGAGGGGGGTCTGACTCTTCACATCCGGCGATAGATCACCCGGTCCACCGACAATGCACCCGGGCCATATTTGATCAGCATGAGCAACACGGCGGCCCATGTCCCGTGGAGCACATAGGATTCCGGATAGACGAAAATCTCGATGACCAGCGTCATGATGAGCAGGCCAAGGGCTGAAAACCGCGTGGCGAGCCCGATAATCAGCAACACCGGCAAGACATGCTCGGCGATCTGGGCCCCGAGAGCAGCCAGTTCCGGCGGGACCACAGGTAGCTTGTACTCCTCCTTGAACAGGAACAGCGTCTTGTCATTGACGTGGAAAATGTTCCAGCCATCGACCTTGGTACGGCCAGAATTCCAGAACACGAGGCCGATGGAGAGACGCCCGATGAGCGCGATCAGCGAATGGGGAATGCGGGCCAGGAGATTGATGAGGCCGTCGATGAGTCGGGTCATGGGTGAAGTCCTGTGATGATGTTGAGCGAGATCAGGCCTTGGAGTTGTGCCGGAAGATCGAAGCCGGCATGACGGACGGAGACGGTCGCCACGGCATCGCCAAGCCGGGCGCCGCCTGACAGCGCGGCAATCAGATCATGGCTGGCCGGATCGATGATCCGAAGTTCAACCGTCATCTCCGGACGAGCGACAAGCACGCATTCCGGAGCCGTCAGATCGACGCTCCCTAACGCCGGTCCACCATGGTGACCCTGCCAGATCGACCCCACCGCATGGCGCGATGACAGCAGACCCAGCGATGGGAGAAACGCGAAACGCATGCCTTCCCAGGCTGTGGGGACGACCGCAGCGAACTCCCCCGGCGGGAGCGGTGAAGAATCCGCGGCATGATAGGCGTGCCACCACAGGCTCTCGAGGGCCGCGACATCGCCGAGATAGGGTAAGCTGGCGGCCGGCGCAAAAGCCCGGATAAACACGGGGAACGAGTTGCCGTAGTCAATCAGGACGGCAGACGACGGCCGCTCCTTGTCCGCATAGGCACCGGCCATCGCGGCGAAGAAGTCGTTGCCGACGAGCTGCGCGGTAACCGGATAGCGCACGCGCAACGCATTGATGAGGGCGGAGGCCACATTGTTGCGATAGATGCCAAAGCGCGGATGCGGCGGCTCGGCCGACCAGTCGCCAATCGCGGCGGAGAATTGTTCCTCGCGCATCAGGCAGCCGCCCGCACACGCGCCATGACCGCATCGGCGCGATGGGCTTCGGCGATGAGGTCCAAAAGCGGCGGCACGTTGTTGTCGCGTTCGATGAGCGTCGGCAGCGGGCCTGTCCGTGCGATCGCGGCAACATAGAGGCCCCACACGTCTTCGGCGACCGGTGAACCATGGGCGTCGATGAGAACCGTGCCGCCCTCTTCTGCCACGACGTCATGCCCCGCGAGATGGATCTCCTGCACATGGGCCAGCGGATAGGCTGCCAGATAGTCCATGGCACTGGTGCCGAGGTTGCGGGCGGAGACGAAGACATTGTTGATATCGAGGAGCAGCCCGCAGCCGGTGCGGCGCACGATCTCCGTGATGAAACTGGCTTCGTCGTAGGTACTCTCCTCGAATGTCAGATAGCTCGACGGATTTTCCAGCAGCATCTGGCGGCCGATGAACGCTTGCGTCTCATCGATATGATCGCAGACGCGCTGCAGCGTGGCCGCTGTGTATGGCAGCGCGAGGAGGTCGCTGAGATAGCCCGTGTCGTGGGTTGACCAGGCAAGGTGTTCTGAAAACAGGCCGGGCGTGTAGCGCGCGTTCAGCGACCGCAGACGGATGAGATGGTCACGGTCAAGCGGCCTTGGCCCGCCGATCGACAAGCCGACACCATGCAGCGAGATCGGGTAGCGTTCGCGGATGGCCGAGAGATAGCGGTGCGGCGGACCGCCTGCCCCCATGTAGTTCTCTGCATGGATCTCGAAGAAGCCGAGGCGGGGGTGAGTGTCCAGGATCTTCCGGTAGTGCTCGGCCTTGAGGCCGATGCCGCCTTCCGCTGGTATGGTGCTGGATGCCGTCATGGAAAGGTATGGATGGGATGGGACGGGCGGGAGGACCACCCGTCCCATGGGTCCTTAGGCCGGGCGCTTGATCGGTTCGAGCGAGCCCGGACCCAGCGGCGTTTCCGTCGTCTCGCAAGTGCCCTTCGGCACCAGCTTCCAGGCATTGCCCTGATAGTCGATGGTGGACGTGCCGGCGCAACTTGTGCCCTCGCCGGCGGCACAATCATTCTGTCCCTTGAGCGCTACGCCGTAGCACTTCTCCATGTCGGCGGCCTGCGCGGTCGATGCGACGGTGACGCCGGCGATGGCCGCAGTCATGGCGCCGGCAATGGCCAGCATGGTGTTGCGGCGGGTCATATCCATGAGTGTCGTTCTCCTGTTGTTGAACTCAGTAAGTTCAACCTCCCAGAATCCACCGTCAATTGGAAATCACTAGGCCGTTATGGATTGACTCACACCGGATCACCTTGGCGTGTACGGCCTTCGCTCAGAACGACGCCGAGTCCTGCCAGAAGGATCAGCACCATGCCGGAAATGGCAAGGGCGTTCGGAACATCGCCGAACACCAGATAGCCGGAAGCGGCGGCCCACAGCATAAAGGCATAGAAGAAGGGGGCGACCGTGCGCGCCGGCGCGATGCGGAAGGCCAGGAAGACGAACAGGTGACCGCCCATCTGCAGAAGACCGGCAGCCGTCATGAGCCCCACGTGGCGGCCGGTCGGCATCACAGGCACCTCGAATAAAAGCATGCAGACGCAGGATACAAGCAGGACGATCAACAGCGTCGAAAAGGTAACGACCAGAGCCGGAGCACCTGTGGGCACCTTGCGGGTGGCAAGATCGCGCCCCGCCGCGCCGACGGCCGTGAGGAAGCCAAAGATCGCAAAGGGCGACGCCGCCTCAGTGCCAGGCTGGGCCACCAGGATGGCTCCGCTGATGCCGACAAAGATGAGCAGGAACCGCAGGGTGCCGACCTTTTCGCCCCAGAACAGCCAGATGCCCACCAGAACCAGAAGTGGCGTGATCTGGACCAGAGCGGTGACATCGGCGATGGGCATGTGGCTCAGCGCGATGATGAAGCACAGGATCGCGAACGCTTCGCAGAGGGAACGCAGCACGACCCATAGATGGAAGGCCTCGGGCAGCTGCCGGCCGTGACCCATGATGATGAGAATCGGGAGACACCACAGGCAGGACGAAACACCTCGCATGACCAGGACCTGGAAGGCTGGCGCATCGGACAGCGCCAGCTTCATGCAGGTGTCGTTGGCCACGAACGAGCCGGTGGAAACGAGCGCAGCCACAATGCCGCGCAGAATGGGAGATGCAGTTGTCATTGAGTCCCGGACGATAAATCCGGGACTTCTCCTAGCGGCTGGCCGTCACCTTGGCAAACGGGACTTTGTCAGGATGCCAGCGTAATCGGAACCCGGAGATAGTGAACGCCGTTCACGTCTGCTGGCGGCAGCTGGCCGGCCCGCATGTTGACCTGGATCGACGGCATCAAGAGCACAGGCGCCGCCAGTGTCGCATCCCGGCCCGTGCGCATCTCGACGAACGCATCCTCGGTGACGCCGTCATGCACATGGACATTGCGGTCAAGCTCCTCGCCGACCGTCGTCTCCCAGGCGTATTGGTCCCGCCCGTCCTTGGGAAGATAGTCGTGGCACATGAACAGCCGTGTCTGGCGTGGCAGAGCCAGCAGCTTGCGGATGGAACGGTAGAGCTGGCGGGCGTCGCCGCCAGGGAAATCGGCGCGCGCCGTGCCATAGTCCGGCATGAACAGCGTATCGCCGACGAACACCGCATCCTCGATCTTGAACGACACGCAGGCCGGCGTATGGCCCGGCGTTGCAATCACTTCACCTTTCAGATTTCCAATGGTGAAGGTATCGCCATCCTTGAACAGGATATCGAATTCGGCGCCAGTGCCGGAGACGTCCTGGGCATTGAACACCGGACGGAAGATCTTCTGCACCTCACGGATGCGCTCACCGATCGCCACTTTGGCGCCTGTCTTGAGCTTGATGTAGGGGGCCCCCGAAAGATGGTCGGCATGTACATGGGTTTCCAGGACCATGCCGATCGTGAAGCCCTCGTCTTCGGCTTTCTTCAAGATGGCATCGGCCGATTGCACGTTGGCCTTGCCCGACTTGTGGTCATAATCGAGGACGGGATCGATCACGGCCGCCTGTTTCGTCTCCGGATCGGCGACGAGATAGCTCACCGTATTCGTCGGCTCATCGAAGAAGGCATGGATGACCGGTTTGCTCATGCAGGAGCTCCTTTCTGCAATTTCACTTGACTATATATTAGCAATTCCTAAATTATCAACACCTGATACAAAGGGGTAGGCAAGGATGCCATTGTTGATCGACGAATCATTGGCCGGTTTTGAGGCAAATGCGGCTGAGGCCGCAGGCATGCTCAAATCCCTGGCCAACGAAAAGCGCCTGATGATCCTGTGCAAGCTGCTCGAGCACGGTGAAATGGGCGTCATGGCGTTGAGCAATGCCGTGGGGTTGAGCCAGTCGGCGCTGTCCCAGCATCTTGCACGGATGCGCGACGAGAACATCGTGAGCTTCCGGCGCGACGGCCAGTCGATCTACTACCACGTCACCGACCCCCGCATTTCCCAGGTCCTCGGAACCCTCAAGAATGTTTTCTGCTAGAACGGAGTATACGTCCATGACCCTGAAACACATCAACGCCAAGGAAGCCAAGCAGCTCGCTGACGGCGGCGCCGCCCTCGTCGATGTACGCGAGACCCGCGAGTTTGCGTCTGAAACCATTCCGGGCGCCACCAACCGGCCCCTGTCCCGCATGGGCTTCGGCCCGTTCGACGTCGACGCCAAGCAGATCGTCTTCTATTGCAAGTCGGGCGGCCGCACCCACATGGCCGCAAATGCGCTGGCTCGCGTGACCACGTCCGAAGTGTTCATCATGGATGGCGGCATCGATGCCTGGAAGGCAGCGGGCCTGCCCACCCAGCGCGGCTAAGAGAGACACCTCATGCAGGACCTGCTTTCCGTCCTCTCAGGCAGCCTGGTCGGCTTCGTGCTGGGGCTGGTGGGCGGCGGCGGGTCCATCATTGCCGTGCCGCTGCTGCTCTATGTGGTGGGGATCGGGTCCACCCATCTCGCCATCGGCACCAGCGCCATCGCGGTGTCGCTGAGCGCGGTGTCGAACCTCGTCAATCACGCCCGCAAGGGAACGGTGAAATGGCCCTGCGCCGTATCGTTCTCGATCGCCGGGGTGGCAGGTGCCTGGACGGGATCGACCATCGCCATGCGGGTGCCTGGCGATCAGCTCCTTGCCCTGTTCGGCGGGTTGATGGTCGTGGTCGGCACCGTCATGCTGTTGCGCAAGGACGCCGAGGGCAATCCCGACGTCCGGCTCAATTTCGCCACGGCCCGGCAGCTCCTCCCGGTACTGCTGGCGATCGGCTTCGCGGTCGGCGCCCTGTCAGGCTTCTTCGGCATTGGTGGCGGCTTCCTCATCGTCCCGGGACTAATGCTGGCGACGGGGATGCCCATCGCCTATGCCATCGGCACATCGCTCGTGTCCGTCGCGGTATTCGGCGCAACGACAGCGACAAACTATGCGATCTCGGGACTCGTCGACTGGCGGATCGCAGCACTCTTCATCGGCGGCGGCATTGCCGGCGGCATCATCGGCACCGTTGCCGGCCATAAAATGAGCCAGCGCAAGGGAACCCTCGCCATGGTGTTCGCCGTGTTCGTGATCGCCATCGGCGTCTATGTCGCCTGGAAAGGCATATTGCCGCTGGTCAGCGGCTGACACGTCAGATCTCCCGCGTCAGGAACGAGCTGTTCGGATCGGGTTTGTAGTCGCCGAAGGGCTCGCAGTCTGTAAAGCCGTGTGACCGGTAGAGCGTCCGCGCCGGTTCGAAATAGCCGAAGGACCCGGTCTCAAGGCTGAGGCGCCTGATGCCTTTGGCGCGTGCGGCCTCCACGATATGCTTGAGGATGGTGCTGCCGATGCCACGCCGGCGGGCGGCTTCCGAGGTGTGCATGGACTTCACCTCACCATGGGTAGAATCGAGATATTTGACCGCGCCGATGCCCAGCAATGTATCGCCATCCCAGGCCGCGAAGAAATCGACATCAGTTGCCTTGAGCCGCGAAATGTCAAACACATGGGCGCTGCCCGGCGGCGTCACTTCGTGGCACTTGTCGAAATGATAACGCAGCAACGAGACGATGCGCGCGTCATCGAGATTGCCCAACCGGATGTCGATCATCGATCCCCCTAAACCATGAACAGATAATAGACAGCGCCGGCATCCTGAGAGGCCTCGAACCGGCTCTCACCATGAAGCTGGTAGCGCAGGCAGTCTCCGGATTTCAGATCGTGGACCTGGCCATCGACCGTGATGGTGAGCCTGCCCTCGACCATCACCAGATGATGTTCGAGACCGGGCCGTGGCGGCTTGTCATAGGAAATCTGTGCGCCCGGCGCGAGACGGCTCTCGATAATTTCGCCCGCCAGCGCCTGCGCCGGCGGCGAAACAGAGCGGCGGACGAACCCCTGCTCCGGATCCGTCCACACAGGCTGCTCGTCGCGGTGGATGAGCGGCTGGAAATCGTCTTCGGCCATGAACATCAGACGCGATACCGTCAACCCATAGGCCGCACAGAGTTTGCCCAGCACGCTGGCGGTGGCCGAAACGTCGGCATTCTCCAGACGCGACAGCGTAGCCCGGCTGACCCCGCTCAGGGCTGCGAGGTCCTCCAGCGACCAGCCTCTCTCGCTTCGCAACAGCCGCAGCCGCGCAGAGATCCGGCTGTCGATGTCGTTGATTTTTCCCATATTCGAGACGATATCCCATATTTGGGAATAATCAAGGCCCATTCTTGCGAAATTTTGTTGCGTATTTCGCTTGGCATTGATTCCTTCCTTGCGTGGCGCCCCTCAATCTGTCATACGGAGATAGGACAGTGTCACTGTCCTTTCGCGGTGTTAACCAGAGGCAAGTGGACCCGGATGATCCGGATTACGACCACATCGACCCTGAATACGACGGCCAAACCGGCCGTTGACACCGCACGCATGCCCCGAGCCGCGCTCCGCAAACGCAAATAGAGGACCAGGCTCGGGTACGGAAAGTGCCCAGGAGTTTGACGCCTCGACCGACGCCCCCCAAAGGCCCCGGAAGCCGGATCATCCCCTGCGCACCACAAGAACAAGACACACGGCGGGTTCACCCACGGGCCCGTTGGGTTATGATGGGTTGAGGAAGAAGCAAGGAGTTTGGCCATGACCATTCAATTCCGGCCAGAGGGACTTCCCGAAGCGCACGGTCTTTATGACCCGCGCAACGAACATGATGCCTGCGGCATCGGTCTCATTGCCAATATCCACAACACCAAAAGCCACAAGATGATCAGCGACGGTCTGCTGATCCTCAAGAACCTCGAACATCGCGGTGCCGTGGGCGCCGACCCAAAGGCGGGCGACGGCGCTGGCGTGCTGCTGCAGATCCCCCATGCCTTCTTCGCCGAAGAGGCCAAGCGCCTCGGCTTCGAGCTTCCCGGGCCCCAGCAATATGGCGTGGGCTTCCTGTTCATGCCGCGCGAACCCATCTACCGCCAGGATATCGAGCGCATCTGGTGGGAAACCGCCCGCGAGGAAGGCCTCAAGGTGCTGGGCTGGCGCGACGTGCCGGTCGACAGCGCCGTGCTCGGCTATTCGGTCAAGGGCACCGAACCCTTCCACCGCCAGGTGTTCATCGGCCGCGGCCCCACCATCCGCGACGAGGCTCATTTCGAGCGCAAGCTCTTCGTCTGCCGCAAGGTGGTCTCCAACCGCGTGCTGGAGGTGCTGGGCACCAAGGCCAAGGGCTATTATCCGGTATCGGTCTCGGCCCGAACCGTGGTCTACAAGGGCCTGGTTCTCGGCACCGACCTCGGCGCCTATTACAAGGACCTGGAAGACCCGCGGGTCGAAAGCGCTTTCGCCATGGTGCATCAGCGCTTCTCCACCAACACCTTCCCGAGCTGGCCGCTGGCGCATCCTTACCGCTTCGTCGTCCACAACGGCGAAATCAACACCGTGCGCGGCAACTACAACTGGATGGCGGCGCGCCAGGCCAACATGAAGTCGGACATGCTGGGCGAGGATCTCTCCAAGCTCTGGCCCATTTCCTATGAGGGCCAATCCGACACCGCCTGCTTCGACAACGCGCTCGAATTCCTGACGCTTGGCGGCTACTCGCTGCCCCACGCCATGATGATGCTGATCCCCGAGGCATGGGCCGGCAACCCGCTCATGGATGAGGACCGCCGCGCTTTCTACGAATATCACGCCGCGCTGATGGAGCCGTGGGACGGCCCGGCCGCCATGGTCTTCACCGATGGCAAGATGATCGGCGCCACGCTGGATCGCAACGGCTTGCGCCCGTCGCGCTACATGACCAGCGACGACGGCCATATCCTGCTCGCCTCGGAAATGGGCGTGCTGAAGTTCGCCGAAGAGCACATTACCCACAAGTGGCGGCTCCAGCCGGGCAAGATGCTGCTCATCGACCTCGAGCAGAAGCGCATCATTTCGGACGAGGAACTGAAGAAGCAGCTCTCGACCGCCCATCCCTACAAGGAGTGGCTGAAGCGCACCCAGGTGGTGCTCAAGGATCTTCCCGCCGCGAAGTCGAAGCGTGCCAACTCGACCGTACCGTTGCTCGACCGCCAGCAGGCTTTCGGTTACACGCAGGAAGACCTCAAGATCCTGATGGCGCCGATGGCCCAGACGGGCCAGGAAGCAATCGGCTCCATGGGCAACGACGCGCCAATCTCGGCGCTGTCCGACCGGCCCAAGCTGCTCGACACCTATTTCAAGCAGAACTTCGCGCAGGTGACCAACCCGCCGATCGACCCGATCCGCGAGGAACTGGTGATGTCGCTCGTGTCGTTCATCGGCCCGCGCCCCAACCTGCTCGATCTCAAGGGCACCTCGAAGCACATGCGTCTCGAAGTGGCCCAGCCCATCCTCACCAACGAGGATCTGGAGCGTATCCGCACCATCGCCGCGGTATCGGACAATCCGTTCCGCACGGCGACGATCGACATCACCTATGATGTGGCAAACGGCCATGACTACATGGAAGCGGCCCTCGACTCGGTCTGCGCCCTGGCCGAGCGCGCCGTGAAGGATGGCTTCAACATCATCATCCTGTCGGATCGCGCGGTCTCCGCCGAGCGTGTGCCGATCCCGGCGCTCCTGGCGACGTCTGCGACCCATCACCACCTGATCCGCAAGGGTCTTCGCACCTCCGTCGGTCTCGTCGTTGAAACCGGCGAGGCACGTGAGGTTCAGCAATTCTGTGTGTTGGCAGGCTATGGCGCCGAAGCCATCAACCCCTATCTCGCCTTCGAGACGCTGGAAGACATGCTTCCGACGCTGGAAGAGAAGATCACCCACGCCGAGGCGGTGAAGCGCTACATCAAGGCCGTCGACAAGGGCATTCTCAAGGTCATGTCCAAGATGGGCATTTCCACCTATCAGTCCTATTGCGGCGCCCAGATCTTCGATGCCGTGGGCCTTTCCTCCAGCTTCGTGAAGAAGTACTTCACCGGCACCGCCACCCAGATTGAAGGCGTAGGACTTCTCGAAATCGCCCAGGAGGCTTTCCGCCGCCACGAATGGGCCTTTGGCGAGAACCCCGTGTTCCGCGCCGCGCTCGATGTCGGCGGCGATTACGCCCAGCGGATCCGCGGCGAAGCCCATGTGTGGAACGCCGAGACGATCTCGAACCTTCAGCATGCCGTTCGCGGTAATTCGCAGGACCAGTACAAGACCTTTGCCAAGCTGGTAAACGAACAGTCCGAGCGCTTGAAGACCATGCGTGGCCTGTTCCGCATCAAGTCCGCAGAGGAACTTGGCCGGCAGCCGATCGACATCTCCGAGGTCGAGCCCGCCGCCAATATCGTCAGGCGCTTTGCGACGGGTGCCATGTCCTTCGGCTCGATCAGCCGCGAGGCGCATACCACGCTCGCCATCGCCATGAACCGCATCGGCGGCAAGTCGAACACCGGCGAGGGCGGCGAAGAACCCGACCGCTTCAAGCCGCTGCCCAACGGCGACTCGATGCGTTCCGCCATCAAGCAGGTGGCCTCCGGCCGCTTCGGCGTCACGACGGAATATCTCGTCAACTCCGACATGATCCAGATCAAGATGGCGCAGGGTGCAAAGCCCGGCGAGGGCGGACAGCTGCCTGGCCACAAGGTGGATGCCACCATCGCCAAGGTACGCCACTCGACACCGGGCGTCGGCCTGATCTCGCCGCCGCCGCACCACGACATCTATTCGATCGAAGACCTGGCACAGCTCATCTTCGACCTCAAGAATGTCAACCCGGCGGGCCAGGTGTCAGTGAAGCTGGTGTCGGAAGTGGGTGTCGGCACGGTTGCAGCGGGTGTGTCCAAGGCACATGCCGACCATGTCACGATTTCCGGCTACGAAGGTGGCACGGGTGCATCGCCGCTCACCTCCATCAAGCACGCCGGCCTGCCATGGGAGATCGGCCTTGCCGAGACGCAACAAACGCTGGTGGCCAATGACCTGCGTGGCCGTATCGCCGTGCAGGCCGATGGCGGCATCCGCACCGGCCGCGACGTGGTCATCGCCGCGCTGCTGGGTGCCGACGAGATCGGCTTTGCTACGGCGCCGCTGATCGCCGCGGGCTGCATCATGATGCGCAAGTGCCACCTGAACACTTGCCCTGTCGGCGTTGCCACGCAGGACCCTGAACTGCGCAAGCGCTTCAAGGGCCAACCGGAGCATGTCATCAACTTCTTCTTCTTCGTGGCCGAGGAAGTGCGCGAGCATCTCGCCGCCATGGGTCTCAAGTCCTATGACGACCTGATCGGCGAGACGAAGTGGCTGGACCAGGAGAAGGCCATCGCCCACTGGAAGGCGCACGGCCTCGACTTCTCGAAGATCTTCGCCAAGCCGGACATCGTGGGTCCGGTTGCGACCAAGCATGTGACCGGACAGGATCACGGCATCGACAAGATCCTCGACCGCAAGCTGATCGCCGAGGCGATGCCTGCTCTGGATGAGGGCAAGTCCGTGGTCATCGCTTCGACCATTGCCAACTATGACCGCTCGGCCGGCGCCATGCTCTCCGGCGAGGTCGCCAAGCGCTACGGCCATGCGGGCCTGCCGGAGGACACCATCAAGGTCGAACTCACCGGCATCGCCGGACAAAGCTTCGGTGCCTGGGTCGCCCATGGCGTGACCATGGAACTCACCGGCGAAGGCAACGACTATGTGGGCAAGGGCCTCTCCGGCGGCAAGCTCATCGTCAAGCCGCATGAGCAGATCGGCTTCGAACCGGAGAAGTCGATCATCGTCGGCAACACGGTTCTCTATGGTGCGATCACCGGCGAATGCTACTTCCGTGGGGTGGCGGGCGAGCGCTTCGCGGTCAGAAACTCCGGCGCGGTCGCGGTCGTCGAGGGTGTCGGCGACCACGGCTGCGAATACATGACCGGCGGCTGCGTGCTGGTGATTGGCGAAACCGGCCGCAACTTTGCAGCCGGCATGTCAGGCGGTGTCGCCTATGTACTCGACGAGGCGGGCAACTTTGCCCAGCGCTGCAACCTTTCCATGGTGGACCTGCAGCCGATCCCGGCGGAAGAAGCCACCATCGAGCGCCTCCATCACCACGGCGGCGATCTGGAAAGTCACGGGCTGGTGGATGTCACGGCTCACATGGACCGCAACGATGCGGAGCGCGTGTGGGAGCTGTTGAACCGCCACGCCAGGCACACAGGCTCGGCGCGCGCCAGGCTCATCCTCGACAACTGGGCCCAATACCTGCCCAAGTTCGTCAAGATCATGCCGGTCGAATACGCCCGCGCGCTGAAGGAACTGGAAAAGGCGCAGGAAACCAGCGACGGCCTGACGATCGGCGTCAAGAGGAGTGCATAGGATGGGCAAGGTCACAGGATTTCTTGAGATCGAGCGGCAGGACCGGACATATACACCGGCGGCCGACCGCATCCGCCACTATAACGAGTTCGTCATTCCGCTCTCCGAAGAGGGCGTGAAGAATCAGGCGGCGCGCTGCATGAACTGCGGCATCCCCTTCTGTCACAGCGGCTGTCCGGTGAACAACCAGATCCCCGACTGGAACGATCTGGTCTATCAGGGGAATTGGGAAGAAGCGTCGCGCAACCTGCATTCCACCAACAACTTCCCGGAATTCACCGGGCGGGTGTGCCCTGCCCCGTGCGAAGCGTCCTGCACCCTCAACATCGAGGACATTCCGGTCACCATCAAGTCGATCGAATGCGCCATCGTCGACAAAGCGTGGGAGAACGGCTGGCTGAAGCCGGAGTCCTTCCGCGACAAGACGGGCAAGAAGGTTGCCGTTATCGGCGCAGGACCTGCGGGCCTCGCCGCCGCCCAGCAGCTGGCACGTGCCGGCCACAGCGTGCACCTCTTCGAGAAGAACGCCAAGGCCGGCGGCCTGCTCCGCTATGGCATCCCTGACTTCAAGATGGAAAAACACCTGATCGACCGCCGCATCCGGCAGATGGAAGCCGAAGGCGTCACCTTCCACTATGGCACCCACATCGGCGTCACCCAGGACGCGAAGCAGCTGATCGACAGCTTCGACGCAGTGCTGCTCACCGGAGGCTCGGAGAAGCCACGCGACTTGCCCATTCCGGGCCGGGACCTCGCTGGCATTCATTTCGCCATGGAATTCCTGCCCCAGCAGAACCGCCGCGTCTCCAAGGAGCCGCCGCTCGACAATCACCCGATCCTCGCCAACGGCAAGCATGTCGTCGTGATCGGCGGTGGCGACACCGGTTCTGACTGTATCGGCACCTCGGTGCGCCAGGGGGCGCTGTCGGTGACGCAGCTCGAAGTGATGCCGCGGCCGCCGGAGAAGGAGAACAAGGCGCTGACCTGGCCGGACTGGCCGCTGAAGCTCCGCACGTCCTCGTCTCACATGGAAGGTGCGGAACGCGACTTCTCGGTGATGACCAAGTCGTTCTCGGGCGAGAACGGCCAGGTGACGAAGCTGCATTGCGTGCGTGTCGACAACAGGATGAAGGACATTCCCGGCACGGAGTTCGAACTCAAGACCGATCTGGTGCTGCTCGCCATGGGGTTCGTCCATCCGGTGCACGAAGGCATGTTGCAGTCGCTCGATGTCAAGCTCGACGGCCGCGGCAATGTCGATGCCAACGTGGCAAACTACAAGTCCTCGGTGGAGAAGGTCTTCGCAGCCGGCGACATGCGCCGCGGCCAGTCGCTGGTGGTCTGGGCCATCCGCGAGGGCCGTCAGGCAGCCCGCGCCGTCGATCAGTATCTGATGGGATCGTCCACGCTGCCGCGCTGATCTCTCTTGGCGCGCAGTGCTTGAGGCAGCATGGGCAGCAAGGACACGAATCTTACCACGCTTGAGCGCAAGGGACGTACGTTGCAGCTCGTCTACAGACCGCAGCCGCCAAAGCCAGTCATCTGGATTGCGGCACTGGTTGCCATGGGGGTCGCGGTGCCGATGGCACTCTGGTGGCGCGAGCCGGATGCGACCGTGGTGGTGGTAGCCGTCGCCTTGATCCTCGGTGTCTTTGTCCTGGGCTTCTCCCTGCTCATCCTCAAGGGTGCCAGGCTGATCGGCACGACAACCACCTTCGACATCGACGCACGGCGGGTCGACATCGTGACGGAAACGAAGGGAAAACCGGACATACGCGTTTCGATGAACTTCGACGATGTCACCGAACTCCGGGTTCTGCAGCAGAGGAGCGAAGGCACCCAGATTGAAACGATGACGATTGCCGCTGGCAATGCGAAGCCGGTCATTATTGCCACTGAACGCAGCATCCGTAGCTACTCCGTTGAACCCCACACGACCCGCCTCAAAGACTTCGCAGACAGGATCGCTGCAGAAACAAGCCTGCCGCGCGGCAAGCCTCAGATGGGGGCAGTCTCGGGCGTGGCCGCCGCGATGGGCATGAAGCAGTCGTAGACTGCACTGGCCATGCGCGGGCTTGTGACCGCGCGAGTCCGCAACCCTAGAAATCTTCCGTTGATGCCGATCAAGGCGCAGAACGCAGTATCATGCAGACTTCCCCCACACGGCGAGGGAGGACTGCATGGGTTACGTGCACAATATTGACCCCGTGATGTTCAGCATCGCAGGGGTGCAGGTATATTGGTACGGGTTCGCCTATACCTTCGGTTTTGCCTTCATGATCTGGTGGCTGTGGCGCAAGCGCGATCTCCTGGGATGGACGGACGCCCAGGTGGTGAATCTCAGTCTCATCTTTGCCGTGCTGATCCTGGCCGGCGGACGCATCTTCGATGTGATCGTCTATGAGTGGGAGTGGTATCGCGGCCACACGGGCCAGATTCCGCTGATCTGGAAAGGCGGCATGGCGACCCACGGCCTGCTGGCCGGCGCAACCCTGGCCGCCCTCTTCGCAGCGGTCTGGACCGGTACGCCGCTGCTCCGCCTGCTTGATATCCTCGTGGTTGCCGCCGCCTTCATCTTCGGCGTCGGCCGCATCGGCAATTTCATCGAAGGCGGCGTGATCGGCACCGTGACGAGCTTGCCGTGGGGTGTGAAGCTCCCCGACGTCGAGGGCTTCCGCCATCCGGTCTCGCTCTATGACGGGGTCAAGAACCTCGCACTGGTGCCGGTGCTGATGGCAGTGCTGAAACGATGGCCCGCGGGTCAGGGCGTTGCCACTGCGATCTTCCTGATCGGATATGGCGGCTTGCGCTTCCTCGTCGATCAGTTCCGCGATTACGAATCGACGCTGGGCGGCATCGGCCCGGGACAATGGTTCAATCTCGCCATGGCGGTGGCAGGCGTGATCATGCTGATCGTGTCTCTTCGGCACACCGTATCGACACCAGCGGCGCGGCCCACCCGGCAGGGACCGTTCCCGGTCATCAGCGCCGCGATCTTGCTGCTTCTGGTCCTGCTTCCCCTGTCGATCCAGACCAGCTGGACGACCGAATACATTCACCAGAAGCGCGCGGCGACGACCGAACAACCGGCCCAGTAGGACATCGGATCAGGACAGCAGTTTCCGCACAGCGTCCTGCCAGCCCGCATACTTCGCGTCCCGCATCTCAGCCTTCATCTTCGGCAGGAAGCGCACATCGCGTTTCCACGACTTGGCGAATTGCGCAGGCGGCGGAAGCAGACCCGCCTGCAAACCCGCAAGATAGGCGGCACCCAATGCCGTTGTCTCCAGCACCTTCGGGCGGTCGACAGGTGCGTTGAGAATGTCGGCCAGCCGCTGCATGGTCCAGTCCGATGCGGTCATGCCGCCGTCGACGCGCAGGATGGTCTGGCCGGTGGATCCCCAATCCTTCTGCATCGCTTCAAGCAAATCGCGGGTCTGGTAGCACACGGCTTCGAGCGCAGCCTGCGCCAGTTCCTTGTTTGTCGTGCCGCGCGTCAGACCGAACAGGGCGCCACGCGCCTCGGCATTCCAGTAGGGCGCACCCAGCCCGACGAAGGCCGGCACCATGTAGACCTGCTGGTGAACGTCGGCGGCCCTGGCGAGTGCGCCTGTCTCCCCGGCTGTCTTCACCAGCTTCAGCCCGTCGCGCAGCCATTGCACCGCCGCACCCGCGATGAAGATGGCACCTTCCAGCGCATAGGTGCGTTGGCCGCCAAGCTGATAGGCAACCGTCGTCAGCAGCCGGTTTTGCGACGCCACGGCCTTGCTGCCGGTGTTGAGCAGGGCAAAACAGCCTGTCCCGTAGGTCGATTTCATCATCCCCGGCAGGAAGCAGGCCTGACCAATTGTGGCTGCGTGCTGGTCGCCCGCGACGCCCGCCACGGCAATCGCGGCACCAAACAGCGCCGGATCAGTGGTCCCGAAATCCGCCGCGCAATCTTTCACCTCCGGCAGAAGGGAGGCCGGGATATTCAGGATACGGAGCAATTCCTCATCCCACTCGCCCGTGTGGATATTGTAAAGCAGCGTGCGCGACGCATTGGTCGCGTCCGTCGCATGGACTTTGCCACCGGTGAGACGCCAGATCAGGAAGGTGTCGATGGTGCCGAAGGCCAATTCACCTCGCTCGGCCTTCTGGCGGGCACCCTTCACATGATCCAGCAGCCAGGCAATCTTGGTGCCGGAAAAATAGGGATCGAGCAGCAAGCCGGTCTTCGTCGTGAAGGTGGGCTCTGCACCTTCCGACTTGAGCCGCGCGCACATATCTGCGGTGCGCCGGTCTTGCCAGACGATGGCCTTGTGGATCGGCTTTCCGGTCTTACGGTTCCAGATCACCACCGTCTCGCGCTGGTTGGTGATGCCGATGGCGGCGATCTGCGAAGCTTTGGTTTTGGTCTTCTTCAGAGCCGCCTTCGACACCGCAAGCACACTCTGCCAGATCTCCTCAGGATCATGTTCGACCCAGCCGGATTTCGGATAGAACTGACGGAACTCCTGCTGGCCGCTGCCGGCCGGCTTGAGCCCCTTGTCGAATACGATAGCGCGGGATGACGTCGTACCTTGGTCGATGGCAAGGAGATGCTCGCTCATGCAGTGCTCCCATTCGCGTCAACCGTATCCCGTGCCTTGGCCGACTTGGCGAAGAAGGATCGAAGCGCATCCTGCTCGTCTTGCCCCAGGTGAAGGCCAAGCTTCGATCGCCGCCACAGGATGTCATCAGCGGTCCGCGCCCATTCCCTGGTCTTCAGCCATTCGACTTCGCGCTCGGTCAGCACGCCGAAGCTTTGGCCCATATCCTGCGCAAAACGCGCGCCGCCGAAGACGGAATCGATATCCGTGCCGTAGGCGCGGAACATGCGCCGCACGTTTCGCGGCGCCATGAAGGAATATTTCCGCGTCGCCTCCGCGATGCGCTGCTCGACTTCGGCATAGGGGAAATCGCCGCCCGGCATCTTGGCCCCCGCCGTCCACGGGCGCCCCATCTGCGGAAAGAATGGCTGGATTTTCTCCAGTGCCGATTCCGCCAGTTTCCGGAAGGTGGTGATCTTGCCGCCGAACACCGAAAGCATCGGCGCCCCGTCAGTTGGATGGTCGAGCTTCAGGACATAGTCCCGCGTTGCTTCCTGGGCCTTGGAGGCTCCGTCGTCATAGAGCGGCCGGATGCCGGAATAGGCCCAACGCACCATATCGCGCGTGACCGGCTTCTTGAAATACTCGCTGACCGCATGAAGGAGATAGTCGGTCTCGGCATCAGAAATGCGGGGGCTCCCGGGATCACCCTTGTGGTCCTCGTCGGTCGTGCCGATCAGCGTGAACTCGCTCTCGTAGGGAATGGTAAAGCAGATACGCCCATCGGCATTCTGGAAGATGAAACAGCGGTCGTGATCATAGAGCCTGTCGACCACGAGATGGCTGCCCTTCACCATGCGGATCTTGTCGGGATCGTTGCGGCCCACTACCGTGCCCAGCACCTGACTCACCCACGGCCCGGCGGAATTGATGAGGACCTTGGCCCTCACCTTCTCCTCGGTTCCGCTGTCGCCGGTGATGATCATCTCCCAGACACCATCGACGCGCCGGGCAGATGTGCATTTCGTCCGTGTACGGATGACAGCGCCCTTCGCCTCGGCATCGCGTGCATTGAGCACCACGAGACGCGCATCTTCCACCCAGCAGTCCGAGTATTCATAGCCGCGCACGAATTCATCCTTGAGCGGTTCCCCGATCGGATCGTTGTGCAAATCGACCGTGCGGGTGCCAGGCAGGATCTTGCGGCCACCCAGGTGATCGTAGAGGAACAGGCCCAGGCGAAGCAGCGGCCAAGGCCGCATGCCGCTGTGGTGCGGCAGCACGAAGCGCAGCGGCCAGATGATATGAGGTGCCGCATTCAGCAGCACTTCCCGCTCGATGAGCGCTTCCCTCACCAGTCGGAATTCATAGTGCTCGAGATA
Organism: uncultured Aestuariivirga sp.; assembly: GCA_964510815.1. Classification (GTDB taxonomy): domain Bacteria; phylum Pseudomonadota; class Alphaproteobacteria; order Rhizobiales; family Aestuariivirgaceae; genus Aestuariivirga. The sequence continues at coordinate 21,274 of CAZECZ010000032.1, forward strand.
GCGAAGGCCGCCATGGATCAGCTTGGTCGAGGCCGAAGAGGTGCCGGATGCCAGATCGCCCTGTTCGGCCAGAAACACTTTGAGGCCCCGGCCGGACGCATCTCTGGCGATACCACAGCCATTGACGCCGCCGCCGATGACAAAAAGATCATAAATCATGCGGCCGTATCCGTTGCGTTGTCATCAGCTTCAAGTCCATCTGCGATTTCGAGCCGCACACCGCTGTGCTTGCACAGTTCCGTCACCGGCTCAGGAGGAGCACGGTCTGTGACAAAAACATCGACGTCGGACAAGTGGCCAATGCGCACAGGTGCCGTGCGTGTGAACTTCATGGCATCCGACACGAGCATGACGTTGCGGGCGTTTTGCATGATCGCCTTCGCAACCCGCACCTCGCGGTAGTCGAAGTCCAGCATCGCGCCATCGTCATCGATGGCAGACGCCCCGATCACCGCGTGATCGACCTTGAACTGGGTGATGAAATCGACGGCCGCTTCGCCGACGATTCCGCCATCCGCCTTGCGCAGCATCCCCCCTACCAGGATGACGTCGACCCGCGGACGGGGCAGCAGAATGGTGGCGACATGGATGTTGTTGGTAATGACTAGCAAACCTTCGTGATGAACGAGGGCGCGGGCCACCTCCTCTGTTGTCGTGCCGATGTTGATGAACAGCGAACAGTTGTTGGGTATGAGACTTGCGGCATGACGGCCGATCACGACCTTCTCGTGTGCCGCCAACTGCCGCCGCGCCTCATAGGCCATGTTTTCCACGCCAGAGGACAACATCGCGCCGCCATGGGTGCGCGCCAGGAGCCGGCCGTCACAAAGCTCGTTGAGATCTTTCCGGATGGTCTGCGGCGTGACGTCGAACCGCTCGGCAAGATCATCAACCAGCACACTGCCCGCTTGCCTGGCCAGGGCAAGTATATGCTGTTGGCGAGGGCTGAGAACCGTCATGAAAACTCCGGAGATCAATGCCTTAAAGTCTTGCAATGAATGACGCTACGACTGCGCGAAAGTCATGATTTCATTTTTTTTCGTTTTTCGCAATCTTGCACTGCACAATGGTTCAAAAATTTTCTGTTGACGTTCGTTTTGTTTCACTTGATAGTTTGTCGCAGGTGCCAAACCATATGGCATCACACTCGACTTAGGGAGGACCAACCATGAAGATGAGGTATCTCGTGACGGCGGCGGCCGTTGCGCTTGCAGCATTCACGACGCCAAGTTGGGCGGACATGGACGCTGCCAAGAAATGGATCGACAGCGAGTTCACCATCTCCACACTGTCAAAAGACGACCAGATGAAGGAGATGGAATGGTTCATCAAGGCTGCGGAACCGTTCAAGGGCATGGAAATCAACGTGCTCTCGGAAACCATTCCGACCCATGAATATGAATCGAAAGTCCTGGCAAAGGCCTTCGAAGAGATCACCGGCATCAAGGTGAACCATCAGCTCCTCGGCGAGGGCGAGGTGGTGCAGGCTGTGCAGACACAGATGCAGACCAACCGGAACCTCTACGACGGTTACATCAACGACTCCGACTTGATCGGCACCCATTCGCGCCTACAGGCTGCCATCAACCTCACCGACTGGATGGCGGGCGAAGGCAAGGACGTGACCGATCCGATGCTCGACGTCGACGACTTCATGGGCAAGTCGTTCACCACCGGCCCGGACGGCAAGCTGTGGCAGCTTCCCGACCAGCAGTTTGCCAACCTCTACTGGTTCCGCAAGGACTGGTTCGACCGCCAAGACCTGAAGGATCAATTCAAGGCCAAATATGGCTATGACCTCGGCGTGCCGGTCAACTGGTCGGCCTACGAGGACATCGCCGATTTCTTCACCAACGACGTGAAGGAAATCGACGGTGTCAAGGTCTATGGCCACATGGACTACGGCAAGCGCGCTCCTGACCTTGGCTGGCGCATGACCGACGCGTGGCTGTCGATGGCCGGCGAAGCCGATCCGGGCATCCCCAACGGCCGTCCCGTCGACGAATGGGGCATCCGCATGGAGAAGGACTCCTGCAACCCGGTGGGCGCCTCGGTGTCGCGCGGCGGTGGCGCCAACAGCCCGGCGGCCGTCTATGCCGTGACCAAGTGGGACCAGTGGCTGCGCAACTATGCACCACCAGGAGCCGCCGACCTCGACTTCTACCAGTCGCTGCCGGCCCTTGCCCAGGGCAACGTCGCCCAGCAGATCTTCTGGTACACCGCCTTCACCGCCTCCATGGTGGCGCCGAAGTCGGAGGGCAACAACACGGTGGACGATCAGGGCGCCCCGCTGTGGCGGATGGCACCCTCGCCGCATGGTCCCTATTGGAAGGAAGGCTCGCAGCGCGGTTATCAGGACGTGGGTTCGTGGACCCTGTTCAACTCGACGCCCGTTGATCGCCGCAAGGCGGCCTGGCTTTATGCTCAGTTCGTGGTGTCGAAGACAGTCGACGTGAAGAAGAGCCATGTCGGTCTCACCTTCATTCGTGACTCGACGGTGCGTCACGAATCCTTCACCGAGCGAGCTCCCTCGCTCGGCGGCATGATCGAGTTCTACCGCTCGCCGGACCGCGTAGCGTGGACGCCGACCGGCATCAACGTGCCTGACTATCCGAAGCTCGCCCAGTTGTTCTGGCAGAACATTGGTGACGTCAACTCTGGTGCCTTCACCGCGCAACAGGCCATGGACCGCCTGGCGGAGCAGATGGACCAGATCATGGCTCGTATGGAAGCAGCAGACAAGGCCAACAACACCTACCATGGTTGCGGGCCGCGGTTGAATGAGCCGAAGGACCCGAGCGCCTGGCTGAGCGCAGATCATGCGCCGTGGGCCAAGCTCGAAAATGAGAAGCCGAAGGGCGAAACCATCGCCTATGACGAGCTGATCAAGCGCTGGACCGAGAACCAGTAACCTGCAAACCTCCCGAAGCGCCGGGGTGCATCCATGGTGCACCCCGGCGGCTTGTCCCAGGGCCGGTTCACACTCTGAGGTAGGGCGGACGATCGCGACATGTCCCTAGAGCTTCGCAACATCAGCAAACGCATCGGTACGGAGACCCACATCCACGACACGAATCTCGTGTTGGAGGGTGGAAGTTTCAACGTGCTCCTCGGCACCACGCTGTCAGGCAAGACCACATTGATGCAGCTGATGGCAGGCATCCAGAAGCCGGCGTCCGGCACCATCCTCTTTCGCGGCAAGGACGTGACCGGCACTGCCGTGCAAAAGCGCAATGTCTCCATGGTCTACCAGCAATTCATCAACTACCCGAATTTCAACGTCTACGACAACATCGCCTCCCCCTTGCGGGTTGCAGGCATGGACAAGAGCGAAATCGACCGCCGCGTGGGCAAGGCGGCCGAGCTCTTGCGCCTGACGCCGATGCTGCAGCGCCGGCCGTCAGAGCTGTCGGGCGGCCAGCAGCAGCGCACGGCCATTGCCCGCGCCATCGTCAAGGACTCCGATCTGATTCTGCTCGACGAACCCCTCGCCAATCTCGACTACAAGCTGCGCGAGGAGCTGCGCGACGAGCTGCCGAAGATCTTTGCCGGACGCAACGCCATCGTCGTCTATGCCACGACCGAACCGACCGAAGCCCTGCTGTTCGGCGGCAACACCGCGACCATGCATGAAGGCCGCATTACCCAGTTCGGACCAACCTCAGGCCTGTACCGGCGGCCGAAGGATATCGTTACCGCTCAGGTCTTCTCCGATCCGCCGATCAACACGGCCAGGGTCGAGAAGCGCGGAAAGACCATCACGATTTTCGACCGGATCACCTGGCCGGCCGGCAGGGCCGGGGAGACGATCGCCGATGGCACCTACACCATCGGCATTCGGCCGCACCACGTGACGCCGGCCGCCGTCGCCGCCAGCAGCGGCTCGTTCAATGGCCGCGTTCTGGTCACCGAACTCTCGGGCTCCGAGAGTGTCATTCACATGGATGTCGGCGGCACCACCTGGGTCAGCCAATCCCATGGGATCCATCCCTTCGAGGTGGGGGCGACTGCTGAACTCCATGCGGACGTGGATCAGGCCCTGTTCTTCGGGCCGAACGGGGAGTTGATCTCCTGATGGCCAAGATCACACTCGCTAGCTTGCGGCACAGCTACTACCTCAACCCGAAGTCCGATGAGGACTTCGCCCTGAAGCGGCTCTCCCTTGATTGGCAGGATGGCGGCGCCTACGCCCTGCTCGGTCCGTCCGGCTGCGGCAAGACTACCCTGCTGAACCTCATATCCGGCCTCCTCGTGCCGACTGAAGGCAAGATTCTGTTCGATGGCGCCGACGTGTCGCACCTGACACCTGAAAGGCGCAACATCGCCCAGGTGTTCCAGTTCCCTGTCATCTATGACACCATGACGGTGTATGATAATCTGGCCTTCCCCTTGCGCAATCGCGGCGTGCCCGAAGCCGAGATCGACAAGCGCGTGCGGGAAATCGGCGAGATGCTCGATCTGACGGCAACGCTGAACAACCGCGCATCCGGCCTGACCGCCGATGGCAAGCAGAAGATCTCGCTCGGCCGCGGCCTTGTGCGCTCGGACGTCAATGTCATCATGTTCGACGAGCCGCTGACCGTCATCGATCCGCACCTGAAGTGGCAGCTGCGTTCCAAGCTCAAGGAACTGCACCAGCGCATCAAGCGCACTATGATCTATGTGACCCATGACCAGACAGAAGCGCTGACCTTCGCCGACCAGGTTGTCGTGATGAACAATGGTGAGGTCGTGCAGTCGGGCACACCCGTCGAGCTGTTCGAGAAACCGAGGCACACGTTCGTCGGCCACTTCATCGGCTCTCCGGGCATGAACCTGCTTCCCTGCGAGGTGAAGGGCGGCAAGGCGTTCTTCGCCGGGCACATGGTCGACGCTGAAAACGTAGCGGCCGCGAAGAATTCGGCACACCTTGAGATCGGCGTACGCCCGGAGTTCATCAGCATCGGCGGGTCGGGCATCGAAGCCGACATCGTCAAGGTGTCCGACGCCGGCCGCTACCGGATCGTCGAGACACAGGCCAGCGGCAGCACCATCAAGTTGCTCGTAGCCGAGGGTGAATCGATTCCCACCGGCAAGATCCATCTCAGTTTCGATCCATCGCACACCCAGATTTACGAGGATGGCTGGATCGCCGGAGGCCGGGCATGAACAAGACCATCAACAACCGGGCGTGGTTCCTGGTCCTGCCGGTCTTCATCCTGGTGGCCTTCAACGCGCTCATTCCGCTGATGACGGTCGTCAACTATTCGATCCAGGAAACCTTCGGCAACAACGTCTTCCTGTGGTCGGGAACGACGTGGTTCCAGCAGATTTTGCATGACACCAACTTTCATGACTCACTGAAGCGGCAGATCATCTTCACCGGCCTGGTCCTGCTGATACAGGTGCCGCTGGGTCTCGTCATCGCGCTGTGCATGCCGCGCAAGGGGCCGTGGGTCTCCGTCTGTCTCGTGCTCATGGCGCTGCCGCTGTTGGTGCCGTGGAATGTCGTCGGCTCCATGTGGAACATCATGGCGCTGCCGGACATCGGCCTCCTCGGCAAGGCGATCAACGCCCTTGGCGTTCCTTATAATTACACTCGCCAACCCATGGCCGCCTGGTTCACCACCGTGCTCATGGATGTGTGGCACTGGACGTCGCTCGTGGCCCTGCTCTGCTACGCCGGTCTCGTCTCGATCCCGGACGCTTACTATCAGGCAGCCAAGATCGACGGCGCCAGGCCCTGGGCGGTGTTCCGCTACATCCAGCTGCCCAAGCTCAAGCATGTGCTCACCATCGCCATCCTGCTGCGCTTCATGGACAGCTTCATGATCTACACTGAGGTGATCGTGCTGACCGGCGGCGGCCCCGGCTCGACGACGAAATTCCTGTCCATCGACCTGGTACAGAAGGCGCTGGGCGGCTTCGATCTCGGACCTGCAGCGGCCTTCTCGATCATCTACTTCCTGATCATCCTGTTCCTGAGCTGGCTGTTCTACACCCTCATGATGCGGACGGAGACCAAGTGATGAAGAAGCGCTACATCATCGTCGCACTCTACATCGTCTTCCTGATGCTGCCGATCTATTGGCTGCTCAACATGTCGTTCAAGACCACCAACGAGATCCTCGGCGGATTCAGCGCTTTCCCGCGCGAATTCACCCTCGACAGCTACCGCACCATCTTCACCGATCCCAGCTGGTACAATGCCTATCTCAATTCGATCTCGTACGTGCTGATCAACACCGTCATCTCCATCGTGGTGGCATTGCCCGCGGCCTACGCGTTCTCACGCTATCGCTTTCTCGGCGACAAGCATCTGTTCTTCTGGCTGCTGACAAACCGCATGGCGCCACCGGCCGTCTTCGTGCTGCCCTTCGTCAACCTCTACTACGCGGTGGAACTGTTCGATACGCCGTGGGCCGTTGCCCTTGCACACACGCTGTTCAACGTGCCGCTGGCGGTGTGGATTCTCGAGGGCTTCATGTCGGGGGTTCCGAAGGAACTGGACGAAACCGCCTATGTCGATGGCTATTCCTTTCCGCATTTCTTCGTGCGCATCTTCCTGCCGACGATTTCGGCCGGCATCGGCGTGGCGGCCTTCTTCTGCTTCATGTTTTCGTGGGTGGAAATGCTGCTGGCCAAGAACCTGACCGCGGTAGCGGCAAAGCCCATCGTTGCCGCCATGACCAAGACTGCCAGCACGTCCGGTTATGAACTGGGCCTTCTCGCTGCGGCCGGCGTGCTCACGCTCATTCCCGGCGCCGTCGTCATCTATTTCGTCCGCAATTACATCGCCAAGGGCTTTGCCCTCGGCCGCGTCTGAGGGGGCGAGAACATGGATTCGCCAATGATGTTTTCAGCCGAATGGTGGCAGGAACCACTGGGCACCTGGATGGCCTGGAACCGCGTCACCATTGCTTTCTTTCTCTATATCTTCGCTTCGATCGCCGCGATGGGTGTATGGGAATATTTTGCACCCGGCGGCGGGCCTCGCCATGGTGTTCTGGGCCTCGACACCACCCGTGGCGATCGCCTGTTCATCACCCATCTGGGCACATGCTTCATTTTTCTGGCCTGGCTCGCCTTTTACGGCACGCCATTGTGGGGCGCGGTCGTCATATCGATTGTCTGGGCGGTCGCGATCTTTCGCTTTGCCTGATCAGGGCTGCGCTTCGGGCGGCACCGAAAAATCATCGGCACGTCCCTTCGGCACGTCGCCCGCCGCACCTTCGCTGAACAATCGCCGCGCCGCACTATCGGGCGGTGCAATCGACACCAGCATGGCCATGGCCTTGTCCGGAGCAAGCCCCTCTCCTCCCGCCGACAGCATGAGGGCGGCACCCACCGCCACGTCTTCGGGCCGCATGGCAATATCGTTTCCTTCGATGTCCAGCCGCCCAAAAATCGGCACGACACGTGGCTCACGGGGTGGCCGCACCCGGCGCGTAACCTGAGCACGGGTCTGGGGAGCGGCAGCCGCCGTCTTCATATCAGCCATTGCCTTGGATTGCAGGGCGCGCAGCACTTCCTGCCCCATGACATTGTTGCCGAGCTTGAAGAACGAAATGCCGTCCCGCCCGCGGAGCTTGCGCACATCACCGTTTTCGTCAGGGCCACTGTCCTTGTATTGGCCATCAGGCGTCAGGAGCACAGGCCGGACATCGACATAAGCCGCACCCCTTGCCTCGACCCGTTCCTTCTGCAAGTTGCTGATGAAGCGCATCGCCTCGTCATAGCCGGGATCGGCCATCGGCGGGATGCTCACCCAATAGACCTTGGCGCCCGACGCCTTCAGCACGTCCAGCATGCGGTCGACCTGCTTCGTATAGGCGGCAATCCAGTCGGGCGAGCCAAAATTGTAGCGGGCATTGCCGTCTCGAATCGTCTGCCGGTCGTTGACGCCCATCAACACGACAATCACGTCATAAGTATTGGTCTCGAGGATCTTCGACAGTGTCGCCGGCCAGTCATAGATTTCGGGGCGCGACAGCCCCGATTCCTCGTTGAAGCGGATGGCCACTTCGTAGCGCCCATCGATTTCGCCCATGCGCAACAGTCCGGCGCCGAGGCCGCCGCCGACAGCATCACCGACCGCGAGAATATGGACCAGTTGATCCCCGTCTTCCAGCGCCAGGCCTTCTCCCACGGTTGCCGTCGATCCCATGACCGGCGTTTCCTGTGATCGGGCGAGTCCGGCGGCCTGCAGCGCCAGCAGGCCAATCAGCGCGATGGTCCAGAAGATCCGCACCGCCCTAGCCGTTCTTGCGCAAGTGCTGCAGAAGCTTGAGCGACGGCACACCATCAAGCGGCAGTCCGGCCTTCTTCTGGTAAGCAATGATCGCCTCGTAGGTCCGGGCGCCGAACCGGCCGTCGCTGCCGCCGGTGTTGTAACCCCTGGAACTGAGACGCCTCTGCAATTCCACACGTTCCTTGAAGCTGAGGTCATACGCAACGTCCGGCCAGCTGGCGATGAAAGGTCCCTGCCCGCGGATCCGGTCGCCGAGATGACCCACGGCGAGTGCATAGGAGTGGGAGAAATTGTAGCTCATGATCGCCAGGAAATTCTTCGTCACCAGGAATCGCGGACCTTCAACGCCCTGCGGCACCATGACAAAGGCATCGGCCTGCGGCGGACCAAGCTTGCCGCCGTCGGCACGCACAATGCCGAGCTTCTGCCAGTCTGCCACGGTGCGCCACTTGCCGCGGCCGATGAGAGCCCGGTTGAAATCTTTCGGCAGTGTCACTTCCCATCCCCATGGGCGATCGGACTTCCAGCCGGCCTTGGCGAGATAGTTGGCGGTGGAGGCCAGCGCATCTTCCTTCGAGTTCCAGATGTCCTTTGTGCCGTCGCCCGTCCAGTCAACGGCATAGGAGAGATAGGAGGTAGGAATGAACTGCGTGTGCCCCATGGCGGCTGCCCATGACCCGGTAAAGTTGCTGGGCTTCACCAGTCCGCGCTTGAGGATCGTGAAGGCCGCCACGATCTGCTCGCGGGCATATTTCTGCTTGCGGCCGGAATACATGAGCGTTGCCAGCGAGCGCATGACGCTCATCGATCCCTTGTCCTTGCCGAAATTAGACTCCATGCCCCAGATGCCGAGCAGGATGTGGCGATCGACGCCATACTTGCGCTCGATGGCCGCCAGAAGCTTGGCTTCGTCTTTTTTCTTGGACTGACCGGTTTCGATGCGGATGGGTGTCACGACCTTGGCCAGGTACGCCGACGTGGTGGAATCGAACTCCGGCTGGTTATTGGCGAGCTTCAACACCAGCGGATCGGGCTCGGTGATGCCAGCGAAAGCGGCGTCGAACAGGTCCCGCGAGACACCCTTCCGCTTCACATGGGGCCAGATCGTCTTCTGGATGAACGCTTCGAACTTGGTCGCAGCCTCAACCCGCCCGGCAACCAGCGGTGCCAGGATCAACGACAATGCAAATGTACGCCGGTCCATGTCGCCCCTTCGATTCGTCCAATGCAAGCTGAACCTTAACAGGGACTCACTTCACCCGCCAAATGCGGCCTCAATCGGGCCGCAAACGTCCGGTCACGCCGGTTCGTGGATCTCGGCCAGACGGATCACGGGCGGCGACTTGAACTTGTCGCCAATCTTCTGCATGACCCACGGCGTGAGCTTTTCAGCAGCGGCATTGGCGTCGGCTTCGGTCTTCCACACCGTCAACGACCCATATTCGCCGCCTGCCTCATCGAAGATCATATAGGTGGCACTGACGAAACCGGGCATGCCCTTCGATGTTTGATAGGCCTCATTGGCAATGGCCGTTGCAACGTCCCGCATACCGGGCCCCAAGGTCATCATGAACAAGCGTGCTTGCATCGTCCTCTCCCATCGTTTTGCACCCGCACATCCGGGGGGAAAAGGACTGTGACATCAATGCCGCGGGCCGCGCAACCCTATGGAGGTCTTTTTGAAAATCGCTCAGGTCGCGTTCCGCTTTGAGAGCTTGCGTTCCCATCCGAGTGCAGAGTCGACGATGAAGTCCAGATCGGCATGCTTGGGCTGCCAGCCGAGGACTTGCCGGACGCGGTCGGCCCCGGCCACAATGGCCGCCGGGTCACCTTCCCGTCTCTCGCCCATCTTGACGGGTAATGGCGTACCGGTGACCCGCTCCACGGATTTGATCACCTCCAGCACCGAATAGCCCGTGCCATACCCGCAGTTGAAGATGCCACTGTCGCCGCCCTTGCGCAGGTGAGCCAACGCATCGACGTGGGCGGCGATCAGGTCGCTGACATGGATGTAGTCGCGAAGGCACGTACCGTCCGGCGTATCGTAGTCAGTACCGAACACTTCGAGCTGGCCGCGTTGACCGAGTGCGGTCTGGCAGGCGACCTTGATGAGATGCGTGGCCCGCGGCGTCGACTGGCCCGTGCGGCCCAGGGGGTCGGCTCCCGCGACGTTGAAATAGCGCAGCGCGATATACTGCAGGCCATGTGCGATGTGCGTGTCGCGCAACATCCATTCGGTCATCAGCTTTGAGCTGCCATAGGGGGAAATCGGCGCCGGTGCCTCGGTCTCGAACACCGGCTGGGTCTTCGGGTTGCCATAAACTGCAGCCGTGGACGAAAAGATGAATCGCGGAATCTTTGCCTTCACGGCGCAGGCCATCAGCATGCGCGACTTGACGGTGTTGTTGAGATAATAGCCAAGCGGATCGCGCACGCTGTCGGGGACGACGATTGAACCCGCAAAATGCACGACGGCATCGAACCGGTGCTCCGCCATGATACGGTCAAGAAGCGCCTCGTCGCCGATGTCGCCCTGGACCAGCGTGGCCTTCGGTGACACCGCCCAATCGAACCCGGTGGACAGATTGTCGAGAACCACGACTTCTTCACCGCGGTCGGTTAGCGCCAGCACCATGTGGCTGCCAATATAGCCGGCTCCGCCGGTCACCAGGATCGTCATGTCCCACCATTCCCGTTAACTTGGACTCAAATCTGTCATGGCATGTCTTCATTGACGATCCGCGAAGGCAACCATTTGCGGATTGCCGCATTACGAACGATATTAACAAGAGGTGAATACGTGGCCCGCCCGATCAAGACCGCCGTATTTCCCGTTGCCGGCCTCGGCACCCGGTTCCTGCCTGCCACAAAGGCCATGCCAAAGGAAATGCTGACGGTTGTCGATAGACCCGTCATCCAGCTTGCCGTCGATGAAGCGCGCGAAGCGGGGATCGAGCATTTCGTCTTCGTGACCGGCCGCAACAAGGGCGTGATCGAAGACCACTTCGACAAGCAATATGAGCTTGAATCGACGCTTCGCACCCGCGGCAAGTCGATGGAACTGGCACTTCTGGAACAGGACCTGCCGGGCGCCGGCCAGACCAGTTTCACGCGACAGCAGGAACCCCTGGGTCTCGGCCATGCGGTATGGTGCGCGCGCAATCTCGTCGGCAATGAGCCTTTCGCGCTGTTGCTGCCCGACATGGTGATGCACGCCAGGCCCGGCTGCCTGAAGCAGATGATCGGCGTCTACAATGCCCGCGGCGGCGGCAATGTGATCGCCGTGGAAGAGGTTCCCTGGGAACAGGTGCACCGCTACGGCATCGTCGGCGCCACGGATTGGGACGGCAACGCCTTCGGCATCGACCGCATGGTGGAGAAGCCCAAACGCGAAGCGGCCCCCTCCAACCTCATCATTTCCGGCCGATACATTCTGCAGCCCGAGGTCTTTGCCGAGATTGAACGCCAGGAACCCGGCGCCGGCGGCGAAATCCAGATCACCGACGCCATGATTCGCCTGATGGCATCCCAGCCGTTCCATGGTCTGAAATATGAAGGCACCACTTATGACTGTGGCGACAAGATCGGGTTTCTGTCGGCGAATGTGGCCTTCGCCCTTGAGCGCGATGACATCGGCCCCGGCTTCCGGGACGCCTTGAAACGCATTCTGGACAAGCGCGGCGATTTCTAAGGACTGTAGGTCAGCCCTGCCAGCAGACGATGTTCGGCATAGCTTCGTCCGGCCGTGCCGGAATTGAGCCAGCTGAAGTCATAGCCCGCCGTCCATGTCAGCTCCGGATTGAACTTCCACGACACGCCAAGATTGGCATCATAGGTAACGTCGAACGCCGGACCGGTATCCTCGACTTCGATGCTGGCGCCGGCGTTGATATCGATATTGTCGCGAAGACCATGGCTTGCCGCGATGCTGGCCGTCCACACCGGATCGGCTGAGCGTGTGGCCGAACTGATTTCATTCACGGAAGTGCCCGCCGACATGATCACCTTGGTGATTTCTGTCGGGTTCCAGGTGAGATTACCGGTGACCCCAAGGGTATTGACGGAGGCCAGCGCCGGATCGGCATAGTTTCGGTGCAGATAGGTGAGTCCGATATCACCGCTCCACAAGGCGCCGGCATTGATCTCAATACCTGCCGTGACACCCACCCCTTGCGAGTCCCGGCGGAGGCCAAAGCGGTCGTGAGTGATGTTGTGGATGCGCGGCGTGTATGCGGCTTCGATGTAGGGGCTGAGGATGTCGGAACCAGAATAGGCTGTGCGCAAAGACAGCGAGGGTTCAATATAGTCGCGGTCCTTGTTGTCCTCCTTGCCGCCTCCGGTCAGCTTCACGTCTTCGAAGATGCGACCCGTGACACCGGCCCGGAGCGTTGCGGTAACCGGGTTCAATTCATGGGTGAGAGCCATATCGCCCTTGAGCGTATGCTCCGTGCGCAGGCCCTTTGCCGTGGCAGGCACACCGCTGCTGCCGATGCCGTCCTGGGTCAGCGCATAGGAGCTGCTGATTTCGGCCGTGGTGGTACGCCGCACATCAAGCCGCAGGCGCTGGAAGATGTTAAGCGACTGGCTGTCGAGATCGGTGTTGTCGCGATAGAGAATCAAGCTGCCGTCGGCCCCGCCTGTCCACGAATGACGGACCCAGTCACTCTCGAATCGCACCGCCGGCTTGATCTGCAGTCCTTCATCGGGCTTTGGGTTGCTGCCGCTGCTGTTGACATTGCTGGTGAAGACCGCGCCGGCCATGATCGATGGATAAAGCCGCAACCCGCCGAGGCCAATTCCAATCGGCGCATAGGGATCGGCCGCCGCACGAGGTGCCCGGACCGGAGGAATGGGGTCTGGCGGCTGAATTTCGAGACTGGTATCCGCAAGTTTTCCGGGCGCCGGCAGAGGCTGCGCCGCCGCTTCCTCATCGGCAAGCGTGCCCTTCAGCGGCAGAGCCGACTGGGCAAAGGCCGGGTGGGCGGGTCCTGCTAGCAGGCCCACACTCACAAGGAACAAGGCTCCGGTCCGGCTGGTCATGGCAGGCTGATACGTCTCACAGGCCCGACACTAGGCAGTTATGGTTAATGGGGGCTTGACGAGGTGTGCCAGGAGCCGCTTGGCACAACATCGGAAACTGCCTATGAGACGGACATGACCGCGAATATCGCTCTTCAGCCCGCACCACTGGGCGCACAGTGGCGGGCCTCCGCCAGGCGCACGCTCTCCACCGAAACCGAGGGCATGCAGCAGTTGATTACCGCCATGGACGGCGAACTGGGCGACGCCCTCGTCAAGGCGGTCGACGGGATTCGCCGGGCCAAGGGCCGCATCATCCTGACCGGCATGGGAAAGAGCGGCCACATCGCCCGAAAGATCGCCGCCACGCTTGCTTCGACCGGCACACCTGCCAGCTTCGTGCACCCGGCGGAAGCAAGCCATGGCGATCTCGGCATGATCACCACGGACGACGTCATCATCATGATTTCGAACTCTGGAGAATCGCCCGAACTTCGCGACATTCTCACCTACTCCCGCCGCTTCAAGGTGCTGCTCATCGCCATCACCGCCAGGCCGGCCAGCACGCTGGGCGCAGAAGCCGACATCACATTGCCACTTCCCGCCGCCCGTGAAGCCTGCCCGAATGGGCTCGCCCCTACCACGTCGACGCTCCTGCAATTGGCGCTGGGCGATGCGCTGGCCATGGCGCTGCTCGAGGACAAGGGCTTTTCAGCCCGCGATTTCAAGACGTTCCATCCCGGCGGCAAGCTCGGCGCGCAATTGAAGCATGTCAGTGATGTCATGCATCCACTGGTCGAACTGCCGCTGGCGGACGCCGACATCCCGATGTCGGAGGCCCTCATCCTGATGACCCAGCGGAGCTATGGCTGTCTAGGGATCGCCGACCGCGACGGCAAACTCATCGGCATCGTGACCGACGGCGACTTGCGCCGCAACATGAGCGCCGAATTGCTGAGCCGGCCGGCCGGCGATGTCATGACCCGTTCGCCGAAAACGATCGACCCCGGGGCACTGACATCGGAAGCCCTGGAAATGCTGCAGTCGCTAAAGATCACCAGCCTGTTCGTAATCGACGGCGACGGCAAGCCCGTGGGCCTGATCCACATCCACGACCTGCTGCGGATCGGCATCGTCTGAGCTGCGCCTTGCGTGCCGACTATGCGGACCTCAGGCGAGCCTGCTCAACTCGTCGCGCATCAGCAAGCCGAGTGGCGAATGCCCGGCAATCATGGTTTGTCCCTGTCCGGCAATCATCGTCTGCCGGCCATCTGGAAGACGCAGAGCGGTTGCGTTAGCCAAATCCTCCGTTTCAGAGCGAGTGGCCGCAACAATGGCATTCACCGAGCCCGGGGCAAGTTGGATGCTGAGCTTGCCGAGCTCCTCTGCCAGATCCGCACGGGCGGCCAGGCGCGAGATGAGATCGAGCACCGCGTTCCGCCTGGATCGAAATGCACGCCGCCCGAGCTGCCGAACCGCGAACAGCACCATGGAGACCCTGCTGTCGGCGAACTGGGCATTGCCAGCACTGCGATGATGTTCAAGCGCCTTGAGGCCCGCATCGGAAAGGACGCCGTCCAGCCCGACAGCCGAAAGAAATGA
>CAZECZ010000033.1:0-24631 GCA_964510815.1 uncultured Aestuariivirga sp.
CCAGGACTCGAACCTGGAACCAGACGGTTATGAGCCGTCAGCTCTAACCATTGAGCTATGGGCCCCCACGCGAACGCATGGCTACAGCAATTCGCGCGGGCATGCTATAGGCTCGCCCGCATGATGGATAACTCTCTGAGATCGCCTACCCTTTCGCCTGAAATGGCCGTGGATCACCTGATCGCGCTGCATGCCGAGGCCACAGACAGCCTGCGGACCTGCCTTGACCGCTATTTCGACACGCGCGTGCCGCCAAGCGATGAAGAACTGCGCACCTTCTACTATCCGGAACTCGTGGTGCGCTATGAACCGGCGGGCCTCCTGCCGCGGATCGCGCGGTCCTTCGCCAAGTTCGAAGCCCCCGGCACCTACACGACGACGGTGGCCCATCCCGCACACTTCCGCCGCTACCTCGTCGAGCAGTTGACGCATCTCGTCGACGATTATGGCGCCACCATCGAGGTCCGGCGCTCAACCCAGCAGATCCCCTACCCTTACGTGCTTGAAACCGGCGACGATCTCGGCCGCAACGGCGTCACGGCGGCCGAATTGGTGCTGCATTTCCCAGGGCCCAACCTGGCCGTCGTCGGTGACGAGATCGCCGATGGCGACCTCCTCCCCGGCCCCGGTCAGGACATGCCGCTGGCGCTGTTCGACGCGGTGCGCGTCGATTATTCGCTGAAGCGGCTTCAGCATTACACCGGCACCGACTGGCGTCATGTGCAGCCGTGGATCCTGCTCACCAACTACCACCGCTATGTCGACCAGTTCGTCAAATGGGGCGTCGGCCAGCTCATGACTGGCAGCCCCTATGACACGCTGCATCTGCCGGGCGGCGGCAAGGTCACGCGCGGCATGAGTGCCGCCGAAGCCGAAGCGGTGATCGAGGCTTCGCCCTGGCACCGGTTCCAGATGCCGGCCTATCATCTGGCGCGGCGCGACGGCGATGGTGGCGTCACGCTGGTCAACATTGGCGTCGGCCCATCCAACGCCAAGAACATCACCGATCATCTGGCGGTGCTCCGGCCCCATTGCTGGCTGATGGTGGGCCATTGCGGGGGGCTACGTCAGAGCCAGCGGATCGGCGACTATGTGCTGGCCCACGCCTATCTGCGTCAGGACCATATCCTCGACGCGCTGGTGCCGCCCGACATTCCGATCCCGGCGCTGGCGGAGGTGCAGATCGCGCTTCAGGATGCGGCCGCGAGGGTTACGGGCGAGCGCGGACAGGCACTGAAAGAGCGGCTGCGCACCGGGACCGTGGTGACCAATGACGACCGGAACTGGGAGCTGCGCTGGACCCCGGAGCGGCGGCGCATCAACCTGTCACGCGCCATCGCGGTGGACATGGAATCGGGTACGCTGGCGGCACAGGGCTATCGGCTGCGCGTGCCCTATGGCACCCTGCTCTGCGTCTCCGACAAGCCGCTGCATGGCGAGATCAAGCTGCCGGGTGCGGCCAACGCCTTCTATGACCGCGCCGTGGGCGAGCACTTGATGATCGGGCTCGAAGCCATCGAGCGGCTGCGGCGCGATGTCGACCAGCTGCATTCCCGCAAACTCCGAAGCTTCGATGAACCGCCCTTCCGGTGAGCCGTCCCATTTGGCCATGGCCCGGCCAAAACCATGCCGCATTCGGCAGGCAAGGATGCCGCATGTGGAGGACCGTGCCAGATGTTCAAAGCCCTATTCGCCGCCGCCCTGACCTTGGGGCTCGCTGCCGCTTCGCCGTCCTGGGCTGACGAGATGAAGATGCAGAGGACCATATCACTGACCGGCCACGGCGAAGTTCGGCAGGTTCCCGATCTTGCAACCGTCACGGCTGGTGTGCTGAGCCAGGCGGAAACAGCCAAGGATGCGCTCGCCGCCAATACGGCCGACATGGAGCGGGTGATGGCGGCACTGAAGACCGCTGGTATCGCGGACAAGGATATTCAGACCTCGAATTTCATGGTCCAGCCACGTTATGACTACAGCCAGGACAACCGGACTCCCCGGCTGTCGGGCTATGATGTGTCGAATACGGTCACCGTTACACTCCGCAATCTGGATGGGCTGGGCGCCGTGCTCGATCAACTCGTGCAGGCTGGCGCCAATCAGATCAACGGTGTGTCCTTCGGCATCGACAAACCTGATGAGGCACTTGATGAGGCGCGCAAGCAGGCCATTGCCGACGCCCGCCACAAGGCCGACATCTATGCCGGCGCCGGAAACGTGAAAATTGGCAAACTGCTCACCATCAGCGAAGGTGGTGGCTATGCGCCGTCGGCTCCGGTGATGCGGGCACGGATGATGGCGGCAGAGGCCTCTCCCGCTCCCGTTCCCATTGCAGCCGGCGAACAGGTGCTTGCCATCGATGTCAACGTAACGTGGGAACTGGAATAGTGGCCAACTGGTCGTCAGCCCAAATTGATCAGTTCGGCCTGCGGCAAGGGGCCGGCGCCCGGTTGCTCGGGCCAGTGTGCGAATGTCTGCACGCCACCCGACACCCTGACCTCACCCATCAGATCGAGATCGACGGTGCAGTGGACCCATTGGGCCTTGTTCATCTCGCCCAGCGCCAGCACGCCCCCGGGCGGGAACCCCTTGTCCGAGGGTGCGAAGATACCGGCTGCGCCCGTATTATCTGAGCAAAATGTACAAAACGGCGCAGGACCGACCACGGGTGCGTGGACCGTGTAAACCTGGTTTTCGAGGGCCCGCGCCATGGCTCCCGTGCGAACCCGCCAATACCCCCATTCGGTCTCGGTGTTCGAGGGCGCCAGGATGATTTCTGCCCCCGCCTCGGCGAGTGCCCGCGACAGCAAGGGGAACTCGATATCGTAGCAGATCAGCAAACCAATCTTGGCCTTGCCGATGTCGAAGACCTTGAGGTGACGGCCGCCGTTGATCGCTGCCGCGTTGCGCTCCCACGGGGTGGGCATGTATTTTTCGAAATGGCGGGCGGCCCCCTTCGGGCCGAAGATCTGTGCGACGTTGAACGTCTTTCCGCCGCGGTGCTGGGGTCCACTGCCCGATACGATGGTGACGCCGTGCTTCTTGGCCAATGCACCGTGCACGCGGCCGATATCCGGGGCAAAGTCCGAAACAGCGTCGATCGAGTCCTGGAGGTCGAGTCCGCGTCCGCCGATCGCGCAGAGTTCCATGGCGCCGTATTCGGGAAACACCAGAAGTTCGGCACCCTGTCCTACGGCCTCTTCGACCCAATGGGTGATTTTCTCTTCATATGTGCCAAGATCAGCAAGTTGAGTGAGCGGGTATTGGGCAGCGGCAATGCGGAGAGTACGGCTCATTGTCCTTCATCCATGAGATACGAGATTTCCGGCACCGTGTGGATGCGCGGCGTCAGGATATTGACCCGGTTCAACCAGACATGGCGGCGATGTCAACAGTAAAACTAAGGTCCGGATTTTCCGCTGGCATCCATATGGAAGTGATGAAGCAAACGATGGAAGACCGGTGCCAGCAGCAGACCAGCGACGGCAAAGATCAGCAAACTGCAGACAATCGCATATATGCCCGCAAAATATTTGGTCGCGGTTTGCAAGTCAGTCTTCATTGGCCCCATACCCGCGAGGATCATGCCGGCATTGACGAAGGCATCCTCGAAACTCATGCCTTCAAGTCCCATATAGCCCGCCATGCCGATGGCCTGGGCGACCGCCACAACCACAAGGGCCCATATCCCATTGCGCAACAACCGGCGGGCAAAACGTCTTGGGCTTGCCATCGGCTCGTTGCAGTTCTCATAATGTGCGAACCATCTCATCGGATCGGCCCTTTCAATTCACACAATGTTGATCTTCCTCAAAGCCAATCGGATATCAAGGTGCTGAAGAACATCTCATGGACAGGAGGTAAGAATGAAAAGATTGGTTCGACACGCTCGTGTGCTTGTAACAGATGGTGCGAAGGCCTTGGTGTTCCGCAATGAGGGCGATGCCCAGAACGCGGATCTGAAACTGGTGCGGAGCTATGCGCAGGACAACCCTCCCACCCGGGAACAGGGCACCGACAAGCCGGGCCGCACAAATGCCAGTGGTGGCGTCAACCGCTCGAGCATGGAAACGCCCGACTGGCACCAGGCAGCCGAAGATCAGTTTATTATCGGCGTCGCCGAGGATATGAACAAGGATCTCCGTGCCGGTGAGTTCGAGACCCTGATCGTCGTGGCGCCCCCGGTGGCCCTCGGCGTCTATCGCAAGGCCGTCCCCGCCGCCGTTGCCAAAGCGACACTGGCCGAGATTGACAAGGATCTGGTCAAGCATCCGCCCAAGGACATCGCTGCGCTGGTCATCAAAGTGCTTGAAGGCGCCTGAGCCCTCGGCTAATCGGCCCGCATGCCACAGATCACCGAACTCTTCCCAACGCACATCTATCGCGCGGAGAAGATTGCGCCTGCAAAGCTCAACGCAGGGCTCGAGGCGCTTTCCATGTCACTCGCGATGGATGACCGGGCCGGCCTCAAGTGGTGCGAAACACACGGCTATCCGGGTTACACGTCCTATGCGTCGCTCAACGATCTTCCGTGGCGCTTCCCGGAGTTTGCATCATTGGTGAAGATCATCGACAAGCATGCCTTGGCTTTCGCCAAGGCACTCCACTGGGATCTGAGAGGCACCAAGCCGGTGTGTGACTCATTATGGGTCAATGTCATGCCGGAAGGCGGATCACACACCTCCCACATTCATCCCAACTCGGTCATCAGCGGCACCTACTATGTGTCGGTGCCGCAAGGTGCCGGTCCGATCGTGTATGAGGATCCGCGGCTGGCCATGATGATGGCGGCACCACCGCGCAAGAAGAACGCACCGGAGGCGTTGCGTCCCCATGTTCACCTGACACCGGCAGTTGGGACCCTCATGCTGTGGGAGAGTTGGCTGCGCCACGAAGTCCCGCTTAACCGGGCCGAGGGCAACCGCATCAGCGTCAGTTTCAACTACTGCCTAGGATAATTTGGCTCAGTTGAACATGCGGTCGCCAACCTGCTCGACCATCTGCTTTCCCTTGGCGATGGAGTGGTCGGCGGCGGCATCCTCATCGGAAAACCGGTCGGCGCGGATAAACCTGTGTTCGCGGGTATCACCGTCGATGGTCTTGGTGATGACGCCACAGGTCTGCCACTGGCCGCCCTCCTTGTAGGGGGTGGCCTTGATCACGTAGCCCTGATGCTCGATCTGGCGCTTGGCCTTGGCTTCGGCTGGCGCCGAGCCGGCATTTTCGCCGCTGCCACCACCAAACAGTTTCTTAAAGAATGACATGGACGCCTCCACACTGGATTCACCCGCAAGACTAGTCAGCGCGGGGGTTGAGATCAATCCAATTGAGGCATGGCAATGCACAACTCAATCACCGCTATCAGCGATTTGACTGACTCCATGAAGGCCTGTTACTGGTAAACGGCAGCAGTGTGGGGACGACGAAGCCATGTCGTGGTGGTTGTCTGTATTCTTTTTTGTCAACGGACACTGGGTGCCGGGCTCGAGCATGGAAGGCTGGGCGCCGCGGTCTTTTCCGACCGAGGCCATGTGCCTTGAGCGCAAGGCCTTCGCCGAGAAGGAGTGCCGCGACCATCCGCTAGATTTCGAAGCCTTCTGGACTTGCACACAAGGCGCACCCGCCAAGGAGCCGCCTGCGAATGCGCCGGGCGTGGAGTGCTGAGGGCTGACACTTTAGCTTGATCGCAGAGACAACACGAGCCGTTATCCCCTAGCGGATCTGCGCTTTGGCTTTGAGCTGCGCAGTGCGGCCTCGAAGGCCAGTCTGCACCATTCCGTCATCGCGTCAGGATCTTCAAGGCAAACATCCGGCGACCTGCGATAAGACATGATGGTGTTGGAACCGGTCTTTGTCCCATATGTGAAAGCGGCGAGATCTTGCGAGGCGAAGCGTTCGACGGTCTCTGCGTCGCATTTGAGATAGAGCATGTCACCCGACACAAGCGCGAACATCAACCCGTCGCGAAAGAAGCCGGCTCCACCAAACATCCGCTTTCGAGAGACAGGTCCAAATCCTGCCATCTGCTCCGTGAGGAAATCCAGAAACTCCGCCGAAGCCGCCACGGATCAGGCGCCGGCCAGCCTGCGGTCCTCGCGCATCTTGAGCAGCATCCAGACAATGACAA
The DNA here is from genome assembly GCA_964510815.1 of uncultured Aestuariivirga sp. GTDB lineage: Bacteria > Pseudomonadota > Alphaproteobacteria > Rhizobiales > Aestuariivirgaceae > Aestuariivirga. The sequence continues at coordinate 6,125 of CAZECZ010000033.1, forward strand.
CACCGATGGCCTTGCTGACCGTCTCGGTCGAAAATGAAACGGGCGTCAGGAAGCCCGACAGATAGAGGAAGGCAAGCGAGTCGAGCGGCACGGAGATCATGCTGGAAATCAGGATGCGCTTCTGCAACGGCCGGCCGGTGAACGTGAAGACCGCCCAGTCTGCCATTTCGGAAATGGCGAATGCCGTGATCGACGCTACCGCCAGTTCCGGTGATGTCATGAACCAGGTGATGGCACCAGCTGCGAGCGTTGCAAGCAGCACAAAGTGGCCCACTTCACGCTGCGCGTAATCACGAAGGACGAAGACCGCGCCCACCACCAATGTCGCGAGGTAGAGCTCTCCGAAGGGTGTGGGTACACCCGGCACCACCACGAAAAGCCAGTTTACCAGAACGATCGAGAGGATGTAGGTCGCGGTCCACATGATCGATCAGCCGACGATTTCTTCCGGCTTGAAGACCAGGGCGATCTCCTTGGCCGCATTTTCCGGGCTGTCCGAACCATGCACCGAATTGGCCTCGATCGACTCGGCGAATTCCTTGCGGATGGTACCGGCATCGGCGTTCGCCGGGTTTGTGGCGCCCATGATCTCGCGATACTTGGCCACCGCATTCTCGCCTTCCAGCACCTGGACGACGATCGGGCCAGACATCATGAAGCTGACGAGATCGTTGAAGAAGGGACGCTCTTTATGGACGGCATAGAAAGCTTCGGCCTCCGTCTTTCCCCACTTCACGCGCTTCTGGCCGACAATGCGGAGCCCCGCACCTTCAATCTTGGCGTTGATGGCACCGGTGAGATTGCGGCGGGTGGCGTCTGGCTTGATGATGGAGAAGGTGCGTTCGATGGCCATTTTGGTCCTCTGCGTGTCTTTCAAATGGAATGGGCCGCCGTATAGCGGCGGCCCATGTCACTTGCAAGGCGTGTGTTGCAGCGCGGTGTCAGTTGTCCAACTCGCCGACGAGAGGCGTGATACGCGCCACGGACACACGCCGGTTCTCTGCTTCCGCGTCTTCGGTCGGGATCTTGAGGTACTTTTCGCCGAAGCCCACGGTCTTGAGGTTTTCCGGCGGGATCACGTAGTAGGTGACCAGCGCTTCCTTCACCGCCTTGGCCCGCTCCCGCGAAAGTTCGAGATTGGCGCTGTCCGAGCCCACGGCATCCGTGTGCCCTTCGATCATGAATACTTCGCCTGGATTGGCAGCGAGGACCTTCTCCATAATCTCGGCAATGCGATCAAGACTGTCGACTTCCTCTTCGGGAACGAAGGACTCGCCGAAGCCGAACTTCACAGTATCGATCTCGATCCGCGCCACTGCATCACGCAAGTCCGGGCTGTTCTCGACTTCCTCGACGGTATAACGGCGGCTGATCTTCCGGCGCGGCGGTGCCGTCAGCACATCCTCAAGGTCGGCCTCATCGGCTTCCGCCGCAAACACATAACGGGGCGGCGGCGGACGGTCCGGCTGGAAGTTCAGGCTGAGCTTGAACTTGAGATCGCCATTGCCCACACGCATCCGGAGATTGTCACGGCGGCGTTCACGCATTGTCAGCATGCGTTCGCGAAGCGTCTTGCGGTCACGATCGAGGAAGGCCCGCCAAGCCACGCGATCGCTTTCGCTGTATGAATTATCGCGAATGGCAAACTCGATCACATTGATGCGGTGGCGCAGTTCCGCATCGCTCAGATCGCGGCCGGGCCGCTTGTCGTTGATCACCACCTTGACGGTGTCGCGGTTGATCGTGGTGTTGATGTTGGTGACCGTGTTGTTGTCACCATTCACCTTGGTGTCGTTCTTCTGCCCCACGCGGTTACGCAGGATGGCGCGTTCGCTGGCCAGGCGCTGTCGAAGCGCCTTCTTTTCAGCAGGCGTCAGGTCATTGCTGGACAACCGGTCCCGCATCGACGAGAGACGCTTGCGCAGCTCAGCATCCGACAGCTTTTCAGGATCGGCGTTGTCATCCATCGCCGTGTTGCCATTGCCGCCGGAATCGGCCTTGCCGGCCATATCCTGCTGCGTGCCATTATCCTTCGACTGCTTGCCGCCGCCGTCCTTGCGCTTGGCCATCTCATCGCGGCTGGCACGCACGATCTCCCGCAATTGCTTGCGCTGGTCCTTGCTGACGCCCGACGACTTCGACAATTCGGCAGCCTTACGCATCTGCTGACGAAGCGCCTTGTCGTCCAACTCGCTGGCTGGCGTCACCGATGCCAGAAAGGCGTCGATGTCGCCGGAGCCCGCGGCGGGGCTCTGGCCGGCCCCTTTCTGCTGACCATCCTTGCTGGCGTTTGTGTTGCTGCCGCCACCGCCCTGCTTGCGCTTGGCCATCTCATCGCGGCTGGATCGCACGATTTCGCGCAATTGCTTGCGCTGGTCCTTGCTGACCCCCGAGGATTTTGACAACTCGGCCGCCTTGCGCATCTGCTGGCGAAGCGCCTTGTCGTCCAACTCGCTGGCTGGCGTTACAGACGCCAGGAAGGCGTCGATATCGCCAGATCCGGCGCCAGCGCCGGCGGATTGCTGCTGCTGATTGCGCTGGTTCTTCGTCCCGTTGCCCTGTCCGGCATCAGTCTGATCGGCGCCAGTGCTACCACCTGTGCCTGCCTGTTGGCGGCGTGACAGTTCGTTGGACAGTTCCTGTTCGGCCTGCTGAAGAGAGGCCATAAGGTCAGACGGCAGGTTGGGGGTGTTCTGAAAGCCGCGGACACGGTCCAGGCGTTGCTGGAGCTGATCCTCGCTGAGCTTCGCGATGTTGCGGCCGCGCTCAAGGAATTTCTTGATATTGTCGATGCGCTTGCTGTTCTGACCGGCCTGCGCGACCACGATGCTTCCATCGCTAGCGGCGAATGCGGGCGCCTGCATCGTGGCAGGTGCAACAAACAATGCCAGTGCAAAAAGACTGGCTTTGGTGGGAGTCAATTTCATGGATTGTCGCTCCGTCTGAATGCCTAAAACGATATACAACGCGGTCGCGCCCTGTTTCGTTCCCACCCTCTTCTGCTTTTCCAGCGTGGCAGAATTATGGGGCGCCCGGACTCAGGTCCGCCACAAATCTGAACGGACGCTGACAATGATTCCAATGATTTGCCGAATCAGTCAGGCGCTTTTGCGCCAATGAACGCTGCCGCGAACGTCGAGTCTTACCACACGCCTCTGCGTATGGCCGTCGACAGATAACCCCATAATGTCGGGTGATAATACTGTTTCGAATCAAGGTCGCTCTTCACCGTCGTGACGGTGCCGGCAAGCACGTCTTCGACGGCCTTCACGGCAAGACGCCGCGATACGCCCGCCTGCATGTAGAAATAGGTCGGAAAGCTGTCCGCAGGGGTGGCTTCGAAGCGATCCTGATAGAGTATCGCGCCGGTATCCACCCCTTGATCCACGAGGTGCACGGTCACGCCAGCGTGCTCCGGGTCATCTTCGGCCAAGGCCCAGTAGCCACCCGCCTGGCCGCGGTATCTTGGTGCCCAGCCGGCATGGACGTTGATCACGGGCACGTTGACCGCAGACAGTGTTTCACGGCCGATGATCCGCGTCCCGATCACCAAGACAACGTCGGGCTTGATCATCGCGAGCGCGGCGCGGCAGGCCATGGCGTTGACCGATCCGACGGCATAGAGCTCACAGGCCGGGTTTGGCTGTGGATCGAGCCTCATGTCCTGAATGATCTCGCCTATGCGATGGCGCGCGCGTCGCTGGATCACCTTCTGCAGCAACACGAAGCCAATTTGCCCTACGACGGTGAGCACGCCCTGGCGTTTCATCCGCCGGCGGATCAATGTGAGGCGTTCCTCACGTTTCTCCGCGATCACGTGCACGGGACCGAAGCGCTCCACCAGCGAATTGATGATGATCCAAGAATGCGGCGATGGAACCGTCAGGACAGCGACACGGATTGATGATGTCATGAAAGCAGCCTAGTATGAACCCGCTGACGAATTGTGAATGGAGTTTGTCATGACCGGATTGTCGCGCCGTGCCTTCGCTCTCGGCGGACTGTTGGCCGCTTGCACCATGGATATCCGCCCTGCGTTCGCCGCGAGGCCCGTCTTTTATCGCAGTCCAGGCTGCGGATGTTGTCATGTCTGGACCCGACGCATGGCGGAGGCCGGACTGGACGTGGACCTCCGTGATACCGACGATCTCGCCGGGATGTCAGAACGCTTGGGTATCCCGTCCCACCTCGCTGGTTGTCACGTGGGTCAGATAGGCTCCTACGTGATTTCGGGACATGTGCCACCTGACGATATCCTGCGCCTCCTGGTCGAGATGCCAAAAGCAAAGGGGTTGCTGGTTCCGGGAATGCCGGCCGGATCGCCCGGAATGGAAACTGACGGGCCAGCGGATTCCTACCAGGTGCTGCTCTTGCACGAAGACAGCAGCACCGAAGTTTTTGCGTCTTACGGCTAGAGCCGTCCTGCTTCGATGATGCTCTTGAGGAACGCGCGGGTGCGCTCCTCATGCGGGTCGCCAAATATTTGCGCCGGCGGCCCTTCCTCATGGACCACACCTTCATAGAGGAAGCAGACTTTCGACGCGACTTCCTTGGCAAATCCCATCTCGTGGGTGGCAAGCAACATGGTCATGCCCTGATGGGCGAGGTCGCGCACGATACCGAGCACCTCCGACACCAGTTCCGGGTCAAGCGCCGAGGTGATCTCGTCGAGCAACATGACCTTGGGTTCCATGGCGAGTGCCCGGACGATGGCAACGCGCTGCTGCTGGCCGCCGGAGAGCCGGTCCGGATATTCGCGGGCCTTGGCCTCGAGGCCAATGCGCTTCAACAGTACCATCGCCTTGTCTTCGGCCTCGGCCTTCGATTGTCTCAACACCTTGGTCGGCGCCAGTATCACATTCTCGATGACGCTCATGTGTGGGAACAGGTTGAAGCTCTGGAACACAATTCCGACGTTCTGCCGCAGCCGGTTGAGGTCGACACCGGGCCCCGACACGCGGTCGTTCATCAGCCTGATCTCGCCGCCCTGGATGGTCTCCAGCCCGTTGATGCAGCGGAGCAGCGTGGACTTTCCACAGCCTGACGGGCCGATCAGGCAAACCACCTGATGCTCGTTCACGCCCATGTTCACGCCGCGCAGCACCTTCACCGGCCCGAACTCCTTCTCGACATCGACAATTTCGAGAAAAGCCATATCAGCCCCCCGCCCGCATGCGGGCATTGTCGCGTTCAATCAGCTTGTCGACGAAGCGTGCCTGCGGAATGGTAATGACGACGAAGAGAATGGCGACGATGGTGACAGCCGACAAGTTGAAGGCGTTCGAGGCGATGATGCGCGACTGGTTGAAGGCATCGACCACCCCCACCACCTGCACGAGGGCAGTGTCTTTCTGAAGGCCGATGAAATCGTTGAGGAGCGGCGCCATGATGCGCCGCACGGCCTGGGGCACCACCACGTATCGCATGGTTTGCATGTACGAAAGGCCGAGCGAGCGTGCAGCCGATACCTGGCTCCAGTGAATACTCTCGATGCCGGCGCGATAAACCTCAGCCACGTAGGCGCCGTAGGTGAGTGTCAACGCCAATACGCACCACCAGCTGACTGGTATGCGGGTCGCCGTGCGCAATTCGCCGACGGTCATGTTCGAGGTATCGACAAACAGCCCGTAGAGGTGCGGCGCGATCATATCCGGCAGGCCGGAGGTCGGAATGCCGAAGCCGATCAGATACAGCGTGACGATGGCCGGCAGGCCGCGAAAGATGTCGCAATAGAGAATTGCCAGCGCACGGATGGGCTGGCCGGCAGGCCCGGGCATCAATCTCGCCAGGGCAACGACCAACCCCCAGATCAGGACGAAGATTTCCGCCACGACGAAAATGAAGAGGTTCGTGACCAGGAATTTCTGGGTTACCAGCCACCACTTCTCCTGCATCAAGGGCAACAGGAAGAAGGTTTTGCCGACAGCCACTTCGTTCATCATGACGAAGCTGGCAAATCCGAGCACAATCAGCGCAAAGGCGCCCCAGCCGAAGGTGAGCCAGCCGTAGTCACGCGAGGCGGCCGTGGCGATCCGGGCCTCGACCACATCGTTGCGGGCGAGCGCCATGCTCGCTTCGCGGCTCAGTCCATAGGACCGCACGGCAGGCCAGAAGAGGCAGGCGGTCGCGGCGATCGCCAGCCAGAACAGGATTTGCCAGGCCGGCGAATAGGCCGCCAATTGTTCAAGCGCACCCCGCAACAGCCGCGTCGCGCCATAGGCGGCCAGCAAACAGAGCAAGGCGAATAGCAGCGCTGAAACTGCCAGCCCATCGGCCCGGCGCGGCACTGATTGCGTTGTAATGTCCGTCACGAGGGAAATGGTCCTCCCCACCAAGGAGGAGAGGACCGATCAAACGTTACTGCCAGTAGGGAACGGTGGCCGGGTCCTTGCCCCAGGCCGCAGCCAGATATTTGGCACCCAGCTTGGCCATTGTCCCGTCGTCGATCATCGACTGGAAGATCTTGTCCAGTGTTGCATTGTTGGCATTACCCTTCGGGTAGATGGCGCCATAGGTTTCGCCGGTCTTGTATTGGCCAGCGACGGCCACCTTGCCTGGATGGGCGACTTCCTCGGCGAGCACGATCGATGTATCGGTCATTGCCGCGTCGATCTGGCCGGCGCGAAGTGCTGTGAACATGTCACCCTGGTCGGGATAGACCTGAACGTCCGTCAGCCCGAGTGTTTCCTGGGCGAATGCCGCGCCCGTGGTGGCCTGCTGCACGCCGACCTTCGCCGACTTGATGGACTTCTCGTCCACCGGCGCGTCGGTGCGGGTGAGGACGCCGATATCCGAGTTGAAATAGGGCACCGAGAAGTCATGCACCTTCTTGCGTTCATCGGTGATGGAGATTTCCGACATCGCAAGGTCAAAATCATGGGTCTGGCCGGCGATCAGCGCATCCCAGCCGACGTTCACGACTTCGAGCTTGTCATAGCCGGCGCGCCAGGCAATCTCGGCAGCGATGCAGTACTCCATGCCGTCCTTGATCGATTCCGGCGTGTCACCGTTCCACCAGATGGGGGCCGGCAGCGACACCTCGACCGTGAGTTGACCCGCCATCGCCGGATGCCCGATGGGGATCGAGCCCTTTTGGCCCGACAACTCACAATTGCCGATCATGTCGGCAGCCGCAGCCGGGCCAGCGAGGGCCAGCAATGTGGCGGCGGCAAGCAGAATACGTTTAGACATCAACATGAAATTCACTCCCTTCTTGATTTTCAGAGGGCAGCATACACTGGAAACGGGGGCTGAGGGCAAGGGGGCCGTTTCCCGCGGGCATTTCAGCACTACGCCAGGCAAAGACGCGTGATGGATCAGGTATCGGCCGACCACAATCTGAAGATGAACGACAGATTAACGCCAGGCTCAGTTTCAGTTCACCGAGGCCAACCTAGAACAGTTTCATCACGGTGATGCTCAGTCGAGCAAAGCAGTGATCGGGAAAGACGGGTCCCTCGCGATACGGCATCAACGCCCCCTCTCAGGCCGGTCGTACAGGACTCAAAAAGAAACCGGCTGCGCATGCCCCAGCGCAGCCGGTTCTCTCGGTTCAATCGTTGACAATCTACGTGTCGCTCGATGTATCGGTCGTTGTCGTATCGGTTTCAGCGGCCGGGAACTTGCCCTCCAGCAATCGGTCAACCTCGGCACGCACCTCATCGTCCACCGGCTTGTTCGCGGCGGCTTCGAGAGACGAAACGGCATCGGCTTCCGCCTGGTCTGCATCATCCTGAGCCTGCTTGGCGTCGGCCTTGGCGTCGTTCAGGGCCGTCTCGGCATCGGTGGTGGCCTTCTGGGCATCATCAACTTGCTGCTGCAGGCCAGATACCGCGTCTGCGAGTTTCTGGATCTCATCGTCGGTTGGCGGCGTGGTGCCGTCAGCCGGATTTTGTGCTGCTTCGAGAGCGTCCTTGGCGTCCTGCAGTTGCTTGGCGAGATCCTGCTCGGCCGCAACTGCATCTTCATAGGTCTTTTCCGCGCCCGAAACGGCTGCGGCAGCCTCGTCCGCCAGGGATTGAAGACGATTGGCCTCTTCATTTGCGCGATAATAGGCCGCAATTCTGCCGATCCGCGAGTTCGGCGCGGCGTTGGCAAAGGCCTGCGCATTGGCCTTGGCCGCGTTCAGCGCTCCGAGTTTGGCCGAGAGTTTCTTACTGACCTTGTCGACCTTGACGACCGAAACCGATGCCTTCGTTGCCGCAACCTTGCTCTTAGTGGTCTTTTGCGAGGCTTTCGACTGGCCTGAGGAAGCCGTTGTCTTGGAGCCCTTGTTGCCGGCCGAGGCCGAGCTGCTCGCACCACCTCTTCCGCCGCCATTGGCGCTGTTTCCGCCTCCCTTGCCGCCACCATTTCCACCGCCGTTACCGCCGCCATTGCCGCCCTTTCCGGCGAAGGCTTCGGACATGCCGAGGAAGGATCCAGCAGCGCCAAAAACCGGCGCTGCTACCAGAACGACTGCCAGCAGGGAGACAATCAAGGGCTTTCTTACGGCGAATTTCATGGGCATCAATGTCTCCAGCAGATGGTTGCAGTTCCAAGTATCGCCCAAGCTGTTCTGTTTGGCGAAAATTAACTTTCACCAACGTCATCAGAACGCTAACGCGATTCCGTCAATTCTACTGAAATCACCCTGACAAAAGGCTGATTGGAACTTTTGGCCCTGGATGTCAGCCTGTCCAGCCGAGCCCCGTCGCCACGCAGTTCATGGTCATCAACAGCGGCATCTGATTGTCTGCGCCGCCGGTTTTGCGCGTCTCGCGCAGCAGCGCGATCTGCCAGCGATTGGCCTGATCCACCATCGGCCTCACCCGCTCGAAGCGGCGCTGCAGCCCTTCAAAGCGCTCGCACAGCGTTGCCTCGCCCGTCAGTTCCAGAATGGCCCGCGTGGTTCGCTGGTGCTCATGCCGAATGAGAGCAAAGAGCCGTTCAGCCGAGATGCGATCGGTCACCAGTTCGGCATATTGCTCCGCCACCGACATGTCAGCGATGTACAGTGATTTTTCGACCTCGTCGACGGCGAGCCGGAAGCCGCGTGACCGCTTGTACATATCGCGCAGCAAGTCCAGCCCTTGCGATCCGCCGGGCACGAGGAAATCGTCGAGCGCATAGCCAAGCCCATACCAGCCGGTCAGCAGATGCCGGTTCTGGCTCCAGGCGAACACCCAGGGAATGGCACGGAGGTCGGCGATGCCCTTGGCGCCAAAGCGGCGGGCCGGCCTGGAGCCAAGCTTCAGATTGGCCAGTTCCTCCACCGGCGAGGCCTGCTGGAAATAGGTGATGAGGGCCGGGTCCTCCGCCAGATTGCGGTAATGGCGGAAGGACGCCTTGGCGATCCATTCCACCGCCTCCTGGTGTTCCGGCACCACCTTCAATTCCGGCTCGTCGATGGATTTCAGCGTATGAACGAAGACGCTGGCTGCAAGGACCTCCAGATTGTGCTGCGCCGTGCCGCGGTTGGCGAACTTGGATGAAACGACTTCGCCCTGTTCCGTTACGCGCATCTGGCCGCCGATGCTGCCGGCCGGCTGTGCCGCAATCGCGCGCCCCGTCGGCGCGCCGCCGCGGCTCACGGAACCACCGCGGCCATGAAAGAAACTGACATCGACGCCCTGCTCGCGCCCGATGCGGATCAATCGCCTTTGCGCCTCGAACAACTCGAAACTGGCGCAGAAGAAGCCGCCATCCTTGTTCGAGTCGGAATATCCCAGCATCACCTCCTGGCGGCCGCCATTGGCGGCGACCGAACCCTTGACCACCGGCGTCGCAAGCAGCTCACGCATGATGGCCGGCGCAGCGCGCAGGTCGTCGATGGTTTCGAACAGCGGGACGATGCGGATGCGGCAGATGTCCCGTGCCGTTTCATCGGCGAACAGGCCGGTGAACTTGGCCAGGAGATAGAGCCCCAGCACATCGCTCGCATGTTGCGTCATCGACAGGATAAACGTGCCGATGGCTTGCGGGTCTGGGCCGTCGATGGTCTCGCGGATCAGTTCCAGCAGATCAAGAAGTTCGCGCGACTCCTCCGAGACATTTCGGAACTGCGGCAGAAAACCCAGTGGCTTCTCTAGCTCGCCGGCGATCCAATTCGCCCATGCCTCGCTGCCGGCTTCCGGAACTTCTTCCTTGGCCAGCGGATTGAGCTTGCCCCAGATTTCGCGCAACACGCGGTTGATCACCGTGGTGTTCTGCCGAATGTCAAGACTCATGGAGCGGAAGCCGAAGGTCTCGACTTCGCGGCGCACCGGCCGCACCAGCGTCGCGGCGAGTGAGATCGACTGCATCTGCGCGAGGGTCGTCTCGGCCGCATGCAGCTCTTCGATGAGCTCGCTGGTATTGGCGAAGGGTTGTCCCGCCGGGTTTCGTCCAAACGTGGCGGCAAGCCGTTGGCGTAGCGCACAGAAGAACTGCCGGAAGGGCTCGGTCGCATTGCGGCGGCAGAGCGCATCGCCCTGCCCCGAGAGATCAAGCTGACGGTTGAGCCGCGCTTCGAATTCCGGTGGGATCGATATTTCCTGCGAACTGATGGAAACCAGCTGAACGAGTTCGCCCAGGCGTCCATCAAGACGCTCGACGATTGCCGCGCGGTTCTCTTCCAGCGCATGGCGCGTGACGTCCACCGTGACAAAGGGATTGCCGTCGCGGTCGCCGCCAATCCACGACGAATACTTGAGCGGGGGCCGTACCCGCATGGGCGTCTCGGGATAATGCCGCTGCAATGCCGCCTCGAGAAGATCGCAGATTGTGCCGGTGCGGTCGAACAGGGTCTCGCGGAAGAAGTGCAGGCCCCAGTTGATTTCCTGTTCGACGGTTGGCTTCTCGAGCCGGATCTCGCCAGTCAGCCACAGGAGATCGATCTCGTTGCGCAAGGCCTTCAGCAGGTCCTGCCGTTCGCGCGGCGTCCAGCGCGGGCTCTCCAGTTCATAGAGCTTCAAATAGATCCGGCGATGGATTTCCAGCACCGTGACGCGCTTGGCTTCGGTGGGATGGGCCGTGATGGTGGGTTGCACATCCACGGTGTCGAGAGCCTTCTGGACGGCGTCGGGTTCCACGCCCGCCGCGGCCACCAGCGAGAAGGCATGTGAGAAGGATCCCTTGACCTGGTCCGGACCGCTGCGGGATTCCAGCTGGCGCCGGGTGCGCATCGCCGCATTTTCTTCGGCGATATTGAGAAGCTGTAGCCAGATGCCACTGACCTGCAAGGCGTGTTCGATCAGGCCGGGCGGAATGGTGGCGGCATTGGCCGGCTCATCGATGATGGCCAGCACGTGTGGCTCGCGTACCTTGATCACCTGGCGCAACTGGTCACGCAGCAGCATGGTGATCTCATCGAGATAGACCGCGTCGGGTGCCCCCAATACCGACTGACCCATATTCTGATGCCGAACCATGATGTGCGCCTCTCAAATCCCATCAATTTGTGCAGCGCAACAAACATTGAGTCAACCCCTGGATTTCCCGGCTGTCGCCGGATGACAGGCCGGACCTCTCCCGCTACAAGCCCTCCCATGTTGCATATCAACGGATTGACATACCGGATCGCTGGCCGCCTGCTGTTGGAAGATGCCTCGGTCGCCATCCCCGAGGGACACAAGGTTGGCATTGTCGGGCGCAATGGCGTCGGCAAGTCCACCCTGTTCCGGCTGATCCTCGGCGAGATCCCTTCGGAGGCCGGCGGCACCACCCTGCCCCGCAACGCACGGATCGGCACCGTGGCCCAGGAGGCGCCGGGCGGTTCTGAAAGTCTCATTTACACCGTGCTGGCCGCCGATACCGAGCGGGCGGAGCTGCTGGTCGAGTCCGAAACCGCCACCGATCCCGCCCGCATTGCGGACATCCAGATCCGGCTAGCCGATATCGATGCCCATTCGGCACCGGCGCGGGCCGCCACCATTCTCAACGGCCTGGGCTTTTCTGAAGACATCCAGAACGGTCCCTGTTCGGCGCTGTCTGGTGGCTGGCGGATGCGCGTCGCGCTGGCGGCTGCCCTGTTCGCCAACCCCGATGTGCTCTTGCTGGACGAACCGACCAACTACCTCGATCTTGAGGGCACGATCTGGCTGAAGAGCTTCGTGCGCGACTATCCGCACACGGTGCTGATGATCAGCCACGACCGCAACCTACTCAATGAAGCGGTCGGTGCCATTCTCCATCTCGACCGCGGCAAGCTCACGCTCTACCAGGGCAATTACGACAGCTTCGAACGGCAGCGGCGTGAGAAGCAGGCGCTCACCCTGAAGATGAAGAAGAAGCAGGATGACCAGCGCCGCCACATGATGGAGTTCGTCGACCGCTTCCGCTACAAGGCCTCGAAGGCCCGCCAGGCCCAGAGCCGCCTCAAGGCACTGGAAAAGCTCGAGCCCATCGCCGAGGTGGTGGAAGACCGCGTCGCGCCGTTCCTGTTTCCAAATCCCGAAAAGCCCGTGGCGCCGCCCTTGGCCAAATGGGACAAGGTGAGCGTCGGCTACGCCGAAGGCAAGCCGGTGTTGCGCAACATCACGCTCCGCCTCGATCCTGACGACCGTATTGCCTTGCTGGGCTCCAACGGCAATGGCAAGTCCACCTTCGCAAAACTGTTGTGCGGCAAGCTCGCGGCCATGTCAGGCGACATGCGTATCCCGGCGCGCGTCACTGTCGGCTACTTTGCCCAGCATCAGCTTGACGAGTTGTCTGCCGGCCGCACGCCCTACGACTATTTCTGCAGCCTCATGCCGGAGGCCACCGAAAGCCAGCGGCGGGCGAAACTCGGTGCCTATGGGTTTGGCGCACAGCTGGCGGATTCCCGAAGCGACACCCTGTCCGGCGGCGAAAAGGCCCGGCTGCTGTTCGCGCTCGCCTCTTTCCACGCGCCGCACATCCTGGTGCTGGACGAACCGACCAACCATCTCGATGTGGACAGCCGTGAAGCGCTGATCCTTGCGATCAACGATTATGAGGGCGCCGTCGTGCTCATCAGCCACGATCGCCACATCATTGAAACCTGCGCCGACAGGCTGTGGCTGGTGAACGACGGTACGGTCAAGCCCTATGACGGGGACATGGACGACTATACCCAACTGGTGCTCGACAGGGCCCGCGCCGCGAGGCGAACCGAACGTGTCCAGGCGAGCGAGCCCGCTGTCCCCGCTCCGGCTCCGTCACGGCCCAGCCGCTCCTCCGTCCAAAAGCGGCTGCAACAACTCGACTTGAAGATCGAGGAGACGAAGGAAAAGATATCGATCTTGGATAAGGCGCTGGAAGATCCTACCTTGTATGCTGAAGATGCCCGCAAGGCGGCGGATTTCGGCAGGTTGCGGGCCAAGCTGGCGGACAGCCTTGATCAGTTGGAAACGGAATGGCTGGAGGCACATGAGCAGTAGCAACACCCAGGCGGGCGCAAATAGCCGCCTTCTCGCCTTCATCCATCACGAGACGACTGCTGGTCTGTTGCTGGTCCTGGCCGCTGCCGCTGCAATCGCTGCCTACAATGTGGAGTACCTGCGCACCTACTACGACGGGATGCTACAAACCAAGGCAACGGTGGCGATCGGCGATCTCGGAATCTCCAAGGCGGTGGTGCTGTGGATCAACGATGGCCTGATGGCCGTCTTCTTCTTTCTCGTCGGCCTTGAACTCAAGCGCGAGGTGCTCGAAGGAAATCTTTCCTCGCGCGACCAGATTGTTCTACCGGCACTATGTGCCGCCGGTGGCATGATCGCCCCGGCCGTCATCTACAGCCTGTTCAACTGGGGTGACCCGAAATTGATGGGCGGTTGGGCCATACCGGCGGCCACCGACATCGCCTTCGCGCTGGGGGCGCTGTCCCTGGCCGGTTCCCGCGTTCCGCCGGCCCTCAAGGTGTTCCTGCTGACACTGGCAACGCTCGACGATCTTGGGGCCATCATCATCATTGCGCTGTTCTACACGACAAACCTGTCGGTCGTGTCGCTCGCCGGCGCCGGCGCGGCACTCGTCGTGCTGTTCCACCTGAACCGGATGCACGTCAGCCGCACGGCCATCTACGTGCTGGTGGGCCTTGCGATGTGGGTGTTCGTGCTCAAGTCCGGCGTGCACGCTACGCTCGCAGGCGTAGCCCTGGCGCTGATGATTCCACTCCGGCGCAAGGACGGAACGCCCTTCATCAGCGCGCTGGAAGAGGGCCTTCATCCCTACGTGACATTCCTTATCCTGCCTCTCTTCGCTTTCGCGAATGCCGGCCTTCCGCTGGATGGCTTCTCCGCGGCGAAAATGGGAGAGACCTTGCCACTCGGCATCGCCGCGGGCCTGGTCGTGGGTAAACCACTGGGCATCCTGTTGGCGGCCGTCCTCGCCATATCAATGGGCGCTGCGAAATTGCCGGAGCGCTGCAATTGGCTCCACATTGCGGGCGTGGGTTGTCTCGCCGGAATCGGCTTCACCATGAGCCTGTTCATCGGCGGCCTTGCCTTCGATGCGCCGGACCTGATGGCGGCGGTGCGGGTCGGCGTCATCGCCGGTTCGGTCATCTCCACCGCGGTGGGCATCGGCATCCTCATGCTGGCGGTGCGCCGTCAGCCAGCCTGAGCGGCGCGGTTCTGCCAGCGACCCTCGTCATCCTGCTGCCAGTAGCTCACTTCGTGGCCAGCGGCACGGAACCGTTTCCAGTCAGTGCGGGCCTGATCGAGAGCCGTTTCGTCATGGCCGTCGAACAGGATCACGGCGCGGGTCAGCCCCGCGATATCGCCCACGGCTGCCCCATCCACATAGAACCGCACCGTTGCTGCATTCGGATTTTCGTCAACAGCGGTGAGCCATACTGGCTGCAAGTCCGCGTATCCATCGGCCTTGGTGCCGTGGGGCAGAAAACTCTCGTCGCTGAAGGTCCACAACAGGCTTGCCAGTGCCTCCGCCCGCTCTTCGGTTCCCACCTGAACCACCGCACGCCAGCCGCGATCGATGCTCAACGCCAGCAGGCGCGGCAGAACGGCGTCCAACGGTTGGCGTTCGAGATGGTAGAAGAACACGGGCGTCATGCTGCCATTGAGCAACAGCACGCTTGGCGGTCAAGCCCTGCGGCGCATCAAGGCCTTGCAACTGGCTGACTGCGGACTAGACTCACGCGGATGATGAGGAGATTCACGCAATGAAACGGATTGTTGCGGCCGCTGCGCTGCTTTTGACTGCCAGTCTGCCGGCAGGGGCAGCCGCGCTGTGCAACTGCTGCGGTAGCGGCACGAGCGGAACATGCGAAGCGGCCTGTGCAGCGGTTTCCCCCTCCGAGGGCCAGTGCCAGGCGGCTGTCGACTACGCAGGCATGTCAGACATCGGTCCGGGGCAAAATCCCCTCTATGAAATGTCGCTCAACAATTTGGAGATTGGGGCTCCGAGCCGCATTCAGCTGGAACAGTTCCGCAAACTGCTGGAGCAGGCCAGGCTCGGCGCCGAGAGCGACCGGCGTGCGGCGCTCGCCGACCGGCGGTCAGGCAAGATCGATGACGCAGCGGCGGCCGCATTGGCCAAGCGTTACGATGACGCCATGGTCAATTATTATCTCGGCCTGCAGGCCTATCGAAATGTGGCGCAACGCAAAAACCTGCAATGATGGCATCACGTTAAGTCAACCAATATGGCATTTCTCCCATATTGCAGAGATGACACCTGACAGGTGACACTACCACCTTGGATGAATTCCGGCAGAGCGCGGCAAGCCATGCAAAGGCATGGTCGCGACCGTCCGGAGGTTTGGGGAGATGGTTGTGAACAGAATGGAACCGGAACGTCTCGCACGCGAGGGCCAGCAGGCACCGCTGGATCTCTATTGCATGGGCAGCTTGCTCGCCGATGAAGCGTCGCGCAGCGGCCAGCGGGCTTTTGCACGATCGATCGAAACGGCGCTCGAACTCCTGCTGGGCAATATGTCTCGTGAGGATCAGCGCAGTGCCCTGCGGTTATCCTACGAACTGACGCTGGGTGGCGAAGAGCCTGCCCCACCCCGTCTCCGCCTGGTTTATTCGCGGGACTAGATGTGACCTTTTAATAGGCTGGTGCGTCATTGCTTCGCCAAGACGATTCCGTCTTGGCGCATTACGCACTAGAAGTCGGTCTTTTCGCCGCCCTCTGCCGACCGGCGAGTGACGAAAGCGTCCATCTCCTCGACAATCGCCGGATCAATCGGCGGTGGTTGATACTCCGCCAGTGCCTGCTTCCACAGCGCGTTGGCTTTCCTCTCGGCAGTCGGTGATCCTGCGGCCTGCCACTGCGGGAAGTTGCGCCAATCTGAAATCAATGGCTGATAAAAGGCGGTGGCATAGCGTTGCAGCGTATGCTGGGCGCCGAAGAAATGGCCACCGGGTCCCACTTCCTCCATGGCGGAAAATGCCATGGCATCGTCGTCAATCACCACCGGCCTGAGAAACTCTTCGATCATCTGCAGGAGGTCGACATCGAGTGCAAATTTCTCGTAGGACGCCACCAGGCCGCCCTCCATCCATCCGGCTGCATGCTGGATGATGTTGCCGCCGCCCATGATGGCGCCCCACAGCGAGAACACGCTTTCATAGGCCGCCTGGGCGTCAACGCTGTTGGCGGCATTGGTGTTCGATGTGCGGTAGGGCAGTTTGTAGCGCCGCGCCATCTGGCCGCCGATGATGCAGGACTTCATGTATTCCGGCGTGCCGAAGGCGGGTGCGCCCGATTTCATGTCGACGTTGGACGTGAAGCCGCCATAGACGAAGGGCGCGCCGGGATTTGCGAGCTGCGACAGTGCCAGTCCCGCCAACGCTTCTGCATTCTGCTCGACGATGCCGCCGGCGATGGTCACTGGCGCCATGGCACCCAGCAGTGTGAAGGGCGTCAGCACGCAAACCTGGTTGAGCCGCGCCATCTCGATGATGCCCATGGCCATGGGGCCATCGAGCTTCAGCGGCGAATTGGTGTTGATCACCGTGTAAGCCGAGGGTTGGCGCCGCATCTGTTCCTCGCTGATGCCCCGCGCAATGCGCACGATCTCCAGCCCATCGAACAGCCGCGCCCGGCCCGTCGCATAAACGAACGGCACCTTGTCGGAATAGACCATCTTGTTGCGGGTGATGTGCAAGTGCCGGATCGAGGCATGGACATCGAGCGCGTCTACTGATGCGCCGCCCGCGGTGTGCACACAGTTGAAGAACTGCGACAGCTTCACGAAATTGCCGGCGTCTTCCAGCGTGCCGGGCCGCCGGCCCTTGTCGAGGTCGGAGCAGTTGGGCGGGCCGCCGACGGGCGCGAAGACGATGTTGCGGCCGCCGATCCGGATATCGTGGGCGGGATTGCGGGCATGGAAGATGAATTCCGCCGGTGGCGATTTCAGCGCCTCCTCGACGATGTCACCGCCGATCCGGACACGGTCGCCGTCTACCCTCGCACCTGCCTTCGCGAAGATGTCGCGCGCCTCGGGGTAGACAACATCCATGCCGATCTCCTGCAGCACCTTGAGCGACTGGCGATGGATGGTTTCGATCTGGTCGTCCGAGAGGATGCGCGACGGCTCCAGCGTCAGCGTGGGCTGTGACCACGGCAATTGCTGGATCGGCGAATGGGCGGCATCGGCACGGCGGCCGCGGCGCTGGATGGTCATGGATGAAGCTCCGCATAAGCCGTGGCGATCTGGGCTGCCACTCTGGCGTTGTTCCTGACGAGTGCGATGTTGGCGGCAAGCGAGCGGCCGCCTGTGACCCCGGCAATTTCGGTCAGGAGAAACGGAGTCAATTCCTTGCCATGGATGCCGTTTGCCGCGGCTTTGGCAATGGCAGCCTCGATGACGGGCGCGATCTCGGCGGCAGGGATTTCGGCCTCAGCCGGGATGGGATTGGCGACGACGACACCACCCTCCAGTCCCATCTCCCACTTGGTACGCATCAGTTTCGCCACTTCCATCGCGCTGTCGCAGCGCATGGGTACGTCGTGGCCACTTTCGCGGGAATAGAAGGCGGGGAACTCACCCGCACCGAAGCCCACCACCGGCACTCCCAACGTCTCCAGCGTTTCGAGCGTCAGCGCCAGATCGAGGATCGCCTTGGCACCTGCGGTCACCACGGCGACGTTGCTCTGGGCAAATTCGGTCATGTCGGCGGAGATGTCGAAAGTCCTTTCCGCGCCACGATGTACACCGCCAATGCCGCCCGTCGCGAAGACCCGAATGCCCGCCATGGCGGCAAGCCGCATGGTGGAGGCGACCGTTGTCGCGCCATCGAGCTTGCGAGATACGACGAAGGGCAAATCGCGGACCGATACTTTGCGGATGTTCCGTCCGTCGCGGGCAAGGTCATCCAGCGCGTCCCGGTCAAGTCCGATTTTCACGTCTCCGCGCAGGATGGCGATGGTGGCGGGCGTGGCGCCGCCGGCCCGCACGATGGCTTCCACCTCTATCGCCGTCTCGACATTCTGCGGATAGGGCATGCCATGGGCGATGATGGTCGATTCGAGCGCCACCACAGGTGCCCCCGCGTCGAGCGCCCGCCTTACATCGTCGGCAATGGATAGCTTGAACGTCACGCGGTCATCCCCCCGGCA
>CAZECZ010000033.1:24731-34506 GCA_964510815.1 uncultured Aestuariivirga sp.
TCGGAAACCAGCGCACCATCTTTGCCGCAATGGACAACCACATTGGCAAAACCCAGAGCATGCAAACGCGCGACGGCCTTATCAATGTCCGCGATCCCCGTCAGTTCATTGAGTTGCTGCAGATTGGGCGTAATGGCGTAGACTGGCGCCTTGCGCTCGAAGGCGAGCAGCTTGCGCGCCTTGGCAATGGAGATCGGCTCGATCACCAGCCGCACATCCTTGTCGGCGGCGAACCCGCAGAGCCATGCCAGGCTCTCGATGGGGATGTTGCAATCGGCGACAAGCATCGCCGCGGCGGCCAATTGATCGGCCTTCGCAGCGAGATGGCCGACAGTCATCGCGTCGGCTGCCCGCATGTCGTTGACGGCGGCCACCATCTCGCCGTGCCCGTCGAGGATCGCCAGGTAGACACCAGTCGGAGCCGCGCAAGTTTCGATCAGGCCGGCATCGACTCCGGCGGCGCGGCAGGCCTCCACGACCATCAGTCCGTTGGCATCATCGCCGACGTGCGCCATCAAAGCCACCTCGACGCCAAGCCGCGCCAGGTTCTCCGCGATGTTGCGCCCCACCCCGCCGGCCGTCACCGTGACCTCGCCGATATTCGAGGTTCCGCCCAGGAACGCGCCCCGGCTGCGGCCTTTCACATCCACATTGGCGCCGCCGATGACAATGACACGCGTCATCAGAAGTCCGTCGGTGCCCCGCCTTCGCGCTTGCGGCGGTCGACGAAGTCATTGAGCTCGTCGCGGATAGCGGGATCAATATGCGGCTCCTGGTAATCCGCCAGCGCCTGCTTCCACACGGTATTGGCCCTCTGCCAGGCTTCCGGACGGCCCGCGGCCAGCCATTGCTGGTTGTTGCGCCAGTCCGAGATGATGGGTGAATAAAAGGCATTGGTGTAGCGGGCGAGCGTATGCTGGGCGCCGAAGAAATGGCCGCCTGGACCAACCTCGCGGATCGCTTCGACGCCGAGCGCATCTTCCGTTGTTTCAAGAGGTTGCAGGAATTCGCTCACCATTTGAATCAAGTCGCAATCGAGCACGAACTTCTCGAAGCTGGCGACCAGGCCGCCCTCCAGCCAGCCCGCCCCATGCATGACGAGGTTGCCGCCGCCCATGGTCACACCCCACAGCGAGAACACGCTTTCGTAGGCGGCCTGGGCGTCCACCGCGTTGGCGGCGCAGGTGTTGGAGGTGCGGAACGGCACCTTGTAGCGCCTCGCCAACTGCCCGCCCACGATGGCCGCCTTCATGTATTCCGGCGTGCCGAAGGCAGGTGCGCCCGACTTCATGTCGACGTTGGAGGTGAAGCCGCCATAGATGACGGGAGCTCCCTTTCGCACCACCTGGGTGAAGGCCATGCCGGCCAGTGCCTCGGCATTCTGCTCAACCAGCGCGCCTGCCACCGTCACCGGGGCCATGGCGCCCGCCAGCGTGAAGGGTGTGACGCAGACGATCTGGTTTCGCGCCGACATCTCCATGATGCCGAGCAGCATGGGTGTGTCGAGCTTCAAGGGCGAATTGGTGTTGATGATTGTGAACAGCGACGGCTCGCGCTCCAACTGCTCGTGCGATACGCCGCGCGCGATGCGGGCGATCTCGATGCCGTCTCGGATTCGCTCGGTTCCCAGCGAATAGGCGTGGAACAGCTTGTCGGTCATCAGCGCCATGTCGCGAAGCGCGTCCAGGTGACGGACCGAGGCATGAATGTCGATCGGCTCCACCGGATAGCCGGACAGGAAGTCGATGCAGTTGAAATACTGCGCGAGCTTCAGGAAATTGCGGAAGTCCGCCTGGTTGCCCACGCGGCGCCCGCCGTCGATGTCGGACGAATTCGGCGGGCTCGCCACGGTGCCGAAACTCATGTGGTTGCCGCCGATCACCCGCGAATTGGCAGGGTTGCGGGCGTGGAAGGTGAATTCGGCTGGCGCGGTCCTGATCAGTTCCTCGACCATGGCTGGATCGAAGCGCACCCGCTCGCCCTGAACATCGGCGCCCGCATTCTTCAGCAATTCGCGCGCTTCCGGCAGCGTGAAGTCCATGCCGATTTCGGACAGCACTTTCAGCGAGGCGTGATGGATCGATTCAAGTTCGTCGGCGGAGACGATGTCCATGGGCGGAAAGGCCCTGACCAGCTTGCGGCGCGGCAACTGCGGCACGGCATTGCGCCCGCCACCAGCCCGTCGTGTGGAACTGTCCCGCCTGCCGCGGCGCGGAGTTTCGACGCCTGCGGCTGTCTGATCAGTATCGGTCACGGCTGTCTTCCTTTGTCGCGGTAGGCTTCCAGCGTCGGGTCGGCGGCGACCTGCTTCACCAGCCAGTCCTCGAAGCGCTTGATCTTGGGTTTCATCCGATGCTCGGCATTGCAGGCGAAGAGCCAGTTGTGGCGGTGCTGCACCATCAGCGGAAAGGGCTGGACGAGGCGGCCGGCCTTGATCTCTTCGGTGGCAAATGGGCCAATGGTCATGGCGATGCCACGGCCCTCGATGGCCGCTTCCTGCGCCAGGATATAGCTATCGAAGGCCAGGCGGTCCGAGAGCCTGATCCCGTCCACGCCCGCTTCTTCCAGCCACAGGTGCCAGTCCTCCTCGGCCGTATAGACATAGAGCAACTTGTGTGTCTTCAGGTCTTCCGGCGTCTTCAGAGTCTTGAGCAGCGCTGGTGCACAGATGGGGGTCAGCTGCGAGCGGAACAACGTCCGGTAATAGTGGTCCGGTGAGCGATTGCGGGCAAGGATCAAGCCGGCGTCGACGTTCTTCTCATCGAAATCCCAATCGAAATAGGAGGTCGACAGCCTGACCTTCATGTCAGGGAAGCGGCGCTCGAAATCGTGTAGCCTCGGGATCAACCATTTGAGTGCGACCGTGACGTAGACCTGTACGGTGAGTTCATTATCGGCGACCGATGGCTTCAACGCCCGGGTCTGGGCCTCGATCTGGTCGAAGGCCTCGCGCACCGAAGGGAAATAGGTGTGGCCCGCCTGGGTCAGTTCGGCCCGTCTGGCATCGCGGCGGAACAGTTGCACGCCAAGGCGCTGCTCCAGCAGCTTCACCTGATGGCTCACCGCCGAACGGGTAATGCCAAGTTCACCGGCCGCGAGTCGAAAGCTCCCAAGACGTGCCGCGGCCTCGAAGGCGGTCAGGGCGCGCAAGGGCGGTAAATCGCGTCTGGGCAAGGGAGCTCACCATGGGTTTCGTGCCTCCACATAACATGTTTGAAAAGAGTGGGTTAGAGGGAGATTGCCGTGCGCCCCACTCTACTGAGTGAAAAAAATTCACCGGGTTTGCAAAAACAATCGCCGTTGCGGGAATTCCGAATTGGCCTGATAAGCAAACAGGTTCCGGAGTTACCAAACATGACGCTTGTCGAAGACCTGTCACGCCGCCGCGGAGGCCGCGAGGCCCGCCGTGCCATGCGCAGCCGCCCGCTCACCCGTGAAGAATCGGCCGTCCGTCCCGGCCTGGAGGGCGGCCAGTACAAGCCGCTTTCAGCCCACGACATGCAGCGCATCCATGAGACGGCGCTGAAGCTCCTGGAAACAGTCGGGTTGGCGCAGGCCATTCCCACCTGCATCGAAGCGATGACGGCCAGAGGCTGCTTCCTCAACGCAGCCGGGAGGCTCTGCATCCCCCGCGCCCTGGTCGAGGATACCCTCGCCTCCTGCGCCCGGAACTTCGTGCTCCATGGCCGCGATCCCAAGCATGACCTGGAGCCGTGGGGCAACAAGGTCTATTTCGGTACGGCGGGGGCTGCCGTCCACATCGTGGAACCCGAGACGCGCACCTACCGCGAGTCTCTGCTGGTCGACCTCTATGACGCCGGCCGCATCGTTGACACCTGCGAGCATATCCATTTCTACCAGCGCCCGGTTACCGCGCGTGACATGCTGACGGGCCATGACCTCGACATCAACACCACCTATGCCTGCGTGGCGGCGACGTCGAAGCATGTGGGGTCGAGCATGGTCGATCCCGCCCACGTCACCGAATGCCTGGAGATGTTGCACTGCATCGCTGGCGGTGAGGCGCAATGGCGCGAGCGGCCCTTCGTGTCGCAATCCAACTGCTTCGTCGTGCCGCCCATGAAGTTCGCCGAGGACGCCTGCCGCTGCCTCGAAGTGGCGGCGCGCGGCGGCATGCCGGTGCTGCTGCTGTCGGCGGCACAAGCGGGTGCCACCTCGCCCGCGGCATTGGCCGGCACCGTTGTTCAAGCCGTGGCCGAATGCCTCGCCGGTCTTGTTTACATCAACTCAATCGTGCCGGGCGCGGTGGCGATCTGGGGGCCGTGGCCGTTCGTTTCCGATCTCCGCACCGGCGCCATGTCGGGCGGGTCCGGCGAGCAGGCGCTCATCACGTCCGGGTGCGCCCAGATGGGCCATTTCTACAATCTCACCGTCGGGTCCGCCGCGGGCATGTGCGATTCGAAGATGCCGGACATGCAGGCCGGCTACGAAAAGGGTGTCACCGCCGGCATTTCGGCCATGACCGGCATCAACATGCTTTACGAATCCGCCGGCATGCACGCCTCGCTTCTGGGCTTCTGTCTCGAAAGCCTGCTGATCGACAACGACATGCTGGGTTCCATCAACCGCAATGTCCGCGGCATCGAGGTCAATGAGGATACGTTGTCGCTGGAGGTGATTGCCGATGTCTGTCTTGCAGGCCCCGGTCACTATCTCGGCAACCATCAGACCCTGTCGCTGATGCAGAAGGAATATGTCTACCCGCATGTGGCGAACCGGATGAGCCCCAAGGAATGGAACGAGGCGGGCAAGCCTGATCTGGTGGAGCGGGCGGCGGCGCGCAAGCGCGAGATCCTTTCGACCTATTACCCGGACTACATTCCGCGCCACATCGACCAGGCGATCCGGGCCAAGCACGACATCAAGCTGCCGCGGAGTGTGATGGAACCGGGCGACCCGCGCTGGGCCTGAGCGGTCCATGGAACATCCAATCCTCACGGCCATCCAGCGCGCGAGCTTCACGCCGCTCGGCTGGTTTGAGCCGGCACAAGCCGACCAGGTTCCGGATGGCGCGCGTTTCGTCATTCTGATCGGCAATGCGGGGCCAAGGATGTTTGCCCGCTTTGCCCGTGAGCGCGCCCCGGACCGCGACAGCATGGACGCGTGGACGCGTGAGGTGGTGGATGACCTCGCCCGCGACCTGGATGCGACCGCGGCCTATCCGTTCGACGTCGCGCCGCCTTATCCCTTTCTCAGCTGGGCCAGGCGCGGTGGAGCGGGACATGTGTCGCCACTCGGCCTCAACATCCATCCGACCTATGGACTGTGGCATGCCTATCGGGCCGCCCTGCTGTTTCCGGTGGCTTTCGATTTGCCACAGCCATCGGCCGGCGCGCACCCTTGCGACACCTGCCGGGAAAAGCCCTGTCTCCACGCCTGCCCCGTCGATGCGTTCGATGGCAAGTCCTACGATGTGCGGGCCTGTGCCGCACATCTTACAGTGACCGACGGACAAGATTGTTTGTCTCGAGGGTGTCTTGCGCGCCACGCATGTCCTGTGGGACAAGGCCATGCCTATACGGCTGAACAGGCCGGATTTCACATGCGGGCGTTCCTGCGGGCGCGCTAGGGGACAGCTGACTGAATGTACGATCATATTGCACGAAAACTGAACGCCGGTGGCATCATCATCATCGACGGTGGTACGGGGACGGACATCCAGCGGCGCGGAGCCGCCATGAGCGGCGACACGTGGTGCGCGGAAGTCAACGCCACCCACCCCGAAATCGTACAGCAGGTGCATGAAGACTACATCAGAGCTGGCGCCGAGATCATCATCGCCAACACTTTCGCCACCTCTGCACTTCTTTTCAATGCGCTTGGACGGGATGAAGAGCTGATTGATCTCGACAAGGCTGCCGTCGCCATTGCCAAGAGGGCCGCACAGGGCCATCAGGTGGCCGTCGCTGGCTCGGTCTCTACCATGCGGCCGGTGATCAAGGGATCCGACCGCACGTCGAAGCAGCGCGACTGGCCGGAACAAACCGCGCGCGCCCTGTTTCGCCGCAAGGCCGACAATCTGAAGCAGTGCCACGTCGACCTCCTGATGATGGAGATGATGCGCGATACGGATTATTCCGTGTGGGCGACGGAAGCGGCCGCCGCCACCGGCCTGCCTGTATGGATTGGCATCTCCGTCGAGCGCGGCAAGGACGGCCAACTCGTCGGCTTTGGCCGCGAAGATCAGCCCCTCGAAGACATCGCGAAGGCACTAGCCGCCACCAGGCCTGCGGTGATGTCGGTCATGCACTCCTCGCCGAACGACACGGATGATGCACTGACGATCATCCGCAAATATTGGGACGGCCCGCTGGGCGCCTATCCCGAAAGCGGCTACTTCCGCATGCCGGAGTGGACCTTCGTCGACATCATTCCGCCAGAGGAACTGGTCGGCAAGACGCGGGATTGGCGGAAGATAGGGTGCACGATATTCGGCGGCTGCTGCGGACTGGGGCCGGAGCACATCCACGCACTGGCGAAGGAATACAAGGCGTGAAAGCTGGTTCCTGCCTGTGCGGCGCCGTGAAGTACGAGGTGCATGGCCCGCTGCGGCCCGTGATCGCCTGCCATTGCGAACAATGCCGCAAGCAGACTGGCACATACATGTCCGCCACGGCCGCTGCAGACGGAGACCTCAAGGTGATCGAGGATCGCGGCCTCAAATGGTATCGCTCCAGCGACACGGCCCGGCGCGGGTTCTGCGGCGAATGCGGCTCGGTGCTGTTCTGGAAGGGCGATGGGCGCGACTATACCGCGATTGCCGCCGGTTCGATCGATGGTCCAACCGGCGCTCCGCTTGAGGGACATATCTTTTGCGAGAGCGCCGGTGACTATTATGTCATCGCCGGTGGGGCATACCGGCTGGACCGCTGGTAGGGTTGGGGGGCACCAAACCTACCCGTCTGTCCGCTACTCCTGGACAGGTTGGAAAGAGATTGTCATGATTCGGCTGATGGCTCGCTGAGAGGCCCTGTCAGCGACCTGTCAGCTTTTGCCCGCGCGAGTTGCAAGGCCGGTTTCCAGTTCACCATAGCCTGTAAACCTGTATTCATAGGCCAGTCCAAGCTTCTCGGCAGCTGCCATGGCCTTCTTGGCGAGGTCCTCGTCGCGCGTCTGGGCGAGATAGACGATCTTGGTGTAGTTGCCGAAATAGAGCGGCAGCAAGTCAGGGTGGCGGTCGAGCCCCAGCCCTGTCCAGATCAACCGGTCGAAGTGCCGCGCCAGATAGTCCGTCAGGAAAAAGGACGTGACATCGTCATCGGCCTGCCGCTCAAATTCAGCGTTTCCCGAGAAGAAGGCATAGCAGTGGGGACCAGCGATCCGCTCAACTCCCTCCTCGGCCAGAAGCGCATCGAGTTGGCCGCCGGTGCCACAATCGCCATAGAGAACGAAGATCGTGCGATAGTGTCCCTTGGCCTCTTGCAGCTTGGCGCGGATAGCGGGGACAATCTTCGCCGGTGTATTGTGCCATTTCGCGGGCAGACACTGGAGATCGAAGGCCGTCCAGCGGTTCCGCTCGATGAGGTGGACGATCTCGCGCGCCAAGGCTCCACAAGCCAGGAGCAACACCTGCCCCCGGCCCGGTTTGAATTCAAATTCATCCGATGGTGAGACATTGACGAGGGTCATGGCGGACCCTCGCCCATCAGCTCGCAGCCAACTGGTTGTGCTTGCGCGCCATGAAGCTCTTCGCCGTTTCCACCGCGACGGCGGCATCGCGGCAATAGGCATCGGCGCCGATGGCCTTGGCGAAGTCCTCGTTGAGCGGCGCGCCACCCACCAGCACGACATAGTCGTCGCGCATGCCCTTTTCCTTCAGGGTGTCGATGACGACCTTCATGTAGGGCATCGTGGTGGTGAGCAAGGCCGACATGCCGAGGATGTCCGGCTGGTGTTCCTCGATGGCGCCGAGATACTTCTCCACCGGGTTGTTGATGCCGAGATCGATCACCTCGAAGCCCGCACCTTCCATCATCATGCCGACGAGGTTCTTGCCGATGTCGTGGATGTCGCCCTTGACCGTGCCGATCACCATCTTGCCCAGGCGCGGAGCGCCGGTGGCGATGAGCAGCGGACGGAGGATCGCCATGCCGGCCTTCATCGAGTTGGCAGCGAGCAACACTTCGGGCACGAACAGGATGCCATCGCGGAAGTCGATGCCGACGATCCGCATGCCCTCGACAAGCGCTTCCGTCAGTACCTTGTAGGGGGCCCAGCCGCGCTCCAGCAGGATATTCACACCCTCTTCGACCTCTTCCTTCAGGCCGTCATAGAGGTCGTCGTGGATCTGCTGGGTCAGTTCCTCGTCGTCGAGGCTGCGCAGGTCAAGTTCGCCTTCGTCACTCATGGCTCTCTCCGCAGAGGAAAAATAGAAGTTCGCACCATAGCCAGCAGGCTGTCTACCCCCAAGCCACGGCGCGACGCTCGCATGCCGGAAAGCGACGGTTGAGGCAAGTGGAAAGGCGGTCTAAGGAGTGCCCGTCCTCCCACTTGCCGGATTTTCATTCATGACTGCCTTCGACGTCACCCAGAGCCGTAACCAGTTTCCCGCACTGTCAATCACTGACGAGGGCCGGGCGCGGGTCTATTTTGACAACCCTGCCGGCACCCAGGTGCCGCGGCAGGTGATTGACCGGACGGTCGACTGCCTGACCTCCCGAAACGCCAACCTCGGCGGTTATTTCACCACGACACGGGAGGCAGGCGACCTGGTGGACGAGGCGCATCAGGCCTGCGCCGATTTCTACAATGCGGCCTCGGCCCGCGAGATCGTCTTCGGCCAGAACATGACGACGCTGACGCTGCACATGTCGCGCTGCCTGGGGCGTCAATTCAAGGCAGGCGATGAGATCGTGCTGTCGCGCATGGATCACGATGCCAACATCGCCCCGTGGCTGCTGCTGGCCGAGGACAAGGGACTCAGCGTCCGCTGGATGGATTTCGACCCGGAGACCTACGAGTTTCCGGAGGACGCGCTCACCAACGTGCTGTCGGAAAAGACCAGGCTGGTGGCGTTCGGCGGTGCTTCGAACTGTACCGGCACGGTGAACGACATGACGCGGTTTTCGCGTCAGGCGAAGCAGGCCGGCGCTATCGTTTATGTCGACGCGGTCCAGTTCGCCCCCCATTGCGCCATCGACGTGCAGGAGACCGGCGCCGATATCGTGGTGTCATCGGCCTACAAGTGGTTCGGGCCTCATCAGGGCATCCTCTGGGGCCGCGAAGAGGTGCTGCATGACACCTTCGGCTACAAGGTGCGGCCCGCCGGTGAGGATTTGCCGCACAAGTTCGAAACCGGTACCCTGTCGCACGAGGGCATGGCGGGAACGCTCGGCGCCATCGACTATCTCGAGCAGTTCGGGGCGGGCGAGACTCGCGCAGCGCGCATCGCATCGGCCTGGAGGATACTTGCTGACTACGAGCAAAAGCTGACGCTGAAACTGATTGAAGGACTCAAGAGCTTCAAGGGCCTCACGGTGCGCGGCATCACCTCGGCCAACGCCATGCACCGGCGCGTGCCCACAGTCTCCTTCACGCTCGAAGGGCATCACCCGGAGGCGCTGGCCAGGGGATTTGCCAAGGACAACATCTTCGTGTGGTCCGGCCACAACTACGCCATCGAGCCGGTGGCCCGCATGGGGCTGGTGGACAAGGGCGGCGTGCTGCGCGTCGGGCTGGCTCACTACAACACCGAAGCAGAAGTCGACGCCCTGCTCTCCTCCCTCACCCGCCAGATCAGGAACGCATAGCCATG
>CAZECZ010000034.1:0-33958 GCA_964510815.1 uncultured Aestuariivirga sp.
CAGCCCCGGCACCGTCCAGCCGCCGCAGCACGTCCGCCGTCGCCGGTGCCGTCCAGCCACGCCTGATGATCGAGCCACACGTCGATTCCTCGCCCTGCCGGTAAAACATGTCCTTGTGGGCGAGCGGCACGCCATGCAGCAGCGGTAGCGGCCGCCCCGTCTTTCGAAGGGTATCCGCCGCCCGCGCCTGTTCCAGAGCACGTTCGGCAGAAACGGCCTGAAAGGCGTTGATGCCTGCGTCCAGGCGTTCGATCCGGTCAAGACAGCCGGCGGTCACCGCCTCGGAACTGACGGACCCGTCGGCGATCCGGGCGGCGATGGCAGTGAGCGGCAGTTCAGTGAGAGAAGACATGGTATTCAGCCCGTCTGCATTTCGGTTCAAATTGCAACGCGGGCGAGACTAGACGATGGCACGGCCAGGGTCATCATGATCGATGCGCCCGGTGTTGCCCGCCGCCGCTTTCACCGCTTCCGGATGGTGGCCAGACCCGCAAGTCCGCGCGGCAGGAGAATGACGAATGCCGCGAGGATGAGGCCAAGGCCGATGTCGCGCCAATCACCGAACTCGCGCATGGCTTCGTCGGCCAGCATGAGAACGGCTGCCCCGAGCAGCGGTCCCCATATGGTGCCAAGCCCGCCCACCACGATCATCGACAGCAGGAACAGCAGCATGGCAATCGAAAAGACAATGGGGCCGACGACGCCAAACTGTGCGGCGTAGAACGATCCTGCAAGACCGGTAAAGAAGGCGGAGAGGCTGAAGACCCAGAGCTGGTACTTGAACTTGCTGACACCGCGCGACATGGCATAGCCGGGGTTGTCGCGCAACGCCTGAAAGGCAAGCCCAAGGGGACCACGGATGATGGCAATCGAGAACACGAAGGCCAATACTGCCAAGGCCAGGCCCACGTAATAATGCGCGACATACCACTTGGAACCGAGCAAGCCGCGGAAGCCGATGTCACCGAAGCGGGAGAAGCCGCGCACCCCGCCAAACAGCGGCAGGCAGCCGGACGGCGGATTGGTGAAGCAATCCGTGTCGTTGACGACCACGAGATAGATCACCTGGGCAATGGCGAGCGTCAGCAGCGCCACGTAGGGACCGCGCAACCTGAGACAGGCCAGACCGATCAGTGCACTGACGAAGACGGTCACCAGCCCCGCGAGCGGCATCGCCACGAGGATGGGAATGGCGAAGTAATAGCCCAGCATGGCCGTGGCATAGGCGCCGACGGCAAACAGTGCCATCTGCGCCAATGAGAAAATGCCCGCCACGCCCAGAACCAGGTTCCACTGGGTGACGACCATCGCCCAGATGAAGAACAGGGTCATCTGGGTGATGATGTAGCGCGTGCCCACGACCAGCGGCACCAGTGCCAGCGCTGCCGCAAGGCCCAGTGCAATAAGAATGTCGCGCGTACGGGCGCTCACAGCCGCACCACCTGGGCGCGGCCAAACAGGCCCGCCGGCCGCCAGATCAGCACGGCGATCACTATCAGCAGCAGGATGGCGAAGCTGTATTGCACACCGAAGACATATTGGATGATGGCTTCGAGAAGCCCGAGTGCGATGGCCACACCGGCCGCACCGTAGACATTGCCAAGCCCCGCGACCACGCAGATCACGAAGGCCTTGAGCATGGGGTCGCCGCCCATGTTGGGCAGCAGTCCGGACAGCGACGAGATCATGACACCCGAGACGGCAGCCAGTGCGCCGGAGATCGCCAGCACCTGCGCATAGACGCGGCCGATGCGGATGCCCATCAGTTGCGCCGCGTCGCGGTTCTGGGCCGTGGCGCGGATGGCGCGCCCGGTGCGCGTGCGGTTGAGGAGGAGGGCCACCACAATCATCATCAGCACGGAGACCGCAAGGATCAGAATGTTCTGATGGGGAATATGCACACCGCCGACCACGACGGCGCCCGTAAGGTTCAGCGGTTGCGCGACTGGCTGCGGTCCGAATGTCCGCAGGATGATATTCTCAAGAACTGCACCGATGCCGATGGTGGCGATGAAGATCTGGGTTTCGAAATTGCGCGACGCGAGCATGGGCCGGGCCGCAAGATAGTAAATCAGGAGACCGGCGATGCCACAGGCCACCATGGCGACGGCGACACCGGCAACGGCCGGCAGGCCAAGCGACGTCATGGCGTAGAGACAGACATAGCCGCCCAAGGCCAGCAACGCTCCATGGGACATGTTCAGCATGTTGAGCGAGCCATAGACCAGCGCCAGCCCGATGGTGGAAATGGCGTACATGGCGCCCAGCGTGAGGCCCGATGACAGAATCTGTACCAGGACATCCATGCTCATCCTCCGAGATAGGCGCTGAGGATTTCGGGGCTCGACATCAATTGCGCGCCGGTTCCCGACCAGGCGAAGCTGCCGTTGTCGAGCAGGTGAAGGGCATCCGCCATCTCGGCGATGCGGGTGGCGTTCTCCTCGACGATGACGATGGTGCGGCCCGATGTACGCAGCGTTTCGATTACGCCATAGATCTGGTCGATGACGATGGGGGCCAGACCGAGCGATGGCTCATCCAGCATCAGCACCTTGCCGCCGGCCATGAGGCCGCGCCCGATGCCCGCCATGCGGCGTTCTCCGCCAGAGAGCGTGCTGGCCACCTGGTTGCGCCGCTCCTTGAGTTTTGGCAGCAGCGCGAAGACTTCTTCCAGCCGTTGCTGTTCCACGCGCGCCGCGTCGTGCAGGTAGGCCCCCATGCGCAGATTCTCGAGAACGGTCATGTCGGGAAACAGCAGATCACCCTGAGGCACGTGAATGATGCCGGCCGCGACGATCTCGTCCGGGCGCAATCTGCCGATCGGCTGGCCATGCAGCAGTATGGACCCCGTCCGGGCCGGCACCAGGCCCGAGATGGTTCGCAGCAGCGTCGTCTTGCCGTGGCCATTGGGACCGATCAGGGCGGCGAGCGTTCCCTCAGCGATTGAGAGCGACACGTCACGGATGACGAGATGAGCGCCATAACCGGATGAGACGCCGGCGAGTTCGAGGGCGGCAGTCATGCGGAACCGGCCTCCATCAATTTGCCAAGGCGCTGGGAGGCCCCTTCGCCGAGATAGACGTCGATCACCGTGCGATCGCGCGTGAGGCCCTGGGGCGGACCTTCATAAATGCTTTCTCCGTGATGCATGATCAGCACACGCGTCGAAAGTTGCACCAGAAACCGCATGACATGTTCGATCAGCAGGATGGTCACGCCGGATGCCGCGATGGTGCGCACAACGGCCATGAAATGATCGATCTCCTTCGGATTCAGGCCGCCGACGGGCTCATCCATCAGCAACAGCTTGGGCCGCGTGGCCAGCGCGCCGGCGAGCATCAGAAGCTTGCGGTCGAGGACGGGAAGGGCGCCGGCGGGCGCGTTGTCCTTGTCCGACAGGCCCACGGCGGCAAGCGAGGCATCCGTGTGGGACTCGACCTCCGGGCCAATCGAGAGACCCGGATAGCGCCGGTTGTCCCGGCCGAAGTAGGCAGCAACCCGCACATTGTCGCGGACGCTTAGCGACTCGAAGCAGGCGTTGAGTTGGAACGTGCGGGCGATGCCGGCATGGCAGATGGCTTCCGGCGGGAGATGGGTAATGTCGCGCCCATCAAAGATGACGGAGCCGCCGGTTGCCGGGTTCAGCCCGGATATCACTTCGAACAGCGTGGTCTTGCCGGCGCCATTCGGGCCACCAATGCCGAGCACCTCGCCCTGGGCCACCTCGAAGCTCAGATTGTCGACCGCCGCCAGCGCGCCGAAATGCTTGGAAACTCCCTTGCAGGTGAGCAATGGCGGTCCGGCGGCGGTCAAGTCTCGTCGTCCTTCGTCAGGCTTTCATCCACGGCGGCAGCATGAACGCCGCCGTGTCGTAGGGTGCTGGCGCGATGAGCAGGCCGCTCTTGGTATGATCCTGAATCTGCAGGAACTGATGTGGCATGCCAAGCGAGGAGTCCTTGGTCTGGGTCGGATAGGTGTAGGCCGCCTGCTCGTCGGGCATGAAGCGGGTGACGCCGGTGACGCCACGCCAGATCATGGAGCGCATGCGATCCGCCACCTTGCGGTTCTGGGCGTCATCGCCGGGTTCGCCCGTGCCGCCTGCCAATGCCGCAGCCGTGGCCCAGACGTAACAGCCGTCATAGGGCTGGGCGCCGGAATTGTGCCCGGCGTTCTCGCCGAACTTCGCCTTGTAGCGGGTTTCGAACGCGGTGCCGATCTCGTCCTGCAGCGCGCCGACGACCGTGGCGTAGACGACGCCGTTTGAGGCTTCCTTGGCGATGTCGCGGAAGGCCGGGATCGAGGGGCCATACTGCATGTAGACGAGGGAGTTCGTCGGATTGGGCACGAACTGCACCATGAACTGGGCGAGGTCGGCGGGCAGGAAGTGGGTGATGCAGATGACGGCCGGCGGGTCCTGGCGGATCTTGGCGAGCGTCGGGCCCCATTCGGAAATCGGCACGTTGACGGTCTCGAACAGGCTGATCTCCCAGCCATAGTCGGCCGCCTTTTCCTTCACCGCATTGGCGATATTGGCGGCATAGACGCCGGCGGAGAGGATCACCGCCATCTTGTTGTTGGCGCGCTTGTAGCTGCCGGCTTCCTCAAGCTGCTGGACGAATTTCAGGAAGCCGGGGCCGTACCAGTATTCAGCCGGATCGCCCTGGAACGAACCGAAGTAGCGCTCCGGGTCCGACTTGATGAGGTTGTTGTGGCCGATGGTGGTGTCGTAGTGGACATAAATGTTGCCACTGTCGGCGATCACATCCTGGATGGCGGCGCCGGAGCCGATGTTGTAGCCGTTGATGATGGCGTGGGCCGAATGCCGGTCGATGAGGCGCTGCACCGCCTGCACGTTGGTGGCGTCGCCCATCTGTTTGGTGTCTTCGAAATAAGGTTCAAGCGGGCGGCCCAGAATGCCGCCCAACGCGTTGATCTCCTCGCAGGCGAGCGTCAGGCCGTTCTTGAACTCGACGCCATCGGCGGCGGCGAAGTCGGTGAGTGGAGCTGCCTGGCCCACGGGGATCGGGTCGCCTGCGGCGCGGGCGCCATCGTTGATGGCAGCCAGCATGGCCGCACTCCCGCCAAGGGCGGCAGCGCCCTTCAGGAAGTTGCGGCGGCTGGGGATGATGTTCGGCGCAGAAAGTTTCGATGTCATTCACTTCCTCCCTTTATGGTTGTGACGGCGCTTCGATCAGGACTTCAGGCGATCTTGGAAACGAGTTGGGCGGCAGCGGCAATCGCGGCCTGCTGGTGCGGCTGCAAGTCCTGCTGGCCCCATTTCGCCATATGCGGTTTCCACGGATCCTCCACGTGGGTGCGGATGCCAGTCATCTCCTCCATGACGGCAAGACCGCAATAGGGCACATACATGGCCGAATATCCACCCTCATGTGACATGACGAGCTTGCCGCCGCAGAGATCATCGGCGGCCTTCATCAGCATCTTCGTCATGGCTCGGTAGCCTTCCGAACTCACCATCATGCGGCCGAGCGGATCGACACCTGATGCGTCGAAGCCCGAGGGCACGACGATCAGTTCCGGCCTGAAGCGCTTGAGGGCGGGCAGCACGACCTGCTCGATGGCGGCGAGATAGGCGCCGTCGCCCGAGCCCGGCGGCAGGGGCACGTTGAGATTGTAGCCCTTGCCGGCGCCCTCGCCATTTTCTGCGACACCGCCGGAATCGGGCGGAAACAGATTGTCCTGATGGAGCGAGATCGTGAGCGTGCTTGGGTCCTGATAGAAGATCGACTGAGTACCGTTGCCGTGGTGCACGTCCCAGTCAACGGTGGCGATCCGGCCGACCTTGTGGGTGGTGCGGGCGTGAGCGATGGCGATGGCGACGTTGCCGAACAGGCAGAAGCCCATGCCGACATCTGCGGTGGCGTGATGACCGGGCGGGCGCACCAGCGCATAGGCATTGCTGACCTTGCCTTCGATCACCGCGTCGAAGGCCGCCATGGTGCCGCCGGCCGACAATTGGGCAATCTCGAAGCTGCCGGTGCCGAAAGGGGTGAGTGTCGACGCATCGCCACCGCTCTCGGCGCTCATGGCCTTGATGCGGGCGATATGTTCGCGGGTGTGGACGCGGGCCAATTCGTCTTCGGTCGCGTAGCGCGGCTTGATCGGCAGCAGATGGTCGAGCAGGCCCGACACCTCCAGCAGATTGCGGAAACGGCGCTTGGTCTCGGGATTTTCGGCGTGCTCGCCCGGCTGGACCGTCAGGCTGGGCGCGAAAACCTGGTTCCAGTTCCAGGTGTTGTGCCACATGTAGAGTTCGTGGAAGACAAATCCCGTGGCCATTGCCAATTCCTTCCGCTGCACGCCGATGCGTTCAGATTATCCAAGCACTGCGTGAATGTCCCGACCCATGCGGGTAAGGGGTGGCCGTTCAACCCACCCTTTCAGGTGGGGCGCGCATGGCTACGATGGTCGGCGCGGTTGGTGATTGCGTGATCCCGAGTTCCTGCAGCCGCAGCACCGCCTGTGTGCGGTTCGAGACGCTGAGCTTGCCGAAAATGTTCTTGAGATGCCATTTGACCGTATCCTGTGCCATGGCAAGGGCCTGGGCCATTTCCCGGTTGCTCTGGCCGCTGGTGAGGAGCCGCGCCACATCGGCCTCCCGCGCACTCAGTTGTGGCGTTGCGAATGACTGCCGCATATGTCCGTCGGGTGTGCCGACACGGCGGCGGCCAGCCAGCAGCTGTTCCACGAATGCGCCGGTCACGCTTTCCGTCTTCCAGGACGGAATACGGTCACGCCCAAATGCCAGAACGTCGAGCAGGGGTGCGCCTTCGTCGAGAAGGCTGCGGACGGCGGATTGGGGTGCGCAGAGCGAGACGGCATCCACGAGTGCCGCAAGGGCCGACAGGGCATCGCCCGACTGGTGTGCTGCCATGGCAGCCAGTGCCCTGACTTGCGCGAAGCGGTGAAGGCGGCCGTCCCGGCGCAAGCGGTCCGCCAGCCGGTCCAGGATGCGGAGCGCCGCCTCGGGCCGCTCCTCTGCCATCAAGACGCGCGCCACCGCCATATGTTCCGGTTCCGAGGCCGGTCGCTGGGCACCTGCAGAGGCGAGCCAGGCTTCATCGATTCCACGTCCTCGCAGCACAAGCCGTGCGGTGCCGACATCGCCACGGCGCAGCAGCAGCCTGATCCGCTCGTGGAGCGCGCTGGCGAACAAGCGGCGATAACGGGTCTGCAAGCCCTGACGTTCGGCTGCCTCCAAAGCGGCGAGAGCTTCATCATCGCGGCCGCGGCAGGCCGCCAGCCGCGCCACATTGAGCTTGCAGGCCATCTCGTGAACGACGAGGCCGCACTCCTCGATGATCTGCCGGTGCTGCTGCAGCAGGTGTTCGGCGCCTTCAATGTCGTTCCACTCGTAGAGCAGGTCGACTTCGAAGATGCCGACCATCGCTTCGGCATAGGATCCTGGCCCGAGTGCATCACGGGCGAGCTGGATGGCGCGCGCATAGATGTCGTGGGCTGTCCGCAGGTTTCCGGCAGCCTGCTCCGACAGGCCGAGGATGAGGTCGGAATAGATGATGCCAAAGACAGACTGTGCCTGGGCGTGGCTATCGCGCGCCTTGAGACAGGCAAGCTGCGATCCTTCAAGCTCGCCAAGGGAATAAAGGCAGAAACCCAGGATGTTACCGAGCGTGCCGCGAGAGAAGTGCTGCCCCTCCGGAAATTGCGTGAGCCAGTTCTGCGCCAGCCGCGCGGCTGTCTTCGAGCGATCCGCCGCGCTGATAACTCCGGCCGTCAGCGCATAGAGCTCCGAGCGGAGTTCCCTCTGCTCCTCCGCGGTGAGGCGGCCTTCCTGTTCGGCCGTCCGGATGCTGCTGCGGGCACGCTTGAGGATTGCCGCAGCCGGGACCGCCCGGCTCATATGGAAGTAAACCCAGACCTGTGCCAGCTGCAAGCGGGGCCGTTGGGCGATGAGATCGTCGGGAAGCTGGTTCAGCCATTCACTTACGCGGGTGATATGGCTTTGCTGGATGAGTGGCATGCAACAGGATTCGACCAGTGCTGCGGCGTGCTCGTTGTCACCGGCAGCCAGCGCGTGATGGACGGCATCACTTTGGTTGCCATTGTCCTTGAGCCAGTGCGCCGCCTTGCGGTGCAGGCCTGCGATGGTATCGGAATTGCGGGCGCCCAGCACCGCCTGAAGAAAATCGGCAAACAGGTGGTGATAGCGGTACCAGGTCCGGTCCCGATCCAGCGGGATCAGGAAAAGATTGGCCTGTTCGATGTCAGCCAGATACTGCGCCGCATCTGTCCGTCCCGTGACGGCCTGTGCGAGGGGCGCGCTGATCCGGTTGAGGATCGATGTCTTGAGAAGAAAATCGATGATGTCTTCCGGCAGACGAGTCAGCACGTCCTGCACCAGGAAGTCCGCGACATCGCGATCCGTGCCTGAAAACCGCTGTATGAAGCTGGCCTTGTCGATCCGGCCGCGCAGCGACAGGGAGGCAAGCTGCAAGGCTGCGATCCAGCCCTCGGTGCGGTGTTGAAGCGAGATGACATCGGCTTCAGACAGTTCCAGCCCACGCAAGCGATTGAGAAAGGCCTCCGTCTCCGCCAGCGAGAAGCGCATGTTCGCCTCATCGATGCGGATCATCTGCCCGCGCACCCGCATGTTGGCGACCTTGAGCGGGATCTGCCCACGGCTGGTCAGAACCAGGTGGAACGATGCGGGCGCATAGGTCAGCAGCGTATCGAGAAAGCTCGAGATGTCCGGTGCCGCGAGCACGTGACTATCGTCGAGAACCAGGACAAGCTTGTTCTGCCGCCGTCCGAGATCATTGACGAGATGGGTCAGAATCGACTCGACCGGCAAGACCGGACTGGATCGCAGAAGGGCCGGGATGTCGCGGGCAATTTCCGGATCGGCCTGCTGCAAGGCGGCAACGATGTAGTCGACGAAACGTCCAAGCTCGTTGTCGGCTGCATCGAGCGACAGCCAGCCACAGGCGACGCCCCGGTCTTTCAGCGTCCGAAGCCATTGGCACAGGAGCGTGCTCTTGCCGAAGCCTGCGGGTGCCGAGACGATCGCCAGCTTGGCATCCATGGCGCCGTCGAGCTGGCGCTCCAAGGCAGGCCGGTCGATCAGCACGCCGCGCAATTCGGGTGGACGAATCTTTGTTTCGATCAGCACGCGGCGTACTCACCTGCAACAGAACTTCACCCTATCGGAATGCGCCCGTGTTTCGCAAGATGGTCCGGCCCGCGGCTGGCCGGCAAGATTTGCCATGTTCGCTTCGGTCCCTCGGCACTGTCGGCACCAGGATGTGGCTCATTCCGCTTGCGGCACAGACGCTCCTTGAATGTCCAGCGACAACGTCACGTTCTGCTCGTGCCGAAAGGCGAGATACCAGGGATCCCGGGTCAACGCCGTCGACACAATCCGCGAAACTTCGCTTGGCTCCTCGTCGGTATCAATGCTGACGGTGATGCGCGTTTCCAGCGGGGCAGCTGTGTTGGTGCCAATCCCCAAGAGTGCACCATCGTCGAAATCGGTTTCCACGGTCACATCGACGCTATGGAATGTCTTGCCTTCAGTCGCGGCCAACATCTTGGTGGCGATCGCCATGCAGCTGGCGATGGCTGCGCGGGCGTAGAAGCTGGGCGAGGGGCCGGCGGCATCGCCTCCCATCCCCGGCCCGAGGTCCGCCACGGCGTCAAACTTGCCCTGCTGGATATGGCAGGCCAGGCCTTCACCGACATGGGCTGTCGTGGCTGTCGTGCTGTGCGCCCGTTCCGGCTGTTCCTGCAGGATGGAGATTGCGCGGGTCTGGGCTGTCTGGATGCGCAGATCGCGGGTGGACAAATTGTCCTTGGCTTCCTGTGAAGTGTTCATCGGAATTGCTGTCACGGTCATGAGAACATCTTCCTTTATGCGGCTCTTCTGGATTCATGAATCAGGCTCTGGCAGATGTGCTGGGCGTCCGCGCCCACGCCGTCGATCAGGGCCGAGTTGCGCCGGCGCATGAAAGGCAGGCCCAGCACATAGAGGCCCGGCGCGATGCGTCCCTGTTGGTGCATCAGCCGGCCCTTGCGGTCGAAGACAGGTAGCTCAAGCCAGCTGTAGTCGGGGCGGTAACCGGTCGCCCAGATCACGGTGCGGATGCGTCCGTCCCGCAAAGATAGCGACAGGCGTGGATGCTGCGGGGAGATTGTTCTGCCAAAGCGTTCGGCCGGAAGGCCCTCAGCGCCGCTCCAGTCATCGATCTGCTTGAGCAGCCGGTTCATTTTGAGGTCCGACAGCGCGCAATGATTGGCCAGCGATCCGGAGAAAAGTGCCGTGCCATCCCGAATGGCAGCCAGCCTGCCAACCAGTTCGATGCCCTGCGCCTGCAGGGTATTGAGGTCCATGAATTGCCGGTCGTGCGAGCCGACGAGTTGGAGTGACGGGAGGCGGCGGGCGCGATCGATGTCGTCGACCTCGTCGATCGTCATGGCGTGTATGCCCGTCCGGTCCATCCACCATTGGATGTCCCTGCCTCGATAGTGACGTGGCACCCGGATGTGTTCACCGGCGGCGAGCACCACGTCATGCCCTGCGTTGCGGATTTCACTGGCCAATTGCACGCCGGTGGCAGATGCACCAACGACGAGTACGCCACCCGGCCGTAGTTGCCGGGGATTGCGGTAGTCGAGCGGCGTCAGCTGATCGATCCCGGCTGGCAGGGCGCCGGCACAGGCGGGGATGCTGGCGAGATTGCAGGCACCGGTGGCAAGAATGAGGTTCTTGCAGATCCATTCACCGCGGTCGGTGGCAACACGGTAACCGGCGCCATCGGAGGAAACAGAGACGACTCGCGTGCGGGTCTCGATGGGGGCCGATGATCCTTGGGCGTAGGTATCGAGGAAGCCGGCGACCTCATCCATATCCATGAAGCCATCTGGATCGTCACCTGAGTAGGAATGGCCCGGCAGGCGGCTTTGCCAGTTGGGTGTGAGGAGCTTGAGGCTGTCCCAGCGTTCCGTACGCCAGGAATTGGCAATCTCGCCCCGTTCGAGAACCACGTGGGAGATGGCGTGGCCGCTCAGACACCGGCTCATGGCAAGACCGGCTTGTCCGGCCCCGATGATGAGGGTGTGAATGTGGCGCATGGCGGACCTCGTGATACGGCGGGAAGGCGAGACGAATTCGGTTGCCTGCCCGAATTTCGCACTCGGGCAGGCAAGGGTTTGCGTGGTTCAGGCGACAGTGACCGCGACGTTGGTCGGATTGGTCAGGATGTCGAACACCGCCGAGCGCTTCTGGGACTGGGCGACGAGCGCGTTGATGTCGTCTTCGCTGGCATCGGCGTCGATCTCGAAGCTGACGCGAATTGCCGAGAAGCCGTTCCGGATATCCGGGTCCATGCCCAGGATACCCTGCACGTCCACGTCACCTTCGACGGAGGCGCGCACTTTGTGCAGCTGGATGCCGCGATGCTGCGCCACTGCAGCGATGCCGCCGGTGAGACAGCTGGCAAGCGCTGACAGCACGATTTCGGGCGGCGTCGGCGCGCGGTCGGCCGCAGCGAAAACTTCGGGATGATCCGATGCGATCTCGAACGTCTGCTTGCGCTTATGTTCCTGGCCAAG
The DNA here is from genome assembly GCA_964510815.1 of uncultured Aestuariivirga sp. Taxonomy (GTDB): domain Bacteria; phylum Pseudomonadota; class Alphaproteobacteria; order Rhizobiales; family Aestuariivirgaceae; genus Aestuariivirga. The sequence goes on from CAZECZ010000034.1 coordinate 11,590, forward strand.
GCCGAAGTATCCATTCAACTTGTTGACGTTGTAGGTGCCCTCGACCCAATCGCACGTGCTGCGGAAGGTAAACTGGGCCGCCGCCGGCATTTGTTCGAATGCGCCGCGGGCACCAATCAGGGCCTCGGTGTTGACGCCGTTGTTGACGGAAGCGGTCTGCATCTGGGTGTTGGTCATGGGAGTCGTCCTTTCGGTTTGCTGGTGGTTGTGGTGTGGATGGTGGAGCCAGTGCCTGCATTGGCAGGCAGCGGCGGTTGGGCGGGGTGCGGAAGCCTGCGAATGCGGACTGTGTGCATCCCGGTGCCGGCCAACAGTTGAAGTCCGGCGTGTTCACGCCTTCGGGGGCGGAATGGCGTCGTGAAGCAAAGGGACACGACGATCGTCCTCGTGGTTCGGCGGGCCTTCGAGATCACGCTCAGGCGGGATTGGTCGCCGTAATCAGCCAGGACGAACTGTCCATCCAAAGTCCGCCACCCTGTGCCTGAACCTCTTCGAAAAGCTCCGACAAGGCGACGACGATCTCGGCCCGGCGTGCTTCGCCGACCGGGCCGGCCTCACGATAGATTTCGCCTGCGGGACCGATCGCCAGCTGAAAGCAGACCGCATCCTCGATGTCGCGGCCGACGAGGACCTTGGCATCGATCCGCTGGAAGGTGATGTCGGTGAAGCCGGCAGCCTCCATCTTGGCGCGGGTCGTCTGCTCATCGGCCATTGAGAATGGGCCCGGTCCGCAGGTCTGGGCGTTCTCTCCGGGCGGTGGCAAGAAGCGGCTGACCACGTCGCGGGCCGCAGCTACCCAGGGGTTTTCGTCGCGCTGCCGCCAGACGATATGGGCGAAACGTCCGCCCGGCTTCAGGGAACGGCGGATCGAACGCAGCCCGGCCACCGGGTTGGTGAAGAACATGGTGCCGAAGCGCGAGAACACGAAGTCAAACTCAGCCTCGCCGAGGTCGCGTTCGGCGTCACGATTCTCAAACTGGACGTTCGGCGCGAAAAATCGTTCCGGCCGGTTGCGGGCGATCGACAGGAAGGCATCGCAGCAATCAACGCCAAGGACCTTACCCTTGGGATAGACCCGGTTTGCGATGGCGATCGCGGTGTCGCCGAAGCCGCAGCCCACATCCAGCACCTTTCCATCGGAGGGGATGTCCAGATGGGCCATGACTTCGCGGCTGTGGCGCGCGAGGCCGCCTTCCATGATGTGTTGATACCGGATGAATTTTGGCGCCAGCGTCTCGTTCCAGAATTGCACGATTGGTGTCTGGGCTTCAAAGTTCGAGCTGGAGTTGTGGACGTTCATCTCTCGATCCTCGCGGTCTGTTCTGTGCGGCGGTGACAGATTGCCTGATAGAATCACGTCCGTTTCTGTGCTTGATTGCGCTCTGAGTTTTTCGTGTGGAATGCTTGAGTTTTCTCGATAGAGGCGGATGCAATATATCTTCGATGCGTTCACGCTGGATCTTGATCGCGGTGAGTTGACCTTCGGGGAGGACGTGGTTGCCGTCGAACCGCGGGCATTCTCGGTGCTCAGTTATCTCGTCGCCAATTCCGACCGGCTGATCTCCAAGGACGAACTCATCGAGAAGGTCTGGGACGGGCTCATCGTGTCCGATGCGGCAATTTCCACGGTGATCAAGACGGCGCGCCGTGCTGTGAACGACGATGGGGCAACCCAGAAATACATCAAGACCGTCCACGGCCGCGGGTTCAGGTTTGAAGGTGGCGCGGTCGCGACCCGCAGAGCGGTTACATCGGTGACGGCCGAGAGCCTCGTGCAGCAACCACGGCAAGCAACGGACCCCGCCAACAGGCTGGACGACAAGCCCTCCATTGCCATCCTGCCGTTCGAGCCCATTGGCATCTCGGATGGTTTTGCCGCCATCTCTGATGCGATCCCGGCCGAATTGATCACGTCACTGTCGCGATTGCGCTGGCTGAAGGTCGTGGCGCGGGGATCGTCATTCAGGTTCCGCAGCGGTCCGGTCGACCTCGACATCGTGAGAGAAAGCCTCAGGGCAAACTACTGCCTGTCCGGAACGGTCGAAATGTTTGGCCCCAACCTCGCGGTTTCGGTCGAATTGTCCGATACGCGATCGCGGGAGGCCGTCTGGGCCGAGCGGCTGTCCGGCAAGGTCGACGATGTCCAATCCATGCGCGAGAGTCTGACGGGGATGGTTACCTCGGCACTGGAGTTGCACATCCCACAACATGAGGCGGCGCTTGCCCGGGTGCGCGGGTCCGAGAACCTCTCCGCCTGGAGCTACTATCACCTGGCGCCACAGCACATGTACCGGTTCAACCGGACCGACAATGCGCTCGCAGGCGAACTGCTCAAGCAGTCGACCGATCTCGATCCCAACTTTGCGCGCGCCTTCGCCGCACGATCCTTTGTCAGCTTCCAGTCGGCTTTCCTGCGTTATGGCTCAGAGCGGGCCAGCGATATCAGCGCTGCCCAACACTTCGCGGAAAAAAGTCTTGAGCTTGACCCGCTTGATCCATTCGGCAGTTTCAACTTCGGGCGCTCGCTGTGGCTGCGTTCGGATCCGGCCGGTGGCCAGTCCTGGCTCGAGCGGTCGGTGCAGCTCAGTCCGAATTTCGCCCAGGCGTCCTACGCGCTCGGCTGGGCTGATGCCATGCTCGGCAATGGTGACTCGGCCAAGGAGAATCTCAGCCGGGCCATTTCATTGAGCCCGCTGGATCCGTTTCTCTATGCCATGCAGTCGGCCCTCGGCCTGGCGCTCATACAGACCGGCGAACGCGAGGACGCTGCGCGGTGGGCCGTCCAGGGCGCACGCAAGCCAGGTGCTCACTACCTCATTTACATGATCGCAGCAGCACTCACCCAGATCGCGGGTCAGACCGACGCGGCCGCCCATTGGGCGAAGCAGGCCCTTTCGAGACGGCCCGATGCGTCCTGCAGCCAGTTTTTTGCCGCGTTTCCATTCTCGAACGAGACCTTCCGCGAAGACCTTCGCCAGTCCCTGTCCCAATGCGGGTTCAGCGACTAAACAAGATGGGCTGGCTCCCGTCTGATCAACATTTCAGGACTCGTGATTTCCGCATCTTCCATCCGGTGTCCGATCTGCGCCATACTATCGCTCTTTAGGAGGTGGTCATGAAGGCAGATATCGGTTTGATCGGCCTCGGCGTCATGGGAGCCAATCTGGCCCTCAACATCGCCGAGAAGGGGTTCCGCATCGCGGTATACAACCGCACCTGGGCCACCACCGAGGCCTTCATCGCCAATGCCGGAGACCTCGCGCCCCGCATCATCGCGTGCCGCACCTTCGGGGAACTCGCGAAGGCCATTGCTGCGCCGCGGCCGGTCATCATCATGGTCAAGGCCGGCGCGCCGGTGGATGAGCAGATCAGCAGCCTGCGGGACGTCCTGTCGAAGGGCGACATCATCATCGACGCCGGCAACGCCAATTATCACGACACGGTGCGGCGCGATGGCGAGCTTCGCGGCTCCGGCCTGTCGTTCATCGGCATGGGCGTGTCGGGTGGCGAGGAGGGTGCTCGCCATGGCCCATCCATCATGGTCGGCGGACCGAAATCCTCTTACGAGCGGGTCGAGAAGGTCCTGACGGCCATCGCGGCGAAACACAAGGCTGAGCCGTGCTGCGCCTGGATGGGTCCCGATGGTGCGGGTCATTTCGTCAAGACCATGCACAATGGCATCGAATATGCCGACATGCAGATGATCGCCGAAATCTACGGCCTGATGCGCGACGGGCTCGGCATGACGGCACCGGAGATGGCGAAGGTCTTTGCCAAGTGGAACACCGGCAAGCTGAACTCCTATCTCATCGAGATCTCGTCCAAGGTTCTCGCAACCATGGATGCGAAGACCAGAAAGCCGCTGGTCGATGTGATCGTCGACCGGGCCGGCCAGAAGGGCACCGGCAAATGGTCGGTGATCGAGGCCCAGCATCTCGGCATACCCGCCACCACGCTGGAAGCTGCGGTGGCCGCCCGGGTTCTCTCGTCGATGAAGGACGACAGGGTCGAGACAGAGAAGGTCTATGCCATTGCGCGGAAGAGGCTGAAGCCTACATCGAAAGCGGCCTTCTTCCGGCAGCTCGAGTCGGCGCTCTATGCCGGCAAGGTCGCGGCCTATGCGCAAGGCTTTGCCGTGATGGAGCAGGCCTCGGCGGAGAAGGGCTGGAGCCTGCCGCTTGGCACCATTGCCAGCATCTGGCGCGAAGGTTGCATCATCCGCTCCCAGTTTCTCGACCTCATTACCGCGTCGTTCCGCAAGAGCGGTGGCACAGGAAACCTGCTGATGACGGCAGACTTCTCAGCCATGATGAAGGCGAACCACCAGGCCTTGCGCAAGACGGTGGCGGAAGCCGCGGCCTCGGGCTTGCCGGTTCCGGCGCTGTCAGCAGCGCTGGCTTACTTCGACGGGTACCGCCAGGCCCGCGGAACGGCCAATCTCATTCAGGGCCAACGCGACTTCTTCGGTGCCCACACCTTCGAACGCATTGGAGAGACCGGCCCACACCACGGGAATTGGAACCAAATGTGAATTGATTGACAGGGCCTTCGCCGTGCCAATCGGGCGCCCGCTCGGGCCTCTCGGTTGCCAGCAATTCGCGCGGTTGACACTGCTACTTTGCAACTATAGCGTCTAGCCGTGACGCGGAACACGACAAGGTTACGTCGCAACTCATATTGAGAGGAGACGGCTCGTGGGCCTTCAACTCGACACCTATCTGACAAACATCGAGACGGCTTCCGACAGCATCGCCGAGTCCCGGGAGCGAATCGACATCGCGCAGAAGGGCCTCGAAAGCATGTCGAGGACGATCGACGTGATCGAGCACACGCTCAATTCTGCCAAGACGCTGGAATCGATGGCCGAGACTCTCAAGACAGCGTCGAAGCTGATCGAGCGTTTCCCGCCGGTGAAGTTCATTGCAACCGGCGTCAACAAGATCGTCACGAAGATCGAAAGCCGCGTCGAGGACTTGCGAAAGGACATCGAAGGCGTCGAGAAAAATTTTTCCAAATATACGTCGGCGATCGAGGTCATGAAGGTGGCGCTGCTAGCCACCGATCTCGACCTTGCCAATAAGCAGGGTGACATCAATGCCGTGATCGGCAGCCTGAAAGATACGAAGGCGGCCTTCGATCTCTCGGCGGCCGGCGCCCCTGACCTGGAGGCGACGGCAGAAGCCAAGATCGAAACTTTGCTGGGAGGCCTCAATGCGGAGTTCCCGCAGACGGCCCTGAACGCCCTGACGGACCGCACCCAGGCCATGGCCACGGCCTTCGAGCCCTATGTCTCGCTGGCAGACAGCTTCACCTTTCTTGACAAGGGTTTCAATTCCATCATCAGCAGCATCGGCTTTCTCGTCACTCCGTTGAAGGTGATCAACGATGCCCTGGCTCCCGTGGCGTGGGTGTTCAATGCCGTGGGATGGCTGATCGACGCCGTGGTCAATCCGATCCTCGACCCCATCCTCAATGCGCTTGGCGTCAACACGCTGATCGACAACATCGCCAAGGCGGTGACCGGGTTGTTACCCAATACCGGCTTCCTGTCGGCCTTTGACAATCTCGATGCCGATTTCACCCATATCTTCGGGTCTCCCGACCTGCCCGATTTCAGCTTCCCGCTGCTCGACGACCTGAATACGACATTGGGCGACATCAATGCCGACATCAACGCGACACCGCCGGGAGAAGCACTGATCGCGCGCATTTTTGGCACCGATGGAATCCTGGCGCCCTTGCTTGGCGCGGGCACCAGCAACGCCGACCTGTTGCTTGGCGTCAATGACATCTTTTCCAAGGTGTCGACGCTTCAGGGCAGCGGCGAACAGGACGTGCTGAGTGGTGGGGCCGGCAACGACAATCTCGGCGGCGACGCCGGTGACGATGTTCTGGTGAATGGCGAAGGCAATGATTTCTTCGATGGCGGTGCGGGCAACGACGTGCTGGTCTGCACGGCGCCCATCGAGCAAATGACGTGGCGGTTCGAAACCAAGTCGATGACCAACCCGATCACGGGTCTTTCGGTGACGGCCGAATTCCTCATTCTCAATCATCACCCGCCGTCTGGCGCAGGGCTCGGCGAAGATACGGTGATGAATGTCGAATATGTCATCTTCGGTTCAAGCGCTTTCACCGTAGAGCAACTGCGGTCGGCAATCCGGGTCAACTATGGGGAAGCCGACGGCCAGATCCGGTATGGCACGTCTTCGGGTGACGTCATCATCGGCGGGAATCTTGCCGACGAACTCCACGGCCGCCGCGGCAACGACTTCTTCATCCCCATGGAGGGCTTTGATTATGTCGACGGCGGCGCCGGCATAGACACGGTCAGCTATGCTTCGGAGCCGGGGACCAGCGCCATTGTCATCCTCGATCCCAAACTGTTTGCGCAGTTCGGCCGCACCGACGACATTCTCAACGTCGAGAACATCGTCGGAACGCAGAACCAGGATATTATCGTGGGAAGTGCGGACGACAACTATCTGGATGGTGGTGGTGACGCCGATCAACTGGTTGGCGGCCGTGGCAACGACCGCCTGGTCGGCGGCGACGGCGGAGACTATCTGAGTGGCGGCCGGGGTAATGACCTCGTGCGCGGTGGTGCGGGGATGGACTTCATCGTCGGCGGCCGCGGCAATGACACCTATATCGGCGACGACGGCTCGCGTGACGTTCTCACCTATGGATCGCATTCGCCCTCGGCGTGGAGTTACGACCTCACCGGCTCGCTGCTGTCCATCATCGGTCAGTATGACGCCCAGATGGCCGGGGACTTACCCCAGTCACTCCGGCTCGTCAGCAGCGGGAACGGTGAGGCCACGGTCGTCAAGTACAATGGCAATGGCAAGCAAATCGGCCGCGACACATTGATGGGCGATTTCGCGTTGCTCGCCACCGATGGTGCCGACCGCATCAATTATGGGGCCGGAAACAGCATTTACGATGGTGGCGATGGCGGCGATACCTTCAGAGGTTACGACATCACCACGATTCCGGAACTCGGAACCAAACCGGTCAATCTGCTGTTTGGCGGTGCCGGCAACGATACCTTCGTGACCCCCACCGTCGAAGATCACATGATCGGCGGCGATGGCGACGACACGTTCCGTATCATCGGCCAGACGCTTGCCAAGGTGACCACTGAATACCTGCCATGGGTGGTTGGCGGCAATCTGCCGGCGGGATATCTGACGCCCAACGCGCCGTTCCTGCCAACGGACTGGAACGGCATCAATGAGGCCGCCTTCGCTGCCCTCGATACCGGACATGACATCCTCGACTTGTCGAAGTCCGGCGTGCGCTGGGATGTCGAACTGGAGTATTTCGGCGCCTGGACGACGGTCGATGACTGGAACAGCCAATCCTATGGATTTGCCCTGCTGGGAATCGACGAGATCATCGGCTCAAATCTGAAGGATGCTTTCGGATTCGCCTTCAGAGATGTCACCATTCGCGCCGGTGACGGCGACGACCGGATTCGCGGCGCCTATCGCTCGACCGCCAACACCGAGCTCTATGGCAATGCCGGCAATGACAGGATCTACACGGAGAGTGGCGTCGACCACGTCTATGGCGGTGCGGGCAATGATCTGCTGGAAGATGCCGGCAACACGGCCGGCGGGGTGGACGTTCTCAAGGGCAACAGCGGTGATGACCTCTTTGAGGTCAACCCCAACTCGACCGGTACCTATGACGCCGACGGCGGGGTGGGCCGGGACGCCATCTTCCTGACGGACCCGGAAGGCGTTGCCGTTGGCCCCGCCATCATCGATCTTCGTCAAGGGTTTTTCTCCTATGCCGGCAAGGTGAGCCAGATCCGGTCATTTGAATACGCGTTCGGTGGGGATAGCGACGACACGATCACCGGCGGCAACCGGGCCGACGGCCTCAACGGAAACAGCGGCAACGATGTCATTGAAGGCCGGGCCGGCGACGATATCCTGGTGGGTGACTATTATTATGCTGGGGGCAGCGACTCGGTCTACGGTGGCGGTGGCAATGACATCATCAACCCTGGAACCAATTCCAGTGCCGGTATCGTGGACTATGCCGATGGCGGAGCGGGCGATGATCTCCTGAGTTTCGCCGTGCAGCTCAACTTCGATGCACCTCTCGGTGTCACGCTTGAATATATTTATCCCCACTCGCCGGGATCTCTGTTCGCATGGACAATTGATGTCGGCAGCGGTCAGGCGACGTCATCCACCGGCGGTACCGTGACGTTCGAGAGGTTCGAGCGTTATCAGGGGGGAATCGGAGACGATGCGCTGCTTGGGAGTTCTGCCGGAGATATTCTCGATGGCCACAACGGCAATGACACGATCCAGGGCGAGGGCGGAGACGACGCCATTCTCGGCGGATTTGGTGACGATATGCTGTTTGGCGGCGACGGCGACGACTCCGTCGATATGGGGCAGGGCAACGACCGCGCCGATGGCGGCGCCGGCACCGATCTCCTGTCCTTCGGCGACACCTACATCGCGCTGGCCGTTAATACGCAGAGTGGCGTGGCGGTGGGCACCTACAACGATTCGGTCTGGAACTACGACTCGTCTCTCGAAACATGGGTCGAGACGTTTACGACGTCCACCGACAACATGTCGTTCTCGAATTTCGAGATCTACGATCTCTCCCAAGCCGATGACACATTCGACGGCAATGCCGCCGATGAGACGATCTATGGCAAGGCCGGCAATGACACGCTGAATGGCGGTGGCGGGGGTGATACGATCAACGGCGGCGACGGCGATGACGTCATCTACGGCGACCGCAGTACGAGACTGCATCTTGGCGCCATGAACCCGGAGGGATCGGCCAAGACCGACTATGTCTATAACCCCAGCTTCATTGATATGCCCACCAGCAAGATCACGGTCGAGCTGCTGATGAAGGCCGATCCACTGGTGACCTCATCCAAGGTCATCATGTCCTATGCCACGGCGGGGTCCTACAACGAATTCACGTTGTTCAATGACGATTCGCCGTCAGGCTCGCAGTTGCGGTTGTGGATCAACAATGCCTCCTACGATACGGGCGTTCCCTCGTCGCTGATCTATGACGGTGACTTGCATCGGCTGTCGTTCAGCTGGGATGGCACGACCGGCGAAATCGCGATCTACGTCGATGGCACGGAAGAGTTCCGCCAGACCTATGCGGCGATGGCGGGTACGTCGATCGCCGGTGATGGATTCCTCGTATTCGGTCAGGACCAGGATTCGCTTGGTGGCGGATACGATCCGGGGCAGTCCTTTACCGGCGCCATGGGCGATATCCGCATTTTCAACGGCATCCGCACGGCGGCCGAGATCGCACAGAACGCGGCCGATGTCCTGTCCGGCGACTTGACGGCGGTCCCTGGCCTGGTCGCCAACTGGAATTACGACCCGGCGTCGGGAACCTACATTAATGCGCTGGGTGTCGATCTGCTGACCAGCAGCGCCAGCGGCCTGTCGGACGTGCTGGCCTATGATCCCGGCACAGCAGGTGACGATACGCTGTCCGGCGGCGCTGGCAACGACCAGATCTTCGGCGAGGATGGCAATGACGTGGTGCAGGGTGGCGCCGGGGCCGATGCCATGGACGGTGGGGACGGCATTGACACGCTCGACTACAGCGGCTCCAACTCAGGTGTGACGGTGAACCTGGAGTCGGGTACGGGCATCCGCGGTGATGCGACCGGCGACACATTCACACGTTTCGAGAATGTGACGGGCTCGTCCTTCGACGACATCCTGATTGGTGACGCGGCGGACAATGCGCTTGTGGGAACGGGCGGCGACGACATTCTGCGGGGCCTCGCCGGGGCCGATGACCTGGGCGGCGGTGCCGGTAGCGATACCGCCTCCTATGTCGGCTCCGATGATGGTGTGGCGATCGATCTTGCGGCCGGCTCGGCCTCGGGCGGTCACGCGATGGGCGACAGACTGGGAAGCATCGAGAATCTTGAGGGCTCAACCTTCGCCGACCTGCTCTCGGGAGACGTCGGCGCGAATGTACTTGAGGGCAAGGGCGGGGCCGATGTGCTCGAGGGACGCGCTGGCGACGACACGCTCGATGGCGGCAACGGCGCAGACAGGCTCGAAGGCGGTGACGGCCACGACACGCTGACGGGAGGCCAGCACCAGGACGTGTTCGTGCTGTCGGCCCTGGAGACGAGTTCGGACATCATCACGGATTTCGACGCCGCGGACGATCAGTTCGAGATCGCCGCAACGGAGTTCGATGGCCTTCCGCCACTCGGCACATTGCCTGCAGCGCGGTTCGTGATCAACACCACGGGCCTGGCCGGCGATGCCAACGATCGCTTCGTTTTCAATTCCGCGACCAATGAACTGTTCTTTGACTCCAATGGCGATGCCGCTGGCGGTTCACGCCTCATCGCGACATTCACCACGACCCCCGTCGGCATTTCCGCGAGTGATTTTGACATCGTGTGATGGCACCGTATCGCTCGCCGTCACGAGAGTGAGTTGTTTCGGGCGGCATACTGTTCGCAGCGCCGATACGGCCTCTTTTTAGGTTAACAGGATGGTTGCATTTTTACCAAAATCTTACCTGCCTTAACCTCATTCTCATTGGCAGGTCTCCCTCGGGTTGAAAGACCGGGGGTATACTGCTAACTGACGCAACATCTCAAAGTGGTGCCGAAACAACGGTTTGGGTACCTCATCTCAGATGCGCCGCCCGCGCAAACAGGGAAGTCAGATGAAGGTTGTGATCCTTGCCGGGGGACTCGGTTCCCGCATTTCCGAGGAAACTGGAAGCAAGCCCAAGCCGATGATCGAAATCGGCGACAAGCCAATCATCTGGCACATCATGAAGATCTACAGTTCCTTCGGCTTCAACGAATTCATCGTCTGCCTCGGCTACAAGGGCTACGTCATCAAGGAATATTTCTCGAACTATTTCCTTCATCAGTCCGATGTGACGATCGACATCGGCAAGGGCTCGATGGAGGTTCATGCGGCCAAGTCCGAGGACTGGAAGGTAACGCTGGTGAATACCGGCGAGGACACCATGATCGGCGGACGCATCAAGCGCATCCTGCCCTATGTGCAGAACGATCCCTATTTCGCGCTCACCTATGGTGATGGCGTCGGCGATGTGAATGTTCCGGCCGTCATCAAGCTGCACGAGGAGTCCGGCCGGCTTGCTACCGTGACAGCGGTGCAACAGCCTGGCCGCTTCGGCGCGCTGGCCTATGACGGTGAGCGGATCACCGGCTTTCGCGAGAAGCCGATGGGCGATGGCGGCTGGATCAATGGCGGCTATTTCATCCTGAGCCCCAAGGTCGGCAGCTACATCGAGGGCGATGCCACGGTGTGGGAGCGCGAGCCCATGGAACAGTTGGCCGCCGAAGGTCAGCTCGGAGCGTATTTTCACCGCGGTTTCTGGCAGCCCATGGACACCCTGCGCGACAAGCGCGAGCTCGAGACACTTTGGCAAAGCCACAAGGCGCCGTGGAAGATCTGGCAGGAGTAAAAGCGAGAATGCGTGTTCTCATCACCGGAAACCTGGGTTACATCGGTCCCGTGCTCACGCGGCATCTGCGGGCGCAGCATCCGCAAGCAGAATTGATCGGTCTGGATACAGGCCTGTTCGCGCCGCACTATTCGACCTCTGGGCCGCTGCCCGAACGTTTCCTCAATCGCCAGATCTATGCCGATGTGCGGGAAATGACCGCGGCCGATCTGGAAGGTGTGACAGCCGTGGTCCATCTCGCCGCCGTCTCGAATGACCCGATGGGCAAGCGCTACGAAGCGGTGACGGACTCGATCAACCATCAGAGCTCCGTCCGCCTGGCTGAACTCGCCCGGGATGCCGGCGTGAAGAATTATGTCTTCGCCTCCTCCTGCTCCGTCTACGGATTTGCCGAGGGGGGTGCGCGGGTGGAGAGCGATGCGCTGAACCCGCTCACCGCCTATGCCCGCTCCAAGATCGCCACCGAGCAGGACCTTGAGCAGATGGAGCGCAATGGCATGGTGGTGACGTGCCTGCGCTTTGCCACGGCCTGCGGCATGTCCGACCGCATCCGCCTCGATCTCGTACTCAATGATTTTGTCGCCTGTGCGCTCACCAGCGGCACCATCACCGTGTTGAGCGATGGAACGCCGTGGCGGCCGCTCATCACCGTGCCGGACATGTCCCGCGCCATCGATTGGGCGATCACCCGCGATGCCGGCAATGGCGGTGACTTCCTGGCGGTGAACGCCGGGTCGGATGAGTGGAATTATCAGGTGCGCGATCTCGCCAATGCCGTGGCCGCTGAAATTCCCGGCACCAAGGTGTCGATCAACACAAATGCCCAGCCCGACAATCGCTCCTATCGGGTGAGCTTCGCCAAGTACAAGGCTCTGGCCCCCAACCACCAGCCGCAGGAAACACTGAAGACGGCGATCCACGGTCTCGCTAGGGGCTTGCGTGCCATTGGCTTCTCGGATGCTGATTTCCGCACCGGACCATTCATTCGCCTCAAGGTGCTGGAAAAACTGCAGGACACCGGCATGATCGATGGCAACCTGACCTGGCAGGCTTGAGATGATCTTTCACCAGACGCCGCTGGCCGGCGCCCGTGTCATCGAACCCGAGAAGCGCGGTGACGCGCGCGGATTCTTCGCCCGTGTCTTCTGCGAAGACGAGTTTGCCGCCGATGGCCGCGAGACGCGGTTCGTGCAGATGAACAACTCCCTGTCTTCGACGAAGGGCACGCTGCGCGGCCTTCACTACCAGCTTCCGCCTTCGGGCGAAGTGAAAGTCGTCCGCTGCATTCGCGGTGCGCTGTGGGATGTGATCGTCGATCTGCGGCCAGATAGCCCGAGCTACTTGAAGTGGTTTGGCGCGGAACTGACGGCCGAGAACCGCAAGATGATGTATGTGCCACGCGGCTTCGCCCATGCGCTCATCACGCTGACCGACGACACCGAAGCGCTCTATCTTGTTTCCAACCGCTATGATCCGGCCCGCGAACGTGGGGTGCGCTGGAATGACCCCGCCATCGGCATCGAATGGCCGATCGCGCCGGTCGAGATCTCCGAAAAGGACTCGAAGTGGCCCGACCTCGATCCCGAGTTCCACGGCCTGGAGGCGATGCGAGGCGTGAAGTGAAGATCCTGCTCACCGGGGCGTCGAGCTTTACGGGCTTTCATTTCGCACGCGCCTTGTGTGCGGCTGGTCATCATGTGGTCGCACCACTGCGCGGCAAGATCGCCGACTACACTACAGGTACGCGGGCCGCGCGCGTCAAGCGCCTCCACGAGTCTGCGGATATCGTCGAAGGCTGTTCCTTCGGCTCCGATGGCTTTCTGGACCTCGCGCGCTCCGGTGGATGGGACGTGCTTTGTCACCATGCCGCACACGTCGGCGACTATCGCAGTCCGGACTATGACATGCTGGGTGCGGTCGCCAGCAACACCCATCGGCTGCGCGAGGTCCTTGGAGCCGTTGGCGCCGGCACGGCCGTCGTCGCCACCGGTTCCGTCTTCGAAGCGGGTGAAGGTGCAGGCAATGCGCCGATGGTCGCTTTCTCTCCCTATGGCCTCTCCAAGGGATTGACCTGGGACATCATCCGCCACTGGTGCCTGACACTCGGTCATCCCTTCGGCAAATTCACCATCCCCAACCCCTTCGGCCCCTATGAAGAGCCACGCTTCGGGGCCTATCTCATCAACACCTGGAAGAAAGGCGAGGTGGCGGAAGTTCGCACGCCGGCCTATGTCCGCGACAACATCCATGTGGACCTTCTGGCGGCGGCCTATGCAGGCTTCGTGGCCGAGGTTGCTGGGGGCCGTGTCGATGCCCGCCTCAACCCCTCTGGCTATGTGGAAACGCAAGGCGCATTCACCTTGCGCTTCGCCGGGGAAATCCGCCGCCGTTCCAATCTCGCCTGCGCGGTGAAACTGGCGGAGCAGACGGATTTTCCCGAACCTGCCGTGCGCATCAACACCGACCGCATCCGTCCTTCAGGTTGGAGTGAAGTGGCAGCATGGGACAGCGTTGCAGAATTCTACGGGCTCTCATCCTGACTCACGAAGATGATCGCGGCAGATAAAGACCTGAACCCATGAAACTCCTGATCGTCATCACATCCTATCGGGCCAAGGACCTCACGGTCGACTGCCTGCGGTCCCTGGTCGGCGAGGTCAAGGAGACGCCCGGCATCAGGGTTGGGATTTGCGACAATGGCAATGAAGACGATACGCTGGACTATCTGAACAATGCGATTGCCAGCGAGGGCTGGCAGGACTGGGTCTATGTCAAGCATGTGATGCCCAACCGGGGCTTTGCGGGCGGCAACAATGTCATCCTTCGCGATGCTCTGGAGTCCGGTGAAGGCTATGATTACTATCTGCTGCTGAATGCCGATACCATCGTGCGGCCCGGAGCCCTGGGGCGGCTGATTTCAGGAATGGAATCTGAAGAGGGGATCGGCATCGCCTGCCCGCGGCTCGAATGGCCGGACGGAAGCCCGCAGATCAGCTGCTTTCGCTTCATGTCCCCGGTGAGCGAATTCATTGACGCCGCGAGAACGAGCGTCGTCACCAAATTGCTGGAACGCTGGAACATACCGATGCCGGTGTCGGATGTGCCCACGGAAATGCAGTGGGGCAGCTTCGCCTGCGCCCTGATCCGGCGGGAGGTGCTGGAGAAAGTCGGCGTTCTCGACGAACGCTACTACCTCTATTACGACGATGTCGACTATTGCCGCTTGGCACGGAACGCCGGGTGGAGGGTCAAGTATTTTCCTGACTCGCATGTTGTTCACCTGCGCGGCAAGAGCAATCCCTTGAAGGAGAAGGCTGCCAAGCGCTTGCGCAGGCCCGCCTACTGGTATCGGTCCAGAAGCGGGTATCTGGTCAAGTTCTATGGCCGGGCAGGATTATTTGCCGCGAACATGCTCTGGTATGCAGGCCGGATGATATCCCTGCTGCGGGAACTCATCGGAAACAAGCAGCCGCATGTCTGCGAGAACGAGTGGCGCGACATCTGGATCGGGTTTTCCCAGAAGCGGTGAACGTCCGCCACGATCGACGGCACGTTCTGTGCTACACGCTCGCTGACATTGCCACGGCGATGCCTTGGCCGACGCCGATGCACATGGCGGCAAGGGCGAGGCGCTTTCCGGTGAGTTGCAGTTCCAATGCCGCGGTGCCGGCGATCCGTGCGCCGCTCATGCCCAGTGGATGGCCCAGTGCGATGGCGCCGCCGTTCGGATTGACATGGGGAGCATCGTCCGCCAGGCCGAGGTCGCGCGTGGTGGCCAATGCCTGGCTGGCGAAGGCTTCGTTGAGTTCGATCACGTCAAAGTCCGAAATGGCAACGCCGAGACGCGCCGCAAGTTTCTTCGCGGCCGGCGCCGGGCCAATTCCCATGATGCGCGGCGGAACGCCCGCTGTCGCGCCACCCAAGATGCGTGCCACCGGTTCGAGGCCGTGCTTTTTCATTGCGGCTTCCGAAGCCACGATCAGGGCCGCCGCCCCGTCGTTGACACCTGACGCATTGCCCGCCGTCACCGTGCCGCCCTCGCGAAACGGCGCCTTGAGCTTGGCGAGCGCTTCGATTGTCGTTGCCCGCGGGTGCTCGTCGCGATCCACGACGATCGCATCGCCCTTGCGCTGCGGGATCGTCACCGGCACGATCTCCTTGGCCAGCCGGCCATTGGCCTGGGCCGCCGACGCCTTGGCCTGTGAGCGGAGTGCGAAGGCGTCCTGATCGGCGCGCGAGATACCAAACTCCTCGGCGACGTTCTCGGCGGTCTCCGGCATGGAGTCGATGCCATATTGAACTTTCATCAGCGGGTTCACGAAGCGCCAGCCGATGGTGGTATCGTAGATCGCCGTGTCGCGCGAGAACGCGGTCTCGGCCTTGGGCATGACGAAGGGGGCACGGCTCATCGACTCGACGCCGCCGGCGATCGCCAGCTCGATCTCTCCGCAGCGAATGCCGCGGGCCGCGATGAGCAGCGCATCCATCCCCGAGCCGCACAGCCGGTTCACCGTGGCGCCGGGAACCGACACCGGCAATCCGGCGAGGAGAGACGACATGCGCGCCACGTTGCGGTTGTCCTCGCCGGCCTGGTTGGCGCAACCGAAATAGACCTCGCCGACGGCCTCCCAGTCCACGGACGTGTGGCGTGCCATCAGCGCCTTCAGCGGTACGGCGCCGAGATCGTCGGTGCGGACCGATGAGAGCGCGCCGCCGAAGCGGCCGATCGGGGTTCGCACGTAGGAACAGATGAAAGCGTCAGCCATGGCGGCAACCTCAAAGTTCAGGTACAATCAGATCAGCCATTGTGCCGTCGACATGCAATGTAGCGCCAGTCAACGCCTGCAGTTCGTCGAAGGACATGGCGGCAGGTTTCTCGCGCAGGACGAAATGCCGATCCACGATATCGATGACGGCCAATGACGTATAGGCCCTGGTCACGCAGCCGACACCGGTCAGCGGCATGGTGCAGCGCTTCAGCAGTTTTGGCTTGCCGTCCTTGGTGACATGGTCGGTGACGACCGCCACGCGCCTGGCGCCGTGGACGAGGTCCATGGCACCGCCCACCGCCGGCACGCCGCCGGCTCCCGTCGACCAGTTTGCGAGATCTCCGGTTTCGGCGACCTGATAGGCGCCGAGCACGGCGAGGTCGAGATGGCCGCCGCGGACCATGGCAAAGGAATCGGCGTGATGGAAGAAAGCGGCGCCGGGCTTCAGCGTGATCGCCTTCTTGCCTGCGTTGATGAGGTCCCAATCTTCTTCACCCGGTTTCGGTGCCGCGCCGAAGCCAAGAACGCCGTTCTCGGTATGATAGATCACGTCGCGCCCTTCCGGCTGGAATCTTGCAATCATCTCGGGGAAGCCGATGCCAAGGTTCACATAGGAACCGTCTTCCAGATCCTGCGCGGCGCGCCAGGCGATCTGGGCATTGCTAAGCTTGATCTGGTCGAGCTGGGCGCTCATGCCACAGCCTCCGGATAGAACGCGCCCTGGCGGTTCAGGATTTCTTCCTGTGCGGGGTCTGGCACTTCTACAACCGCATCGACGAAGATGCCGGGGGTGACCACCTGTTCGGGGTCGATGCCGCCAGAGGGCAACAGGCGCTTCACCGGGCAATGGTATGGCGCGCCGCCATGGCCATGATCGGGCCGAAGTTCCGTGCCGCCATGCGATAGGTGAGGTTTCCCAGCGGGTCGCCGCACTCCGCCTTGATCAGCGCGAAGTCGGCCTTCAGCCAGCGCTCGCGCACATAGGTCTTGCCGTCGAAGATCTCAGTTGGCTTTCCCTCGGCCAGTTCGGTGCCGACACTCGTGGGCGTGTAGAAGGCAGGGATGCCCGCACCGCCCGCCCGGATGCGCTCTGCAAGCGTGCCCTGCGGCACCAGTTCCAGCTCGATCTTTCCGGCGAGATAGAGCTCGGTGAAGACCCTGGGATCGGCGGAACGCGGAAACGAGCAGATGATCTTGCGCACCATGCCATGCTCGATCATCGCGGCGAGGCCGACATGGCCGTTGCCGGCATTGTTGTTGATGACGGTGAGGTCTTTCGAGCCACGGTCGATCAGCGCGTGAATGAGTTCGACCGGTGCACCCGACCCGCCGAATCCGCCGATCATGAGCGTGGCACCGTCGCCGATGCCCGACACGGCGTCCGCCAGGCTGTCAATCCGCTTGTCCATCATGGCTCCCGAAAATTCCGGACACTCTCTTGCGGCAAGACCACACGTCAGGCAAGCGGCCCGTCGTTACCTGGCATCGTCACTCCACGGGAAACAGGGGTTCGGGCAATCCGGGCGCCGGTGCATCGAGGGTGAAGAGACTGCCGGTCATCGGGTAGGCAGCCAAGGTGTGTGCCGGCAGGCCGTCGCTCGCGGTCGTGATGCGAAGTGTTGAACTGCCGGTCTCCCCGAAGCACTGGCTCGTTACATTGCCCGCCGCAACGGAGTAATGCGCACGGTGATCCCCTTGTGGTGACAGCCGGATGACGGCGGCACCGCCCCACTGGGCCGACCAGATGAAGCCCTCGGCATCGACGGTCAGGCCGTCGGGCATTCCCTCGGCCTCCGTATAGGTGGCGAAGACACGGCGTTTGGTGGCCTTCAGATCATCCGGCCGGATTTCATAGGCGAAGGTCTGGCGGTTGAAGCTGTCGTTGACATACATGGTAGCACCGTCGGGCGAAAAGGCCGGGCCGTTGGAGATCGGGAAGCCCACATCGGCGAGCCGCCACTGATCTCGATTTCTGACGCAATACAGAGCGCCGCGCGGCTCGCATTCGCGGTCATGTGAGGTGCCGACCCATAGACGGCCCCAGCGGTCGCACTTCATGTCGTTGTAGATGATGCCGTCACGGCCCTGTTCCGGATCGCACCATGGATCGATGTCGAGTGTATCGAGATCGAGCAGCGACAGGCCGCCGCGATGAGCGAGGATGAGGTGACGGCTGCTGGTGGTGGCGGCAATCGAACCGATGGGCGGAGGCAGCGGCAAAGGCCGGCCTTGGCAATCGCTGCCATCGGCATCGCAGGACCAGAGCGCAGGGTCGAGAAGATCGATCCAGAAGAAACGCTGGCGGGCCACATGCCAGAGAATGGACTCGCCCAGTCTGTGCTGTCCCTTGATCCATAGGTTCGCCGCCGATCGATTATTCATCCCCCACCTGGCTCATTGCATAGGAGGGCGTGACTGTATGTCAGTCATGCCCGGTGCGGCAAGGCGCGCCTGCAGCACGAGGGCGGCAGACATGCGCCGCGGCCGGTGGCTTTTGCCCGTGGATCGGGGTAAGCGCGAGTCATATGAACGAGCCCTCCGCCGCCCACCTGCCAGCCGAAGCACCGCAGCGCAACCGCACCATGCTCGGCATCGGCCTGATGATGCTGGGGTTTCTGTTCTTCGCGGTGTCCGACGCCATCGCCAAGCTTCTCACCCACGATCTCCATCCGTTCCAGGTCGTATGGTTTCGCCAACTCGGCCTGTTCAGTGTCGGCCTCTGGCTGCTCGCGTCGCGAGGGCTTCCGATTCTCCGGACCAGGCGCATTGGCTTTCAGATCGCGCGTGGCGTGGTGGCGGCCGGCTCGTCGGCCTGCTTCGTTTTCGCCATCAGTTTTGTGCCACTGGCCGATGCCGTCGCCGTCAGCTTCGTGGCGCCTTTCATAGTAACGGTGCTGGGCGCCCTGATCCTCCGCGAGCACGTCGGTGTGCGGCGCTGGATGGCGGTCACCGTCGGCTTCATTGGCACGCTGATTGTGATCCGCCCAGGCCTTGGCCTGTTCCACCCGGCAATCCTTCTGGTGATTGTTGCGGCCGGTCTCTTCGCCGCCCGCCAGATTCTGTCGCGCATCCTTGGGCCACTGGACAAGACGGTCACTACCATCGCCTATACGTCGGCCGCCAGTGTCGCTGTCCTCACCATTCCCACGCTGCTGGTGTGGCACTGGCCATCCGGACCGGAAGCCATGGTCCTGATCTTCTTTCTCGCCGCCACGGCGGGGGCGGGTGAGGTCATGGTCATCCGCGCGCTTGAACTGGCCCAGGCGGTCACCGTGGCGCCGCTGCAATATACCATGATCGTGTGGAGCACCGTGCTGGGCTGGGCCATCTTCGCGCAGCTGCCGGATCAATGGACGCTGGCGGGTGCCGCCATCATCATGGCGTCGGGCCTTTATACGCTGCACCGCGAACGGGTTATCGCAAGGCAGCAAGAACGTAAGTGACGTTTTCAGACCATCTGGCACAACCGCCGATCTTGTCTCGCCCGCCTCCGTGTACTGACGATTGAACCTGCGAAGCCGTACGTTCCGATCTTGACTTTCGTCAAGGATACCGGCGTGGACCGGCGTGCATAGTCCCGTGATCGGAGCAACCTGGGGAGGGTTCGATGACCGACACAAAGGATGCGGGCACTGTAAGCGTTGTGCCTGAACGCATCCCGGCGATGCAGCGCATTCTCGACAATCCGTTTCTGCTTCTGTTTCTCGGCGTGGCCGTGCCGGCGGCCATTTACCTGATCTGGGGTCTCATGGAGATCTCTCAGATGCCAATCGCGAAATAGGGGGCTTCCATGTCCATACACCCACCTGAATCACGCGTCTGGTGGAACGAGCCGATCGCCAGGGGCGAACTGGTCTGGATCGCGCTTGCCTTCATCTGGGGCCTCATCATGTTCTTCATGATGATCTACTGGCACCTTGAAGGAAAGCAGAACCTCTCGCCCGAAGTCTATCGCATCGATCCCGACGTCTTCATTCAGCGCACGGAGGAATTTGCCGAGAAATTCAAGGTTCGCGAGGAAGGCGATACGGGATTTCCGGTGGCCAAGCCGGCGCCTGGTGCGGATGCCTACATGCTGGCGCGAACTTTCGAATGGTGGCCGGTGCTGGAGCTCGAAAGAGGCCAGCAATACCGCTTGCATATCTCGTCAGCTGACTTGCAGCACGGGTTCTCGCTGCAGCCCACCAACATCAACATCCAGGTGCATCCCGGCATCGAACATATCGTCACCATTACGCCAACGCAGTCCGGGGAATTCAGCGTTGTCTGCAACGAGTATTGCGGGTTGGGCCATCACCAGATGACAGGCCGCATCCATGTCGTCGAACCGGGGCAGGCCTCGGCGCCGCAGCCGCAAACCACAGGGCAGGGAGGCTAGATCATGTCCGTCGCAGCAACACATTCCGGCGCGATAGGCGCTCTTGCGACGAAGTTCCGGACCTGTCCGGCAACGGGGCTCAAGGTCGATCTGGCCGCCGAACGCCTGATCAAAGCCAATGCCGTGGCCGCCGTGGTGTTTCTTGCCATTGGCGGCGTCTTCGGACTTCTGGTGGCGCTCACCCGCTGGCAGGCGGTTCATCTGCTCAGCGCCGAGTGGTTTTATCTGGTGCTCACCGCACATGGCCTCGACGTTCTGCTGGTGTGGATCATCTTCTTCGAGATGGCGGTGCTCTATTTTGCCTCCGCCGTCATCCTGTCGAGCCGGATCGCCGCGCCCAGATGGGCCTGGCTCGGCTTCATTCTCATGCTGGCGGGCGCCTTGCTCGCCAACGTGACGGTGCTGCAAGGCGAGTCGAGCGTGATGTTCACCTCCTATCCGCCGCTGCAGGCGTCGCCGAACTTCTACCTGGCGCTGATCCTGTTTGCAGTGGGGGCGCTGATCGGGTGCTTCGTGTTCTTCGGCACGCTGGTCATCGCCAAGGAGGAGAAGACCTATGAGGGATCGATACCGCTGGTGACCTTCGGCGCGGTGACGGCGGCCATCATTGCCGTCTTCACCATCGCCTCGGGCGCCATCATCCTGATCCCGACATGGCTGTGGTCGCTTGGCTACATCAGCCACATCGACACCTTGATGTACAAGCTGGTGTGGTGGGCCATGGGCCACTCGTCGCAGCAGATCAACGTGTCGGCCCATGTGGCGATCTGGTATCTGATCGCGGCGGTCACCGTCGGCGCCAAGCCGCTCTCCGAAAAGGTGAGCCGCACGGCCTTTCTCATGTACATCCTGTTCCTGCAGCTGGCGTCAGCCCATCACCTCCTGGTGGAGCCGGGCCTCAGTTCGGAATGGAAAATCGTCAATACGTCCTACATGATGTATCTCGCGGTGATGGGGTCGATGATCCACGGCATGACCGTGCCGGGGTCGATCGAAGCAGCCCAGCGCCGGAATGGCTTCACGCAGGGCGTGTTCGGGTGGCTGCGCAATGCGCCATGGGGCAACCCGGCCTTCGCCGGCATGTTCCTGTCGCTGGTGCTGTTCGGCTTCCTGGGTGGTATCTCGGGCGTGGTGCTCGGCACCGAGCAGCTCAACATCATGATGCACAACACGCTTTATGTGCCGGGGCACTTCCATGCGACCGTGGTCGCGGGAACGACGCTCGCCTTCATGGCGGTCACCTATCTGGTCGTGCCGCTCATCTTCCAGCGCCAGATCATCTGGCCGAAGCTGGCGAAGCTGCAGATCTACATCTTCGCCATTGGTGCGGCGGGAATCTCGCTGTTCATGATGGGTGCGGGTACGCTTGGCGTGTCGCGCCGTCACTGGGACATCACCTTCTCCGATGCCACGCTGAGCTTCAGCTATCCTGACGCGGCCTTCCTGATGCTGGGGCTCAACGGCCTGTCGGCAATCCTGGCGGCCACCGGCGGTGCACTCTACGTGGTGATCGTGGTGTGCAGCATCCTGTTCGGCAAGAAGGTCGATGCCTCGAACGTTGCGGCCTCGCTTGGCCCGATGCCGAAGAAGGTGGTGCAGGAGGCCGTCACGAAGTACGGCAGCGCGGGCACCTGGCACCTGCCGGGCACCTATGTGCTGGTCGGCGTCTTCTTCACGGCTTTCGTGCTCTACTACTTCGTGAACTGGAAGTATCTCTCCGAACTCTGGCCGATGCAGT
>CAZECZ010000035.1:0-33335 GCA_964510815.1 uncultured Aestuariivirga sp.
GGACCCGGGGACACTACGACCCCCGCGCCCTCAGGGCAGTAGGCCTGTTGTCCTTTGAGGCAACCGCCGAAGAGCTTTCCACCCAGCGACGAAGTCCTGCCGGCATCACGGGCGCTGTACCAGCGCTCTACTGCCAGCTTCCAAGCTGGCACACCGCGCCGGGCAGCGCCCGCGCCTCCCTTCTCTCAACCGAAGGGAGACCTTCTCTCCCTGGGGGACAAATGCCACCCCCGCAAAGGATGGCGCATGTCCTCTGATTGACAATCGAATCTGTTTCTCCACGGCACACACGACAAGATCAGTGATCCATGATCAAATGGTGCACCTTAATGGAATATTCACGCCCAGGTAGTAACTCTTGCCTCTCATCCAATCTCAGATCACCGGTTTGCGGGGCATCAAAAGAGGCTTCATGTTGGGCAATGACTATTCTGACTCCGTCGGGACGGTGCGTGCCCTGCCGCGCGTGCTGTTCGGCCGGTTCATGTTGGCAGACCGT
Organism: uncultured Aestuariivirga sp.; assembly: GCA_964510815.1. GTDB lineage: Bacteria > Pseudomonadota > Alphaproteobacteria > Rhizobiales > Aestuariivirgaceae > Aestuariivirga. The sequence goes on from CAZECZ010000035.1 coordinate 500, forward strand.
TCGGAGCACACCTGCAGCGTCACCAAGGTGACGATCGACGGTGCCGAATTCCGGGCGAATGTGCTGCCGGCATACGGTGAACCCATCGTCGCACATCTGGAACACATCGGCCGGATCGAAGGACGGGCCGGCCCGGCGACTGGCAGCGGCTTCGCCGTGCGGTGGGGTCTGGATGCCGCGCAGCGCCAGCGGCTCATGACGAAACTCCTCTGGCTCGACGACTTTCATGATGGCAGGGCCGAGAATGAACGCGTCTACAACCGGCGGCATCTCGAGAACGCCAGGTCCGCCATGACGCTGATGGATGGGCGCCGGTTTGTTTGCGCAGTCACCGACCTTTCCATGTCGGGGGCGGGCGTCACCACGGGAAGCCGGCCCGAAATCGGCGCGCGGGTCTATCTCGGCAGGGTGCTGTGCGAAGTGATGCGGCATACGGACGACGGGTTGGGTGTCCGATTTCTCACCGGCTTTGGCAGCGATCTCATGGCCGATCTGCTGGGCGGCGACCAGGACTGATGGCCTGCTCAAGACCGCTCAGACGCGCTCTGCCAGCCGCGCAATCCGCTTGCAGGCCTCGATGATCTCATCTTCGCTCGCGGTCAGCGCCACGCGCAGATGCCCGGTGCCGCCGGCGCCGAAGCTTTCGCCCGGCATGGTGACGACGCCTTCATCCTCGAGCAGCTTCCAGGCAAAGGCCTCGCCGGTGAGGCCGGTCTTGCGCACGTCGACCATCACGAACATACCACCTTCGGGCATGCGCGCCGACACCTTCTTCGATCCCTTCAGTCCTGCCACGAGGGCCCGGGCCCGGACTTCGTAGCTCCGCTTCATCTCGTCGACTTCGGGAAAATGCGTGTCGAGGGCAAAGGCCATCGCATCCTCGAGAAATTGCTGGGAGCCGAACAGCATGGTTTCGGCAACGGGAATGCAGCGCGCGCAGAACTCTTCCGACGCGGCGATCCAGCCACTGCGGAATCCCGGTATGGCGTGGGACTTGGAGATCGACGACACCACGACGGTGCGCTTTTCCAGTTCCGGCACGTCGAAGGGCGAGGCGAAGACCGTGTTGCCATAGGTCAGCGTCGCATAGACCTCGTCGGAAATGATCCAGAGGTCATGCTTCTCGCAGACCTTTCCGATCCGCTCGATCTCGGCTCTGGTGAAGACCGCCCCCGTCGGATTGGACGGCGTGTTCATCAGCAACACGCGCGACTTCGGTGTGATGGCCTTCTCGAGATCAGCGGCCTTGAGGTGAAAGCCGTGGTCCGGGTCGGTGGCCACTGGCACCGTTTTACCGCCCGCGGCGGCGATTACGCCCTCATAGGTCGCGTAATAGGGGTCGGGCACGAGCACCTCGTCTCCCAATTCGGCGACCGTCATCATCGCGGCGAAGAGCGCCGTCTGGGTGCCCGGCAGGTAGATGAACTGGTTCTCGTTGATGGTGCGGCCGGTCTGGCGGGTATACAGCCTCGCGAGCGATCGCCGCGTACTGGCCTCGCCGCGTCCCTCGGCATAGCGGGTGCGTCCGGCGCGCATCTGTTTGTTGGCCTCGTCCAGAATGGCTGCCGGCGGCGGGGCATCCGGCTCGCCGATGGACAGGAAGATCATCTGTTCGCCCAATGCGGCGCGGCGCTTTCCTTCGATGTGCACGGCCCATTTTTCCGAGCCAAGTCCCGTCAGCCTCTCCGTGATGTTCGCAAACCGCATGAAAATTCCTCGCCTTTTGCGTGTGCGTGTTACACGGTTTCGCCGGTGATTTCACCCTCTGCCGAAATGTGCAGATGTGACATGCGCCGGAGTGCTGAGAAGTCGTCTTCCGGCACCGTCAGGACGGCGCAGGCACGCCCATAGAGCGTCCGGGCCACCTCGGCGCCGATGGCGAGATTGATGTCAGGGGTGACGAGAATGATGGCAGCCGGCGCGGTGCCCAGGCGTATCGCTTCCGCGATGGCACCGGGCGCTGACCCCGAGCCCTTGCTTTCGCGCATCAGCAGAATCGTTCCCTTGACGCCGGCACCTCGCTCGGGATGGTGCACGTCGAGGATCACGCCTGTCCTTGGTTCGAATGCGCCCCAAAAGCTCAAGGGTTCATCGAGGACAAGGACTGGACCATGAGTCTGCGCGGCAGTCAGCACCTGCGCCTTTGTCATCGCAGGCTCCACAGCCTGGGATCGCGCCACACTTCACCGCGGACGGCGCTCTCCACGCATTCCTTCAACGAACCGAAGGCAACTTCGACACCGAGCATTCCCGGCGCGTAATAAGCCCACTTGGCGGCATTGGTCATCACGCGGCCACGAATACCCCTCACGCGCGGTGAATAATAGGTGCAGACATCCACAGGCACTTCGACGCCCGCCCGTTCGAGTTCAGACACCCATCCCTTGGCTGAAGCCAGTTCACGGACGACGCGGCTGGTGGACACCAGGAACGGCAGACCGGCCTTGATCTTCCGGCCGTCCAGGAGCCGGATCAACTCTTCGAATTCACTCAATGAAAAGTGCGGCGTTCCCAGCGCTACGGCGTCGACAGGACCGTCCCGTCCGGTTGAAAGTTCCTTGTGCGCCTGCCGCAACTCATCAACCGTAACGACGTGCGACTCTCCTTGCCCGAAAACCGCCTCAAGTTCAGGCGCTTCCGGGGTCACACCCACGCCGTGCCAGAGTTCGACACCTCCAGAACTTGCTACCGCGGAACTGATCGCCTTGAGCGCATCCTTCGATGTAGATCTGTCGAGACCCGTTATGACCGGGATACGCCGCCCACTCGTACGACCCACATGGTGGCCCAGCAGGTGCGCGAAGATATCGTCCCTGTGCCACTCGGTGAGTAAGCCTGCCGTGTGGAAGTGCAAGCCCGCTCTTCTGTTCTCATCCCGATGCAGACCGGCATCGGGAGCCAGTCCCGTGAGCGCGCAGGCGACATCGAGGTAGGCGCCATACTTGTTGGTGCGAGCCCCCACCACCGCATTGTAGTAGGCCACCGCATTGGACTCGCCCACTGCAATGTGATTGCCAAAGCTGGGCCCACCGGAGATCTGATAGGGTGCGCATGTCCAGGTTGGCTTGCAACCAAGTTGGGCATAGAGGCGCATCAATTCAGATGCTGCCGATACGGCTTCAGGGTCATCCGAACTTGGACGAAGAGACGGGTCGGCGAGACTGACAACGCCGTTGTTTGTCCATGTGGGAACGGCAAGTTTAGCGCCATTGTCCAAGAGGAAGCGGGCAAAATCCACATGGGCCCGGCCGGTGTAGAAGCAAGCATCCAGGTGGGCGAATGAGACCGGAATGAGGCGTTCTGCTCCCATGATTTCTGCCGCCTTGACAACCAGACCAAACGCCAACTGCAGAGCAGAACCATCCGCTCCCTTCAGTCCGGCCTTGGCTCGATCATCGAGTTGCAGCGTCACGCGATTGCCCTCTCCTTCGCCATCGCATTCAGGGTTACATAATCCGTCTTTCCCGATCCCAGTACAGGGAGTGCGTCGAGGTGAACGATATTGCGCGGAATCATCAGAGCCGCCGCATTAGCGGCCTTCAAGCCATCCGTGACCTTGCCTTGATCGAGATTGGGGCCGGTGGTGAACATGACAAGCTGCTCGCCCTTCTTCACATCCGGAATGGCGACAACTGCATGATGTGCTTCTGGAAAAACCTCTTGCAACTTCAACTCAACAGCAGCGAGCGAAACCATTTCACCAGCAATCTTGGCAAATCGCTTCGCCCGGCCCAGAATCGTGACAAATCCCTGATCATCGACTTTCACGATGTCGCCTGTATCATACCAGCCATCGGATGGTGACGTGATCTGTCCCGGATTGTTCTCCTGCAGGTAACCCAGCATGATGTTTGGTCCCTTTACGAACAGGCGCCCTCCATCCTCGATTCCCGGAACGGGTTCAAGACGATATTGGATCTGGTCCAACAGTCGTCCGACTGTGCCCGTCCGAAAGTGAATGGGTGTATTGACGGCCAGCACTGGGGAGGCTTCGGTCGCGCCGTAACCTTCGAGGATTCTCAGTCCGAACTTTTCCATCCAGACCACGCGAGTCTCGGGCTTCACACGCTCGGCGCCCGCCACCACCAGCCTGATGCTGAAGAAGTCATAAGGGTGAGCATTCTTCGCATATCCAGCGAGGAAGGTATCGGTGCCAAACAGAACGGTCGCATTCGTGTCGTAGCAGAGTTCAGGAATGATTTTGTAATGAAGCGGCGAAGGATAGAGGAATGTGCGAACGCCGGCCAGCACAGGGAGCAATGCACCTGCCGTCAGCCCGAATGAATGGAATAGCGGCAAAGCATTGAAGACGACGTCGGATGCCGTGAAGTCGATACGTGCGGCAGCCTGAAAGCGATTGGCATTGAGGTTGCGGTGGGACAGGGCCACGCCCTTCGGCTTGCCTTCCGAGCCGGATGTGAAGAGGATCACGGCCGGTGCATTGGGGTCGGAGTTTGCGCCAGAGGTACGCAACGCCGTTTCAGAAAAGTAGCGTGTCCATAGTCCGTATAGTTTGTCTCCGAATGTCAGAGCTTCTCGCAGTTCCTCTAGAAAGATGATCTTGCGTCCCACTGCGAGATGGTCGAGGTCCGCCTGCAAGTTCGCAGTCTCGATGAACCGGCGGGAAGTTACAATGGTCTTTACCTGTGCTGCCTCGCACCCGGCCGCCATGTTGACGGCCCCGGTGGAGAAGTTCAACATGGCAGGAGTGCGTCCGAAGGCATGAAGGCCAAACATCGTGACGAAGCAAGCGATGGCGCTAGGCAACATCACTCCGACGACCTTTTCTCCCGGAGTTGCCTGGGCAAATTTCCGGCCCAGTACGAAGGCGCCCATTACCAGCCGATCGTAGGTCGCGGGATTGCGCTGAATATCTTCAATCACCTGGTGCCTTCGTCCATGGGTCTTGCGCGCATCAAGCAGCGACTGAAACAGTGTCCTGTCGATGTTCGATGTGCGGAACACCATGTCGGTCATCACATCATAGAGCTTGTCAGCCTGATGGACACGAAGGGCTGAGCCGCGCAAGCCGGCAGGGGGATCGAATCTTACCGGTGGCAGGAAGCTCAAAGTGATCTTGGGAAACCAGCGGAGACGCAATTTGCCGCGCATGCGGGAAAACGGTGTGTACAACGCACCATCGATACGGACGGGAACCACTTTGGCATGAGCCATCTGTGCGATTGCCCCTGGTCCTTCGTAGACCTTCATGAGGGCCCCGGTCACCGTGAGGCGGCCCTCTGGAAAGATCACGACTTTGCGGCCTTTCTTCAGTTCGTCCACCAATACGCGGAGCGCCATCGGATTCGCCGGGTCGATCGGGATCATGTTGAACAGGGCAAATGTCGGCTTCGCCCACCAGCGCTTGGCAACATAGGTGTTGATGGCGAAGGATGCCCGTTCGGGCAGGAAGGCTGAAAGCAGGGGACCGTCTAGGAAGGACGTATGATTGGCGATAATGACCGCCTTGCGTCCCGCTTGGCGCAGATTGTCGAGCCCCTTCACTTCGACCCGGTACATGAGTCGGAAAATCTGGCGTGCGATGTTGGCGGCCAATTCCTGGGGCAGCAAAAGAGTGATCCAAATTGCTGCTACGCCATTGGCGATGCCGAGAAGGAGGAAGAAGCCCTGAGCCGACATGATCTGGAGCAATGTAAAGGCAGCCAAAGCCGAAAGGATCATGAAGATCGAGTTCATGACGTTGTTGGCCGCGATAATGCGCGACCGCCGCTTTGGATTTGAACGATGCTGCATGATGGCGTTTAACGGAACGGCATAGATGCCACCGAAGAAGGCGATGAAGAAGAGATCTGCGCCGGCCCGCCACGACTGCCAGTGCGAGAAGAACGTAGCAGTGGGGTTCAGTTGCGTTCCGGCAAAGATTGCGTTTACGGATCCAGCCGCGAAATAGAGGTCGATCAGAAACACCGTCATCATGATCGATGCAATTGGGGTATAGCGGGCAGATACGTCGCCGCGCAAAAGGACGTTGGTGAGCATCGATCCGGCGCCAATGCCGATTGTAAACGTCGCGATGAAAATGTTGGCCACCGTCTCGTCAGCCAGAAGTACGTCGCGTGTGAAGACTGGAAACTGGGCGAGGATTGCCGCTCCGAGGAACCAGAACCAGGACGAACCGACGACTGACCAAAAGACATCGCTACGCTCGCGGGCGTAGCCGAGAAGCTTGAGCGTCTGCCGGGGAATGTGCCAGTCGAAGACAATCTCTGGCCTCCCTGGTGCTGATGGCATCTTCAGGGCTGCGAGCCAGGCAATGACGGCCAGCACCATCATGCTGATTGCGAGCACCGGCCTTCCCCAATCTTGCAGGACGAGAAAGCCGCCAAACATCGTGCCAAGCAATATGGTGACGAAGGTGCCAAGCTCAATCAGGGCATTTCCGCCGATCAACTCATCCTTCTTGAGGTACTGGGGGAGGACGCCATATTTGAGAGGGCCGAAGAACGCTGACGTCGATCCAGCAAGAAACAGCACGAGCAAATGGAAGAATGGGTTTTCCAGCCAGAGACTTCCTGCGCCGTAACCGATGACACAGAGGTCGACGAGCCTGATGCGCCTGGCAAGTATGGCCTTGTCGTACTTGTCCGATAGCTGACCCGCGATCGCTGAAAAAAGAAAATAGGGCAGCATGAACAGGGCAAGCCCGGCCTGAACAAAGAGGGTTGCGTCCCAGCCCTGCTTCACGGCGAGATCGAACGTGATCAGGATGGCGATCCCGTTGCGAAGCCCGTTGTCGTTGAAGGCGCCGATGGCCTGGGTGACGAACAGAGGCAGAAAGCTTGGAGATTTGAGAAGGCGGAGCGGGCTCTGTTCACTCATGAGGTTGGGGAATCGCAATAGGGAGGGTTGAACACGGGGCCGACTATGTCAGACCTGCCGTGCATGATCCATGGCATTTGTCAGCCGCAGCCCACCAGGCTGACGATCAGCCGGGCAGTTTGCCGGTGGTCTCCCGCCACGTGCTGCGCACCAGCTGCTGCGAGGCGTCTGAGGCGGTCTGGATCCGTGCTGAAGCCGATGAAGTGCACGCCGTTCGCGAACCCGGCCTCCACGTCATTCAGGTTGTCACCGACATAGACAATGCGATCCTTTGGTAGTCCTGTTGCAGCAATCGCGCGTGCAACGGTCTCCCGCTTGTGGCCACGTCCCTCGGCCCCAAACGCGAGTCTCGAGACTGGGCCCCACAACCCTGATCTTTCAAGCCGGAGCCTGGCAGCAGACAGAAGATTTGCGGTGGCGATGCCGAGCATCCGGCTTCCCTTCAGCTCGCCGAGCAGCTGCCCGGCTCCGGAAACTTGTACGGGGGCTACTGCACCGGAGTTCAGTCTTTCGCCCACTATGGCGACATAAGTCTCGATCATCGGCGTCATGTCTGACCTCGGTCGCCCGTGCCGTTCGAGTATTTCCGCAATGATGTGCTCGTCATTGCGTATCCGGTAGCTATCCCAGTCGCGAGATAGCCCGGTGATGCCGTAGAGCTGTTCGAAGGCGAGAAAAAAGAGATCCTCTTCTGCGGGGGTCAGATCCAGAAGGACGCCATCCACGTCAAAGATGATTGCGCTATCCATGGACCATGCGTGGCGTCATCTCGATGAGCGTGGGGCTATCCGCATCAAGCGCAGATTTGATTGCAGAAGCGAGCGCCATCAACGATGCTGGCCTCTCGGCGCGAAGGCCGTAGGCTTTAGCCAGAAGCTGGAAGTCGGGATTCCGCAATGTGACCGCATTCGGCTGGATGCCCTTGTTGACCATATCGTCGCGGATTTGCCCCAGGGCGTCATTGTTCCACATGAGAATGATAATCGGCAGCTTGTGCTCGGCGGCCGTCCCCAGTTCATTGATGGTGTATTGAATACCATAGTCGCCAATCATCACAGCAACGGGCGTGGACCCGACACCAAACTTGGCGCCAATGCCAGCTGGCAATGCGAAACCCAAAGTCCCAAAGCCCACGGGATGCAACCATGTACGCGGTTTCAAGATTGGGAAGAGCTCGTTGGCGGCATAAGCGATCTGGGTCATGTCGGAGCAGACGACCGTGTCGTCTGGCAACGCTTCACGTATGACGTCCAGCACCTTGGTCAGCATCAGCCGAAGCGGCGACTGATCGTTTGGTTCGATGCGGGAGGGCAAAGGCGCTTCGCGACCCCTTAGACCAGGGGCGATCGCTTCCAACGTCAGCTTGGCATCGCCCAGGATTGCAATCTCGGCGGTGTGCGGACGGCCCAGCGACGCCGGGTCAATATCAATCCGGATCATGTCATGATCGATGACGATGTCGTCATTCCAGAAGTCGGTCTCAGACAATTCGGATCCAGCGCAGAGGATGGCGTCGGACTCTTCAAGGAGCTTCCAGCTTTCGGGTAGCCCCAGCCGATATCCGAGGCAAAGCGGGTGGCCTTCGGGAACCGTTCCCTTTCCTGCAGTCGTTGTAATGATGGGAGCTTTGAGCCGTGATGCGATTTCCAAGGCCGCTGTGCCGGCCTCGAGCGCGCCACCCCCGAGCACCAGCACTGGACGCTTTGCGCTATTGAGTTTGGCGATTGCGGCTTTCACTTGTGCCGGCGAAGGAGACGGTGCGGTCGGCAATCCCCGTGCGCTCCACCCATCGCCCGCAGGCTCTTTCAAGAGATCCAGGGGGACCTCAATGTACGCCGGACGCGGACGCTGGCTGGCAAAATTGGCGAAGGCGCGGGCCACTCCATCTCTCAAATCCTTCGGAGTGTAGGCCCGCACGTGCAAATCGGTGACGGACGCCGCAGCCGCACGCTGGCCGATCATTTCGTGCAAGCGGCCTCGGCCTTGCGCGGAGTCCTTGATGTCGAGTGCCGATGAAATCACCAGTACTTTGCTTGAGTCTGACCAAGCCTGCCCGAGGGGGGTCAAAATATTGGTCAGGCCGGGACCAGTGATCGTGAAGCACACGCCGGGCTTGCCGGTGGCTCTTGCATAACCGTCCGCCATGAAGCCGGCACCCTGCTCATGGCGCACCAGCACATGCCGGATCTTGGAGCGCGGCAACGCGCGATACATCTCGACATTGTGGACACCCGGAATGCCGAAGATCGTATCGACGCCATACGCTTCTAGGAGACCGACCAGGGCCTCGCCAGTTGAAAGTTCCGCTCGCTTTGACATATCACGCCGCTTCTGTGTCCGCCTTGGGTTCATTTACCGCATGGCATGCCACAAGGCTTCCTTCGTGTTCAAGGAGTGTTGGGTTAAAGGTGCTGCATGGCCCGAAGACCTTGGGGCAGCGTGGGTGAAACGTGCAACCCGCTGGCGGTTTGAGCGGTGACGGCAATTCGCCGTGGAGCAATATCCGATCTCGTTTGCGCGACGGATCGGGATGCGGGGTCGCTGACAACAATGCCTGAGTATATGGATGTTGTGGATTGCCGAAAACCGAGTCGCGCGCACCTTGTTCGACGACACGACCCAGGTACATGACCATCACCTCATTTGCGATGTGGCGCACCACGGAAAGATCATGGCTGATGAACAGGTACGCGAGATTGTGCTGCTGCTGCAAGTCAGACAACAGGTTCAGCACCTGGGCCTGGATGGAGATGTCCAACGCAGAAACGGGCTCGTCGAGCACCAGAATCTCCGGATCGAGCATCAGGGCCCGCGCGATGGCGATGCGCTGGCGTTGCCCTCCTGAAAACATGTGGGGATACCTGTCGTAGTGCTCCGGTCGAAGTCCCACGCTTTCCATCATGGCGCGAGCGCGATCGGTGCGTTCGGCTGCGGATACTCGCGAATTGACAAGCAATGGTTCTTCCAACGCATTGCCTATCTTTTGACGCGGGTTGAGAGAGCCGTAAGGATTCTGGAAGACGATCTGAACTTTCGGCCGAAGCGCGCGCAGGGTTGCGGACGAGGCCCCGACGATTTCTTCGCCACCGATATTCAGGGAGCCGGCCGTGGGCACCTCGATCATGGTGACAAGTCGAGCAAGTGTTGACTTGCCGCAGCCAGATTCACCGACCACGGCCAGCGTCTTGCCGCGTTCCAGCGTGAAACTTGCACCATCCAGCGCCTTCAATGTGGCGGGCCTCGCAAAGGTACCGCGTGAAACCGCATAATATCGGGCGAGATTTTTGGCCGTCACCACGATGCTCATGCGGCCTGCTCCTTGCCGGGATGACTGTCAGGCTTGCCATTTCGCAGAGGATAGTGGCACAGCGTGCCGGCCACGCGCATGGGAACCGAGTTGCGGCAGAGATCGGTTGCCAATTGGCAACGAGGGGCGAAGAGGCATCCGTTGGGCCGGTCGAACTGGCCCGGCACCACACCCGGAATCGACGGCAATTTCCTGCCCTTTGCACGTTCGGGCAGGGCAGAAAGCAAGGCTGCCGTGTATGGGTGGTGTGGATCGTTGAACAGGCCCGTGACTGGCTGTTCCTCAACCTTCTGCCCGGCATACTGAACGCTCACGCGCTCGGCGGTCTCCGCCACCACGCCCATGGAATGGGTGATGAGCACGAGACCCATGCCGGTTTCCTTTTGCAGCTTAACCAGCAATTCGAGAATCTGCGCCTGGATGGTGACATCGAGTGCGGTTGTCGGTTCGTCGGCAATGAGAAGTTTCGGACTGCAGGCGATGGCCATGGCGATCATCACGCGCTGGTTCATGCCACCCGACAGTTGATGCGGGAATGAAGAGAGCCGTTGTTCCGGAGCAGGGATGCCAACGAGCGTCAGTAGTTCCACGGCACGTCTGCGGCGAGCCTGCCTGTCCATGTCGAGATGGGCCTTTAGCGCTTCGGTAATCTGGAAGCCCACAGTGAAACAGGGATTGAGACTTGACATGGGCTCCTGAAAGATCATCGCGATGTCCTTGCCGATGATCTTACGGCGGGCCTTGGACGACATGGACAACAGGTCCTGGCCTTCGAACTGCATCCGATCGGCGGTGACCTTGGCAGTCCATGGCAGGAGGCCCATGACCGCCAGCATGGAGACGGACTTGCCGGACCCCGACTCGCCGACGATGGCTAGCACTTCGCCCTTGTCGACGGTGACGGACACGTTGTCGACGGCCCGGAACCAGCCACTCGCAGTTTTGAATTCGACGGTGAGGTTCTTGATGTCGAGAAGCGCCATCGCTCAGCTCCTCCTTAGGCGCGGGTCGAGGGCGTCACGCAGGCCATCGCCCATCAGGTTGATGGCAAGCACAGTGATGAGAATGGCAAGTCCTGGCATGGTGACGACCCACCATGCACGCGTCACATATTCGCGGGAGTCGGCCAGCATGGTGCCCCATTCGGGTGTGGGCGGTTGGGCGCCCATGCCAAGGAAGCCTAGAGCAGCAGCATCCAGAATGGCCGTGGAGAATGATAGGGCTGCTTGCACGATCAATGGCGCCATGCAGTTGGGAAGAATGGTGACAAACATCAACCGCAATTTGCCGACCCCTGAGACTTGTGCGGCGGTCACATAATCCTTGCCCATTTCGCTCATGACTGCGGCCCTGGTCAGCCGCACATAGTGAGGCTGCTGGATCAATGCGATGGCAATCATGGCGTTCGTCAGGCTCGGACCAAGGAGTGCCACCAGTACCAGTGCGAGCAAGAGGCTGGGAAACGAGAGAATGACGTCCATCACCCGCATGATAGCGGCGTCGAGGGCTCCACGAAAAAAGCCGGTCAGAAGTCCAATGGTCACGCCAAGCAGCAGCGAAATGGTGACCACGATCACGCCGATGAACAGCGAGTAACGGCTGCCATAGATGAGGCGCGAAAGGATGTCGCGTCCTACGGCATCGGTGCCGAGAAGGAAGCGGGGGTCTGCCCCATCTTGCCAGAAAGGGGGCGTCAGAAAGGCATCGCGGTATTGTTCCTGGGGAAGGTGCGGCGCGACGACATCGGCGAAGACGGCCAGCAGGACGACAAACACGAAAACGCCGAGGCCGACAACCGCTCCCTTGTTCTCGCTGAAGTAGGACCAGAACTCAGCCAACAGCGCTCGTTTGCCGGTCTTTCTGGTGTCGATTGCGGATGCTGCATCGCTCATGTGTTCATTTCCTGTAGCGGATGCGCGGATCAGTCAGGCCATAAAGAAGGTCGACGATCAGGTTGACGATCATCACCACGCCGGCAATCAACAGCAAGCCGCCTTGCACGGCAGGATAGTCGCGGCGTGAAATGGCGTCGATCATCCACTTCCCGACGCCGGGCCACGAAAAGATCGTTTCAGTGAGGATGGCGCCCGCAAGCAAGGTGCCAACTTGAAGACCGATCGTTGTGATGACGGGGATGAGTGCGTTCCGCAAAGCATGGATGCCGACAACACGGAAACTGGACAGGCCCTTGGCGCGCGCTGTGCGCACATAATCGTCACTCAGCACCTCAAGCATCGCGGACCTCGTCTGTCTTGCGATGACGCCCAGCGGAATGGTCCCCAGCACGATTGCCGGCAGAATCAGATGACTGACGGCGGACGTGAAGGCACCCTTCTGTCCGGAGATCAGGCTGTCTATCAACATAAACCCGGTCACCGGCTTGAAGAAATAGATGAGTCCGATGCGGCCTGAGACGGGTGTCCATTGCAGCGTCACCGAAAACAGGATGATGAGCAACAGGCCCCACCAGAAGATAGGCATGGAGTAGCCGATCAATGCCGTTCCCATGACTGACTGATCATAGACACTGCCGCGTCTAACGGCCGCTATGACCCCTGCGGGAATGCCGAGAAGAACAGCGAACAGAACGGCCACGAGAGACAATTCAAGAGTCGCCGGAAACAAAGTGAAAAATTCCTGCACAACAGGGATCTTGGTCTTGAGCGAAATGCCAAGGTCGCCGTGCAACAGGCTCCAGAGGTAACTGAGATACTGTTCCCAGATTGGCCGGTCGAAGCCGAATTGCTTGAGGAGTTCGGCGTGGCGCTCATCTGACAGGGAGCGCTCTCCTGCCATCAGCAGCACGGGGTCGCCCGGCAGCATGCGAATGAATCCGAAAGACACGATCGAAATGCCGATGAAAGTCGGCACCAGGAGCAGAATGCGGGAAACGAGAAAGCGCAGCATGAGGAGAAGGGGCGGCACCTTCCGGTGCCGCCCGTCCTTGCGGTGTTATTCGGAGATGTCGACGCCGTCGAACCGATGTGACCCCAGCGGGTCCATCTTGTAACCCGAAACCTTCTTGCTCATCGGCATGAAGACCACGGAATGGGCGATGGTGGCCCAAGGTGCCTGTTCCTTGAAGACCACTTGGGCCTGGGCATAAAGCGGCTCGCGCTCATCCTTGGTGGGCAGTACCTTGGCCTTCTGGATCAGATCCTCGAAGGGCTGATAGCACCACTGGGCGCGATTGGCGCCGCCGACCGCGGAGCAACCGAGCAGCACTGCGAGGAAGTTATCCGGGTCACCGTTGTCGCCGGTCCAGCCGAGCAACACGGCGCCGTCACGGTCCTCGGCCTTCGACTTGGCGAGATACTCGCCCCATTCATAAGACACGATCTCGACCTCGACGCCGACCTTGGCGAAGTCGGCCTGGATAAGCTCGGCCATCTTGCGGGCGTCCGGATTATAGGGACGCTGCACCGGCATGGCCCAGACCTTCATCTTCAGCCCCGAGACACCGGCATCGGCCAGCATCTTCTTGGCCGCTTCGGGGTCATATGGGTCGTCCTTCACGTCGTTGTTGTAGGACCACATGGTGGGTGGGATGGGGTTCTTGGCCACGACGCCCGCACCCTGGAACACCGCGTCGAGGATCGCCTGCTTGTTGATCGCCATGTTGAGGGCCTTGCGAACCTCAACTTTGTCGAAAGGCGCCTGCTTGGTGTTGTAGGCGAGATAGCCGACGTTGAGGCCCTCTTGCTCCATCATGTTCAGATTGGCGTCGTCTTTCAGTCCCCCAATCTCGGCTGGCGGCGGATAGGCTGCCACGTGGCATTCGCCTGCCTTCAGCTTCTGGGTCCGGACTGACGCATCGGTGGTGATGGCGAAGATCAGGTCGTCAATGGCCTGCTTGCCTTCAAAGTAGTCCGGATTGGCCTTGTAGCGGATAACAGCGTCCTTCTGGTAGTCAACGAACTGGAAGGGGCCGGTGCCGACCGGCTGCTGGTTGATCATGTCCTTCTTGCCGTCGGCATCAAGCTTGGCGGCATATTCGGCCGACAGGATGGAGGCGAAGTCCATGGCCATGTTGGCAATGAAGGGTGCTTCCGGGCGGGTGAGCACGAACTTCACCGTGTTGTCGTCAACCTTCACGATGTCCTTGAGCAGGGTGCCCATGTCCATGCCGTCGAAGTATTCCCAGGCGATCCCAGCCGTATACTGGTTCCATGGATCATCCTTCTTCCACTGCCGATTGAAGGAGAACAGCACGTCATCGGCGTTGAAGTCGCGGGTCGGGGTGAAATAGTCGGTGCTATGGAACTTGACGCCCTTGCGAAGGTGGAAGGTGACCTCCAGGCCGTCGGCCGATGTCTCCCAGCTTTCCGCCAGTCCGGGGATCACGTTGGTGGTGCCGCGTTCAAACTCGACGAGACGGTTGTAGATGGGCTTGGCCGAGGCATCGAAGGTGGTGCCGGCGGTGTAGGGGGCGGGGTCGAAGCCCTCGGGCGAGCCTTCTGAGCAGTAGACAAGTGTCTTGGCGTTTGCGGCCCCCGCAACCAACATGCTGGTAGCCAGCAGGGCTGCGCCAAACAATTTGTTGAATTTCATGGTGTTCTCCCTGAATTGACTTATCGCCCTGTCGGGCGTTCCTATACCTAAGCACGTTTTTTCCGGCTGATCAAAATTCCATCGTCCACAGCCGCAAGGGGGAGGTCTGCAAAGACTTTCACGACGATTTCGGCTACGGCGTTGGATGCGACGGAAGCCCTGTGCCGCCGCGAAGCGGCCAGCAGCACGTGTTGCGGTTCCATGCGATCGGCCACCGGCAGGGCGGCCAGTTCCTTGCCATCATAGGAGGTCGCGACCAATGGCCGCGTGTGGGAGAGGGCGAGACCCAACCCATTGGCGACGAAGCTGCGCTGCAATTCGAAGCTTTGCACGCGGATGACGCGCTCTGGCCTGACATTTCGAGCATGGAGAAGGCCCAGTACATATTGGGCGCTGGCGGTCTGGTCGAGCAGGACCAGCGGCTTGCCATTGAGATCGCGCAGGTGAGTGCGGCCTGTCTCCACAAGGGGATGGTCCTGCGGCACCAGTATGAAAGGACGGAGTGCATAGAGCCGCCGAATGGAAAGCTCCGGATCGATCCCGACGTCATAGGTCACAGCGAGATCCGCGCTGCCATCGTGGAGGCGGGCAACGAGTGAATCCAGGTCAGCCTCGTCAAAACTGACCGCGACATCCGGTAGCTCGGCGGCAATCCGCTGCAGGATTGCCGGCAGATAGTAGGGCGCCAGTGCCCGGTAGACACCGATTGTGATTTCGCCGCGCAGAGGACCTGAGGCTTCGGCGAGGTCCAGCACGCTGCGAACCTGTTTCAACACACCGCGGATGTCTGCGAACAGACTTCGTCCGAAATTGGTGGGGGCCACCCCCTGTCCTGGTAACCGTGTAAACAGGGCCGTTCCATAATGCCGTTCAAGGACAGCGATGGCGGCGGAGATGGCGGGCTGGGACACGTGGAGCTTCTTGGCGGCTTCCGTCACATTGCCGCTGTCCGCTGCCGCCAGAGCGTAGTGCAACTGGCGAAGCGACACCGAAGGCAATCCGATTTTCTGATGGTCACTATCCATAACTATTATTTTACGTGATGTAACTGGAATGGCAATATTCACTCAACGTGAGGAGAGTTTGAGATGAGCGACATCCCGTCAACGGAAACCATCGACGCGTTCCGTCGCGACGGTGCCTGCCTGCTTCGCGGCGTTTTCAGTGAATGGATTGCGACACTTCGAGCCGGTGTCGCCCGCAATCTGGCCGAGCCGTCGGCGGATGTGAAGATCTATCAGGGGAAGAACGGCGCCGGTCGCTTCGTGGGCGACTATTGCAGCTGGGACCGGATACCTGAGTACAAGGACTTCATCTTCCATTCCAATGCGGCGGCGATTGGCAAGGCGCTGATGGGCACGAAGACGGTTCGGCTGTTTCACGAGCATGTTCTGGTGAAGGAGCCAGGGGCGGACGTGCCCACGCCGTGGCATCAGGATGGTCCCTATTACTGCGTGGACGGCAAAGATACCGTGAGCTTGTGGATTCCCCTCGATTCCGTGCCGCGCGAGAGAACCCTGGAGTTCGTCGCGGGCTCGCACAAGTGGGGCAAGTTCTTCCGTCCTGAACGGTTCAACAAGATGGCGCTGAACGAGAACGATGGATTGGAGCCGGTGCCCGACATCGAGGCCCAACGCGACAAGTACCAGATTCTCGGTTGGGCGTTGGAGCCGGGCGATGCCGTTGCCTTCAACTACATGACGCTCCATGGGGCCCCTGCCAACAATTCCATGGTTGACCAGAGGCGGGCATTTTCGCTGCGTCTGATCGGAGACGATGTTCGCTTCGCGCGGCGTGAAGGTATTAACACTTCGCCACCTTTCCGCGGTGTCACGCTCGCCCATGGCGCGGTGATGGAAGCACCGGAATTTCCGATGCTCAACAGCTAGTGCGTCATGCGCCAAGACGGAATCGTCTTGGCGAAGCAATGACGCACCAACCTGTTGATGAGCGAGCAACTGATCTGACTTTCGATGGTTCCATCAAAAGTCAGGTTGCTCTAATGGCGGAATACGTCGGCGCGAATGGGGTGGGTGAGGGCATAGCCCTTCGGTCCATGTTTGCCAAAGGCCATGAGGGCCCGCTCAATCTCACGCTTGTTGGTCGCGGACCTTTCCCGGCGCACGGCATCGACGGCAGCGACATCCTCGATCAATGCTGTCACGTCGGCGTAGAGATTGGTGTTCTCCCAGTGCCAATGGCCATCGCGCCGCAGCAATCCGTCTCGACAGGCGGCGTCGAGAGCTGCCTGCGCCTGGTTGCGAATTCCGGTTTCGTCATCGATCAGCTTGAAGACTTCGTGGAAGCTGCCTTCTGGCGGCGGCTCCACAACGATCAGGGCCGCGCCCGGCTTGAGACATCGCATGGCCTCATCTAGCGCCCGGCGCATCAGAGGCGGCGGGACGTGATGGAGCGAATGCACCATGGTTGCGGCATCGAAGCTGGCATCGTCGAATGGCAATTTCTCCGCACCGGAAACATGGAAGACGGCGCCGGGTGCATTGGTCTGTGCTTCGGCGATCCGGTGTTCTTGCGGTTCCACCCCGGTAACCGCGTAACCAAGAGCCAACAGCTTTGCCGCAAACTCGCCACTGCCACATCCAATGTCGAGAATGCGGCTGCCAGCCGGAACGATGGCCTTTACCAACTCGATTGTTGAAGAAACGGACGTCATGGCCGTTTGCTCAGTCAAATCGGTTAGGGGCGATATGCACGAGATTGAGCCCCTCCGCCACGATGTCGTCTGGCACTGCCTTGCCTTGCGCCATTGCCGCTGCAAGCCTGGACAAGGCGGGTGAGGTCTGGATGCCGTAGCCGCCCTGGCCGATCAGCCAGAAGAATCCCGTTGCTTGCGTGTCAAACCCAATGACCGGACAGCCGTCTGGCGCAAAGGATCGAAGGCCGCCCCATGTGTGATCAACGCGCGTCACCTCCATGTCCACGGCCTGCTGGAAGCGATCGATGCCTTCGGCCAGCGTCATGTCGTCGGCATAGGCGTCGTGCGGATCCACAGGCGTCGCGTCGGCCGGTGACACAAGCAGCTTGCCGGACTGGGGCTTGGCGTACCAGGTCTCGCCAACATCGCCGACCAGCGGCCAACTCATGACGTCGATTCCGTCTGCCGGCGGCACAACCGCAATGGAACGACGCTTGGGCTGGAGGCCGATGGTCTTGACCCCGGCAAGCTCAGCGATGTGATCGCCCCAGGCGCCCGCGGCATTGACGATGACCTGGGCTGTAAAATTTATTCCGCCGGCCGTCACCCGCCATCCGCTGTCGCCATTGAGTCCCGTCACCGGCGCACCGCACTTCAACATCCCGCCCCGCGCCTTGAATGCCTTCAGATAGTTTTGATGCAGCAAGTCGACGTCGATGTCGGCCGTGCCGGGATCAAGAATTGCACGTTTCACGTAGGATTGGCGGAGCAGCGGGTGCTTCTGCCGCGCCTCATGTACTGTGATCTCACGCATGCCCTTCTGGCCAGCCACGAGGTGGTCGAAATCGGCCTCCTGGCCTTCGGGCATGACGAAGATGGTTTCGCGCGGGGTAAGATAACCGCCCGCGTCGAATTCCCTTCGCGATGCGCGGGTGAGCGCCTTCATCGGAGCAGGCCCATAGTTGGGTTCGTAAGTTGCAGCCGAACGGCCGGTGGTGTGGTAGCCGGGACGGTCTTCCATTTCGAGGATCAGAACCTTCAGATCTGCTGCAAGATGGGCTGCCACGGAGGCGCCGGCAATGCCCGCGCCAATGACGATGATGTCGAATTGCGTTGTCATGTCACCAACATTGCGTTGCAACTGGTCCTTGCGCAAGTGGTTGCGGGCGTTCAATCTCGTCGCATGACCGACATCAATCTTCATTTCCCCCGCACCGAATACGACCGTCGCATCGCCAAGACCCGCGAGGCGATGAGCGCCAAGGGTCTCGACGTCATCCTCGTATCGGATCCGTCCAACATGGCATGGCTCACGGGCTATGATGGTTGGTCCTTCTATGTCCATCAGGGCGTGCTGCTGGGGATGGAAGGCGAGCCGCTCTGGTGGGGCCGCGGCATGGATGCGCAAGGTGCGAAGCGCACGGTGTTCATGGGCCACGACAATATCGTGGGTTATGACGACACCTTCGTGCAGAACCCGGCGAAACATCCGATGGATCAACTGTCCGATGTCATTGTTGCGCGCGGCTGGGGCAACGCCCGGATCGGGCTGGAAATGGACAACTACTGGTTTTCTGCGGCCGCCAATGAGTCGCTGCGCCAGAATCTGAAGGACGCGAGCTTCCACGATGCCACGGGGCTGGTGAATTGGCAGCGGATCGTGAAGAGCGACCACGAAGTCGGCTTCATGCGCCGCGCCGCGGCAATCGTCGATGCCATGCACGCCAAGGTCATCGAACTCGTTGAACCCGGTTTGCCGAAGAACGTGCTGGTAGCGGAAATCCAGAAACAGGCGATCCTTGGTGCCGGCGGGCATTGGGGTGACTATTGCGCCATCGTTCCCATGCTGCCATCCGGCATTGACGCGACCGCCCCCCACCTCACCTGGGATGACCGGCCGTTCAACAACAACGAAGGTACGTTCTTCGAGCTCGGCGGCTGCTACCGCCGTTATCACGCGCCCCTGTCGCGCACGGTCTATCTCGGCAAGCCGCCACAGAAGTTCCTTGATGCCGAGAAGGCCGTGTCGGAGGCGACTGAAGCTGGGCTTGCGGCCTGCATGCCTGGCACGACCTGCGGCGAGGTGGCCGAGGCCTTCTTCGGCACACTGCAAAGGAACGGCTTCACCAAGGATTCGCGCGCTGGCTATTCGATTGGCCTTTCCTATCCGCCCGACTGGGGCGAGCGTACGCTCTCCATCCGCCGCGGCGACAAGACCGTGCTGGAACCCAACATGACCATCCATTTCATGCCGGCACTATGGCTCGACGACGGTGGTCTGGAACTGTCCGAAACCATTCTCATTACCCCCAAGGGTGCCGAATGCCTGTGCAAGACGCCGCGCAAGCTGGTTGTCAAATTGTGAGGCGTTCGTAGATCGCCGCCGTAGCAGCGTCGAAGCAGCAGAAGACGATCCGTTCCAGGCTGGAATTGATTGACGTGGCCTCACCCACGGCAGCCACGGCGATTTTTGCAGCGTCTTCCCTTGGGTAGCCGTAGATCCCAGTGGAGATGGCTGGGAAGGCAATGGAGTTGAGGCCCTTGCCCTCGGCAAGTGCAATTGATTTGCGATAGCAGGAGGCGAGCAGGCCCGCCTCGCCAGCTGTGCCGCCGCGCCAGACAGGGCCGACTGTGTGTATGACGTAGCTGGCCGGAAGCCGATAGCCCTTCGTGAGCTTGGCATCCCCCGTCTTGCAGCCGCCGAGCAGCCTGCATTCATGTACGAGTTCGGGCCCGGCAGCGCGATGGATGGCTCCATCGACTCCACCGCCACCGAGTAACGACGAATTGGCGGCATTGACGATGGCATCCACAGCAAGCTTGGTAATGTCGCCTTGCATGACTTCGATGACGGCCATGGCCTTGCTCCCGGGCTCATTTCTTTTAGAGTGTCGGCGTCTTTCAAAGGATTCCATCATGCCAAACCGCTCTGATTACAACCAGCCTGTTTCGGGTCTCGTGACCCCCCGCTTCGGCGGCATCCCTACATTCATGCGATTGCCGCATGTGCCGCTCGACGAGGCCAAGGATGTCGATATCGGGATTGTCGGCATTCCGTGGGATGGCGGGACGACGAACCGGCCGGGCCCGCGCCACGGTCCCCGCCAGATGCGGGACCAGTCGTCGATGGTGCGCCGCATGCACCAGACCATGCATATCGTGCCCTATGATCTCGCCAATGTGGCCGACCTCGGCGATTGCCCGGTCAATCCGGCCAATGTCGACGATGCGCTGAAGCGGGTCGAAGGCTACTACAAGAAACTGGTGGCCAAGGGTATCCGGCCCTTGTCAGCCGGCGGCGATCATCTCTGCTCGCTGCCGGTGCTGCGGGCCGTTGGCGAAAAGCAACCCGTGGGCATGATCCATTTCGACGCCCATACCGATCTCTATGACGGCTATTTCGGTGGCTTCAAATACACCCATGGCACGCCATTCAAGCGTGCCATTGAGGAAGGCGTGCTGGACCCGAAGCGGACCATCCAGATCGGCTTGCGCGGTTCCATGTATGACCTCGAAGACTTTGAATACGGCGAGAAGGTCGGAGTCCGTCTGGTCCGTATCGAGGAGGCAATGGAGAAGGGCCCCAAGGCCATCATGGCTGAGGCACGCAAGATCGTGGGCGACGGTCCGGTCTACGTAAGCTTCGACATCGACATGCTGGACCCCGTCTATGCGCCGGGCACTGGTACGCCGGAGATCGGCGGCTTCACCACCTTCCAGGCCCAGCAGATGCTTCGCGAGTTGAGGGGGTTGAATATCGTTGGCGCCGATGTCGTGGAGGTTTCGCCGCCGTTCGATCCCTCCGGCATGACGGCCTATGCGGGTGTCGTCATGATGTTCGAGATCCTATGCTCCATGGCGGAGGACGTCTCGAAGCGGCGCACATGATGAGCGTCTCCGCGCTGACCGGATCGTGGCTGTTCTGGGCGCTGCTGTCGGCGATCTTCGCGGCATTGACAGCGATCTTTGCCAAGGTGGGTGTAGCCGGAATCAATTCCGATCTGGCAACCTTCATCCGCACCGTGGTCGTGGTGACGGTTCTCGCCGCCATCGTCGCCGGCACGCGGCAATGGCAGCCGTTGGGTGACATCGGTAGCAGGACATGGCTGTTTCTGGTGCTGTCGGGGTTAGGAACGGGTGCGTCGTGGCTTTGCTATTTCCGCGCCATGAAACTCGGTGACGCAGCGCGCGTTGCACCTGTCGACAAGCTCAGCGTCGTGTTCGTGGCGGTGTTCGGTGTGTTGCTGCTAGGCGAGAAGCTCAGCATCGTGAATTGGCTCGGTGTCGCGCTGATGGCGGGTGGCGTGGTCCTCATCGCGCTGCGCTGACCGGCTCAGGCGAAGACCACCACTTCGATCTCGGTGGGATTGAAGGCGTTGCAGGGGTTCAGCACCTGCGGGCAATTGGAGATGACGGCCAGCACCTCCATCTCCGCGCGGAGTTCGACATAGTCGCCGGGCTTCGACGACCCGAGTGCTATGGCGGCGTCTCCCGCGGCACTCACTGGGACGGTCATGAACCAGTTGACGTTCGGCACGATGTCGCGCCAGCCAAGCCCGTGAGGTGCCAACGCTTCAAGGAAGTTTTCCCGGCACCCCCGGTTGGCAACGCCGTATAGCATTTTGTTGGATGGCGCGGAGCAGCACCCGCCAATGGTGTCGTGACCGCCGAACGTGTCGGTAACAATAGTGAAGAGCGGATTGGCGCGATCTGAGTAGAGGACATCACCCTTTGTCAACAGGATGTGACCTGCCTTCTTGATGGTGTTGGGCTCGTGGTACCTCTCTTCCGGGTCGTCGGCATTGTAGCAGAGGAAATCGACGGCCTGCTGGCCATGGGTGTCGATGATCCGGAGCTTCTGGCCCTTTCCGATGATCCGGCTCCAAGGCCCCCTTGCCGGGATCACCTCGCGGTGAATCTCGTGCATGTCAGTTGATCTGCTTGTCGAACAGGCGTCCCCATTTCGGCATCGAATCGCCGATGCCAGCCAGCCGTAGCGTGTGCCAAGCCATCGCATGGTTGGACGATGTCACGGGCACGCCGATCTCCTGTTCGATGTCACGTGCGGCTTCGGCCAGTCTGACGGACGTACACGAGACGAAGACTGCATCCACCTGGGCACGGGACAGGATGGTCTCTACGCCGCGCTTGATGGAGGCTGGACTGATCGCGGCTACGACGGCGTCATCCTGCTCGTTGAAGGAGCCGAACACCGGCACGTCGAACCCTCTGGCGCGAATATAGTCAGCAACGATGCGGTTGACGTCAGCGCGGTAGGGAGTGAGCACGCCGACCCGCTTGGCGCCGAGGGCGCGGAAAGCGGCGAAGGCTGCGGTGATCGGGGTGGTGCATGCGACATCGGGTTGTGCCTCGCGGATGCGGGCGAAAACCCTTTCCTCGCCAATCGCCATGGAGGCGGAGGTACAGCCATAAGCCACTACGTCGAGTTTGGCTCCCGGCAGGATCACGTCCGTCGCGGCGGCAATGCGCGGTTCCATGGCGCGCAGCGTTTCGGGCGTGATCTGGGGGTCGTTGGGGATGCGGCTCTGATGGAGCGCCACGCCCGGTAATTCCGCCATGATGGCGCGCCATTCGTGCTCGATGGTGAAATCGGAGGCCAGCACGATGAGCCCCAGTCTGGCCCGGCTGGCAATGCCGCCGTCCGTCTCGAAAGGAAGATGCTCGATGAGGATCATGTCGCAGTCTGGCGTCACGTTGCGAACGGCTTCATTCATTCCGGCACTCCCTGGCTGGGCAACCCTTGTATCAGAGGAAGCAGTGCTCACCTATAGTGCCGCCGCATGATTCGGTGGTCTGAACGCATGGACCGGCTGACCGGCCGGGGGCGAGCTGGGGTTGCGTTGTCGTCCGGCGTACTGGCGGCGCTTTCGCTGCCGCCGCTGGATTTCTGGCCGATGCTCTTTGTGGCCATTCCGCTCTTTCTCATGGTTCTCGAACGCGTTCCGCTCAAGTCCTGGCGCAGCGGTTTCGGCGCCGGCTGGCTGTTCGGGCTTGGCTACTTCGGTTTCGCTTTCCACTGGATCGGATTCGCCTTTCTCGTCGATGCGTCCACTTATCTCTGGATGATGCCCTTCATGCTCGGTGCGCTGGCCGGCGGCATGGCGGTCTATTGGGGGCTGGCGGCTGTCGTGGCCCGTCGGATTGGAAGCAGAGGGCTGCCACTTGTGCTCGCCTTGGCCGGTGCGCTCGGTGCGGCGGAGTGGCTCCGCGGTCATCTTCTGACTGGCTTTCCATGGGCGGCGCCGGGGCTTGCTGTCGACGGCATGGGCGGGCTGGCTCAATCTGCCTCCGTCGTCGGTATGACCGGGCTTACGGTGTTGATCGTCCTCTGGTCGGGTCTGGTTCGATCCCTGCTGCAGGCCCCGAACCGCCTGACTGTCCTGTTGTCCCTGGCGCTATTTTCCACTCTGCCGGTGTGCTGGGCGCTCGGAGTCTGGCGGCTGTCCAGTGCGTCCGTCGCCATGGTCCCCGATGTTGCCATTCGCATCGTGCAGCCGAATATTGAACAGGAACAAAAATGGCGGGACGACAATGCCCGCGGCATCTTCGATCAATTGAAGGAGCTGTCGTCGAAACCGTCAGCAACGCATCCGGATGGCATCGCTTCCATTACTCACGAGATCTGGCCCGAATCGGCTGTGCCGTTCCTGATCGCCGAAAGCGATGTTGCAAAGGCTGAGCTGAAGCAGCTTCTCGGCGGACACACCGTGTTGATCACCGGCTCCTTGCGGCGCGATGCTGATCAAGAGGGCGGTTCGGACGACAAGATCTACAACAGCGTTGTCACATTCGATGGCGAAGCCAAGGTCGTTGGCGTTTACGACAAGTGGCGGTTGGTACCTGGTGGCGAGTTTCTGCCATTCGAATGGTTGCTCGAGCCACTCGGTTTCCGCAAGGTCGTGACGGTGCCGGGGAGTTTTGCCGCTGGACCGGGACCCGTGACTCTCCGTATTCCCGGCCTGCCACCTGTCGCGATGCTGGTGTGCTACGAAGCGATTTTTCCACATCAGCTGGTCGATCCTGCAGACCGGCCTGGCCTTATCGTCAATGTCACGAACGATGGCTGGTTTGGCCGGTCGACCGGGCCATATCAGCACCTCTCGCAGGCGCGTTTGCGTACCATCGAGCAAGGCCTGCCCCTTCTGCGTGCCGCCAACACGGGAATTTCGGCCGTCATCGATCCCTACGGCCGAATCACCGCGCAATTGCCGCTGCAGACGAGCGGCATACTCGATTCGGCCTTGCCGACCCCCGTTCCCCCCACCGTCTATGCCCGCTGGGGTGACACACTCACCGCCATGATGATCTTTTCCAGTCTTGGTTTGGCAATTGCACTTAGAGTTTTCGCAAGGTTGGGACAACCTGACGGCCACAAGCCTGTTCTTTCTGGTTGAAATCCATTGCGCGTGAGGAGTTGCTGGGTTACGGTCGTTGTTGCTGAAGATAGTTCGGACAAGACGACCAGATAGCTTGCCGAGCTAACCAAGCGTCAGACCGGGGGGCATCAGGTCTGAGGTTAAAATGACAAGACGCGATCCGAACTACATTGACGTCCATGTGGGCAACCGCATCCGCATGCGGCGGCAACTGATCGGCATGAGCCAGGAGAAGCTCGGAGAGCTTCTCGGAATTACTTTCCAGCAAGTGCAGAAATACGAAAAAGGAGCCAATCGCATCAGTGCGAGCAGGCTCTACTTTACCGCCAAGATCCTCGGCGTTCCTGTGCAGTTCTTCTACGACGATCTGCCGGGTGTTGAAGGTCATGGCGGGCTCAGCGAAGCGCGCGAGGAGGATACGATCCTGGCATCGCTCATGAATGCGGAGGGCGTATCGCTCGCCAAGGCATTCCGCGATGCGGACAGTTCCACCAAGCGCAAGCTGATTGCCACAATCGCACGGGTGATTGCTGAGTCAAAAGACTAGCAAAGCTTGTAGCTTGACGGTGTGAGCGCTGCCAAACGGCTGGAGCCGTCGGCTTGACTAGATTTGGGTTCGCTGCCAAAAGGCGCCGAAACTGAACGGGGTCGGGTTGGGACATGTCACGAAAGAACTACATATTCACCAGCGAATCTGTGTCTGAGGGACACCCCGACAAGGTTTGCGACAGGATCTCAGACGAGGTGGTCGACTTGTTCTACCGCGAAGCGCTGGAACAGGGCTTTGATCCAAACCTGGTGCGTGTTGCTTGCGAAACCCTCGCCACGACGAACCGTGTGGTGATCGCGGGTGAAACGCGCGGACCTTCCAGCGTTACCCCTGATAAGATCGAAGCCGCGGCCCGTCAGGCCATCAAGGACATCGGATACGAACAGTCGGGCTTCCACTGGAAGACCGCTCAAGTCGAAATTCTGCTGCACAGCCAGTCGGCCGATATCGCCCAGGGTGTGGATGCCGGCGAGAAAAAAGACGAGGGCGCTGGCGACCAGGGCATCATGTTTGGCTATGCGTGCGACGAGACCCCGGAACTCATGCCGGCTCCGATCTACTATGCCCAACGGATTCTCAAACTTCTGGCCGACGCCCGGCATAGCGGCAAGGAAAAGGCACTGGGCCCGGATTCCAAGAGCCAGGTCAGTGTCGTCTACAAGAACGGCAAACCCGTAGCAGCCTCGCAGATCGTGGTGTCGCAACAACACATCGACGAGAGCCTGACGTCAGCGGATATGCTCAAACTCGTCAAACCCTATGTCAAGAAAGCACTGCCCAAGGGATGGATCACAGAGGACACGGTCTGGCACGTCAACCCAACCGGCAAGTTCTTCATTGGCGGTCCGGATGGTGATGCCGGTCTCACAGGCCGCAAGATCATTGTTGATACCTATGGCGGTGCTGCGCCCCATGGCGGCGGAGCTTTCTCCGGCAAGGACCCGACCAAGGTCGACCGCTCTGCAGCCTATGCCGCGCGGTATCTGGCCAAGAACGTCGTGGCGGCGGGACTGGCCAAGCGCTGCACGATCCAGCTTTCCTATGCCATTGGTGTCGCCCAGCCATTATCGATCTATGTTGACACCCACGGCACCGGCAAGGTGACGGAAGCCAAGCTCGAGAAGGCGCTCAAGAAGGTGATGGATTTGAGCCCCCGCGGTATCCGCACACACCTCAATCTCAACCGGCCGATCTATGCGCGGACGTCTGCCTACGGGCATTTCGGCCGCGCGGCCGACAAGGACGGTGGCTTCTCCTGGGAACGGATCGATCTCGTGAAGGCTCTCAAAGCCGCGGTGAAGTGAGCGAAGCGCCGCGCAAGCGTCAGTTTTACGGACGGCGCAAGGGTCATGCCTTGCGCCGTCACCATTCCGGCTTGATGGAGCAATTGCTGCCGCACCTTCGGGTGGAACTGGGCGATGCTCTGGCCGGAATGGGCGATCGGCGCTGGCTGGAGATCGGCTTCGGCGGTGGCGAACATCTGGCTCACCAGGCGCAGCTCCATCCAGGCGTTTCCTTTCTCGGAGCAGAGCCATTCGTCAATGGCATCGCCAAGCTGCTGGCGCTGGTGGAAGAGAAAGACCTGCGCAATGTGCTTGTCCATGATGGTGATGCGCGT
This sequence comes from uncultured Aestuariivirga sp., assembly GCA_964510815.1. Taxonomy (GTDB): domain Bacteria; phylum Pseudomonadota; class Alphaproteobacteria; order Rhizobiales; family Aestuariivirgaceae; genus Aestuariivirga. The sequence goes on from CAZECZ010000035.1 coordinate 27,419, forward strand.
GACCTCCTGGAGGTGTTGCCCGAAGCGAGTTTCGAGCGCATTTATCTGCTTTTTCCGGACCCGTGGCCCAAGGCGCGCCACAACAAGCGGCGCTTTGTCAGCGCCGAAAACGTGTCCCACTTTCACCGTATCCTGAAACAAGAGGGCCTGTTCCTGTTCGCCAGCGATATTGAAGATTATGTCAGCTGGACGCGCGAGCATGTGGCAGCTCACGGCGGCTTCAGGGAGGAGGGTGATCCTGTGGAGCCTTTCGAAAACTGGATCCAGACCCGCTATGAGGCCAAGGCCCGGCGCGAGGGCCGCGGGTCAACCTATCTGACATTCCGGCGGCGGTGAGACCGCGCTGCCGTTGACACTGGGCTCCCGATCCACATTGCAATTCCAGGGTTGAAATCCGCTGCCATTTGGCCTATGTCGTGCGTCAACTTAGGTTCACTCACATAGCCACTTTGGTGGATATCATGAGAGTGGGTCCCGGCCGGGGCCCGCTTTTTTTGTTGCTTGAAGGATGTAATGACTGAACCGGAACAAAGACTTGCACGTGAGACCGGGCCTGCCTTGCGGGTAGCTGCCCTGGTTGAACCGGTGCTGGATGACATGGGCTTCCGCCTGGTGCGGGTAAAGATGTCGGGGCCAACGTTGCAGATCATGGCGGAGCGGCCGGATGGCACCTTTAGCATTGACGACTGCGAAGCGGTGAGCCGGGCCATTTCTCCGATGCTTGACGTCGAGGATGTGATTGCGTCGCGCTATCATCTCGAGGTGTCCTCGCCAGGAATCGACCGCCCTCTTGTACGTCCGTCCGATTTCGAGGCTTGGGCTGGCCATGTGGCAAAGATCGACATGGCGGTGCCGGCTGCTGGCCGAAAGCGCTTCAAGGGCACACTTGAGGGTTATGAGGACGGCGAAGTCCGTTTCTATGTCGAGAATCCGGAAGGAGCTTCGAAGGATCCCGTGCTGATCGGCGTGCCTTTTGCCGATATTGCGGATGCCAAGCTGATCCTGACAGACGACCTGATTGCTGCGGCCCGTGCCCGCCTGCCGCAGAAGTCCTATGGCGACGGGGCCGACATCGACGAAGACCAGATTTCGCAAGGAAGGAGCGAAGACAATGGCTGATTATGCTGTGAGCGCAAACCGGCTCGAACTGTTGCAGATCGCCGACGCGGTGGCGCGCGAGAAGTCGATCGACAAGTCGGTCGTGCTGCACGCGATGGAAGAAGCGGTCCAGAAGGCCGCCAAGGCGCGCTATGGCCAGGAGAACGAAATTACCGCCGAGATCGACCCGCGCACCGGCGAGACGAGGCTGCAGCGCCTGTTGCTGGTCGTCGACAAGGTGGAGAACGATGCCACCGAGATCAGCCTTGTCGAGGCTCAGCGCCGTAATCCGGCCGCCAGTCTCGGCGACCAGATCGCCGAGTCCTTGCCGCCCATCGAGTTTGGCCGCATTGCAGCCCAGAACGCCAAGCAGGTGATCGTTCAGAAGGTGCGCGATGCCGAGCGTGACCGCATGTACGCCGAATTCAAGGACCGCATTGGCGAGATCGTCCATGGTGCCGTGAAGCGTGTGGAATATGGCAATGTGATCGTCGATCTTGGCCGTGGCGAGGGCATCATCCGGCGCGATGAATCGCTGCCGCGGGAAATGTTCCGCCCCGGGGACCGCGTCCGTGCCTATGTCTATGACGTGCGCCGCGAGCAACGTGGGCCGCAGATCTTCCTGTCACGCACCCATCCGGAATTCATGGCGCGTCTGTTCGGCCAGGAAGTGCCGGAAATCTATGACGGCGTCGTCGAAGTCGTCTCGGTCGCCCGCGATCCGGGCAGCCGCGCCAAGATCGCGGTGCGTTCGAAGGAGGGCTCGATCGATCCCGTTGGCGCTTGCGTCGGCATGCGCGGCAGCCGCGTCCAGGCCGTGGTCAACGAACTTCAGGGCGAGAAGATCGACATCATCCAGTGGACGCCGGACGTTGCGTCCTTCGTCGTCAATGCGCTGGCACCCGCCGAAGTCAGCAAGGTGGTCCTCGACGAAGAGGCTGAACGAATTGAAGTCGTGGTGCCGGATGAACAGCTGTCGCTGGCCATCGGCCGGCGCGGCCAGAACGTTCGTCTCGCCTCGCAGCTCACCGGCTGGGATATCGATATCATGACGGAGGCCGAAGAGTCGGAGCGCCGCCAGAAGGAATTTGCCTTGCGGACCGAGCTGTTCGTCGAGGCATTGGATGTGGACGAAACACTGGCCCAGTTGCTCGCATCCGAAGGCTTCGCCGAAGTGGAGGAGGTTGCCTACGTCGATCCGCGCGAGATTTCCTCGATCGAGGGCCTCGATGAGCAGACGGCTGAAGAATTGCAGAGCCGTGCTCGTGAATACCTGGAACGCCGGGCGGCGGAGCTGGATGCCCGCCGTATCGAGCTCGGTGTCTTGGACGAACTGAAGGAGATCGAAGGGCTGTCGCCGGCAATGCTGGTGGCGCTTGGTGAGGCCGACATCAAGTCAATCGAGGATCTGGCGGGCTGCGCCACGGATGATCTGGTGGGCTGGGTCGAGCGCAAGGCCGGCGGTGCCGTCAAGCATGCTGGCGCCTTGTCTGATCTCGAAGTGTCGACCGATGAGGCCAATGATCTGATCATGCGAGCCCGTGTCGCTGCCGGCTGGATTGAGCCGCCGGCCGATGAGGAAGACGCCGACGCCGGCGAAACCGAGGTGGTGGAGGAAGAGGAAAGCTGAACCAGACCCGACGGCAAATGGAGGCAGATGAGGCCTTGGCAGAGCGGATGTGCATCGTCACCCGTGAGGTGAGGGATGAGGCGCAGCTATTGCGGTTCGTTCGGGGGCCGAACGGCGAGGTTGTGCCCGACCTGGCGCGAAAGCTGCCGGGCCGGGGCGTCTGGGTCAGCCTCAATTCGAAGATCCTCGCCGAAGCGGTGCGAAAGAAGGCATTCGCCAGGGGCTTCCATGCCGAAACGTCTGTGAGCCCGGATTTGCCGGATATCGTGGCCCGGCTCTTGCGTCAGCAGGCGCTGTCGCTTATCTCTCTGGCAAAGAAGGCGGGAGAGGCCACCGCCGGGTTCATGAAGGTGGAGGAAATGCTTGGCCGTGGCAGGGCCGCAATTCTCCTTCATGCCGCGGAAGCGTCTGCCGACGGATGCCGCAAGCTGGACAAACTGCTCCAGCCCGGCGTGAAACGGCTGACTCTTTTCCATTCGCACGATTTGGATTTGGCCTTTGGCCGGTCAAATGTGATACATGCTGCCGTGGCCAAGGGTGGGCTTGCCGAAAAGCTCCTCGTTGCCGCGCGCCGGATTGAGATGTTTGAGGGCCAGACGGGCCCTGAGGGACCTGAAGAGACAGAATGACCGATAGCAAAGACAAAGACCGCAAGACTGACGCCAACCGTGGCGGAAGCGGGACTCTGACCCTCAAGCGGCCGTCCATCGAGCATGGCAAGGTGAAGCAGAGCTTTGCCCATGGCCGCAGCAAGACGGTGGTTGTGGAAACCAAGCGCAAGCGGTTTGACGACAGCAAGCCGATCGCGTCGCCCGAGCCGCGTGCCCAGGTTCAGCCGCAGCGCAGTGGCGCTTCTTCGGGTGGGCAGCAACGTTCGGCCGCGCCGGCATCCCAACGCTCTGGCGTCGTGTTGCGTACACTTACGCCTGAGGAAAAGGAGGCGCGGGATCGCGCTCTGGCAGGGGCTCGCATTCGCGAGGCCGAAGACCGCAAACGCCAGGAGGAAGAGGCCAAGCGGCGCAGTGAACAGGATGAACGCGACCGCGTCGAGCGCGAGGCGGCGGCGAAACGCAAGGCCGAAGAAGAGGCCCGCCACCGGGCCGAGGAAGAAGGCCGGCGCAAGGCTGAAGAAGCGGCCAAGAAACTGGCACCGAAGTCGACGGTAGTGACGCCTGCCACGGAGCCGATGAAGCCGTCTACGGTGACCGCCAAGCGGGTGGGGGTAGAGGACGATGAAGGCGCCGCCAGACCTGGACGCTCGGGTGCCGGTGCAGTCAAGCGTGACATCAAGCCACCCGTTCCGACCCGCACCAAGGGCGAGGCGGACAAGCGCCGCGGCCGTCTGACCGTTTCCAATGCGATGGAAGAGGACGACGATCGCGCTCGTTCGGTCGCCGCGTTCCGTCGTCGTACCGAACGCCTCAAGAAGCAGGCACAGGGCTTCCAGCGTCCGACCGAGAAGATGAGCCGCGAAGTCATCATTCCAGAGGCGATCACTATTCAGGAACTCGCCAACCGCATGGCCGAGCGCGCCGTGGACATCATCAAGTTCCTGATGAAACAGGGCGAGATGCACACGATCAATGATCTGATCGATGCTGATACCGCACAGCTCATCGCCGAGGAAATGGGCCATAAGGTCAAGCGCGTGTCGGAAGCCGATGTGGTCGAAGGGCTGGCTGGCGAGACAGATACCGAAGAACAACTGAAACCGCGTCCGCCGGTCGTGACCATCATGGGCCACGTCGATCACGGTAAGACGTCGCTGCTCGATGCATTGCGCAAGACCAATGTGGTCTCGGGCGAGGCTGGCGGCATTACCCAGCACATCGGCGCCTATCAGGTCGAAACGCCGAATGGCGTCGTGACGTTTATCGATACGCCGGGCCACGAGGCCTTCACCTCGATGCGTGCCCGTGGCGCGCAGGCGACCGATATCGTCATCCTGGTGGTTGCCGCCGACGATGGCGTCATGCCGCAGACGGTGGAAGCGATCAATCACGCCCGTGCCGCGGAAGTGCCGATCATCGTGGCAATCAACAAGATCGACAAGCCGGCCGCAAATCCGACCCGCGTTCGTAACGAGCTTCTCAAGTATGAGATCGTCGTCGAGAGCATGGGTGGCGACACGCTGGAAGTCGAGGTCTCGGCGCTCAAGGGCACCAACCTCGACAAGCTGCTGGATGTCATCCTGCTGCAGGCGGAAGTGCTTGACCTCAAGGCCAACCCCGACCGCGAGGCCGGCGGCATGGTGGTTGAAGCGCAGCTCGACAAGGGCCGTGGCCCCGTGGCCACCGTTCTGGTGCAGCGCGGCACACTGAAGCTTGGCGACATCTTTGTCGCCGGTTCCGCCTGGGGCCGTGTGCGCGCGCTCATCAACGACAAGGGCCAGCAGGTGAAGGAGGCGACACCTTCGACGCCGGTCGAGGTTCTTGGCCTCAATTCGGCGCCGGAAGCGGGCGATGCATTCGACGTCGTGTCGAATGAGGCGCGTGCCCGCGAAGTGACGGATTATCGCGAGCGCAAGCGCCGCGAGACCCGTGGTGCAGCGGCCGGACGTTCATCGCTCGAGCAGATGATGTCGGCGATGAAGGAAGGCAATGTCACCGAATTCCCGATCCTGGTGAAGGCCGACGTGCAGGGGTCTGCCGAAGCCATCGTCCAGGCGCTGGAGAAGATCGGCAATGCCGAGATCAAGGCCCGTGTCATCCACTATGCGGTGGGCGGGATCAACGAGTCCGACATCGGTCTCGCGGAAGCGTCCAAGGCCGTGGTTTTGGGCTTCAACGTCCGTGCCTCGGCACAGGCGCGCGATGCGGCTGAGAGGGCCGGCATCGAGATCCGCTACTACAACATCATCTATGACCTGGTTGACGATATCAAGCAGGCCATGGCCGGCAAGCTGGCGCCGGAGCTGCGCGAAACCTTCCTCGGCAATGCCAAGATCCTGGAGATCTTCAACATCACCAAGGTCGGCAAGGTGGCGGGTTGCCAGGTCACCGAAGGCAACGTCCAGCGCGGTGCCAAGGTGCGCCTCATCCGCGACAACGTGGTCATCCACGAAGGCACGCTATCGACGCTCAAGCGCTTCAAGGACGAGGTCAGGGAAGTTCAGGTCGGCCAGGAATGCGGCATGGCCTTCGAGAACTACCAGGACATGCGCGCCGGCGACGTGATCGAATGCTTCCG
>CAZECZ010000036.1:0-33242 GCA_964510815.1 uncultured Aestuariivirga sp.
CCTCCAGTTCAAGATGGATTGGCTGATAGCAATAGCAGCTTTGCGCGGGTGTTCCACGGTATCCTCCCCCCTTCGGCCAAACCGCTATCACTCCTGCTGCGACGATCTGCGTTCGCTCCAGATCGACATGAGACCGGCAGACACGATGATCACGGCGCCGGCGAACGTGGTTGAGGTAATCGTCTCGTCGAACAGCAGGGTGCCCATGATCGATGCGTTGACGATGCTGAGATATGTGAGCGGCTGCACGGCGCTGGCATCGAGAATGTCATAGGCCTTGATGAGAAAATAATGGCTCGAAACACTGGTCAGGCAGAGCAGCAGCATCCAGGCCCAATCACCGGGCGGCAGGTTCGTCCAGAAGAACGGCCCGATGAGGCTGATCGTCACGCAGCCGGCCACGCCCGTATAGAAGAAGCTCGTCATCGGGGGGTCAACCCGGCTGACCAACCGCGTCAGGACAATATAGACCGCGAACATCAGTGAGGTGAGAACGGCAAGCAGCACCACCGGTTCGAAGAAGTCACCACTCGGCCTGATCACGACGAGAACACCGGCGAACCCCAGCAACACAGCCAGCCAGCGGATCAGTCCGGCGCGCTCGCCGAGGACAATAATCGAAAGCAGCGTCGCGATGAGCGGAGTTGCCGCGAAAATCGCCTGGGTCCGCGCCAGCCCGATGATCGCGAAGCAGGTGATGGCCATGACGATTTCAATGGCCAGTAGCGCGCCGCGCGTGACTTGCAGCCAGGGTGCGTTAGTCTTGGCCGTGGCCCTGAGCCCGCCCCGGAGCCGCGAGGCCAGCAGCACGGAAAATCCGGCAAAGGCCCAATAGCGAATCATGGTGATGAACACCGGGGGATAGGACTGGCCCAGATGCTTGGAGATGCCGTCCTGCATCGAGAAGATGAAGATGGCAAGCAAGGCAAAGACATAGCCGAGACGCCGCTTGCGGACGGAGATTTTCGAGGGAGCGTTCAGGGTCTGGTCTTCCGCATGATGAAACTGCGCTCCTTAGCGCGGCGCGAGGCGTGCAGTGAATCCCGATTGCCGTATGGAAGCCATGCAAAACCGTGGCAGAGCTGCCTGATCCTATTGAGGAACTCCGCACAGCCGGGGCGATACGCCGCCGTCGACAATTGAAGACTTTGCTCAGGGCGCCGCGACGGGATCAGGAATGCCGAGGGATTTTCGAATTGGAGTGGGTACCGAGCGTTCGACAGAGACCGGATGGCTTCGGAGTCGAGCCGGTGGAAGACTGTTTCCGGTTGGTGCGTCAGGAAGCAGGGACACTCGCCATACCTGGTCGTGGACGGGCTTTATCGGGAAGGGGAATCGTCGCTTCCGGCAATGAGGTCAACGTTCAACCGAGCCACACTCGATGATCGTTGAAAAATCGCGATCCGTTAGAGTGCTTCAGGACTGGCCGCATGACCACTGCATTTCCAGCGGCTAGTTCTTCTTATTGGGCAAGCCCTCGCGGGCCGTCGAGGCCAACTCCTCCAGTTCCGCTTCGGACATGGTCTCGTACATTTGCTTTGAGGCGCCTTGCAATTCAGACACGTCGATCTCGCGGCGCTTCGCTGCGAGTGCGGCCCCGGCTGCTCTTTGTTGCGCTTTGGATGTTGCGGGCATGGTCGGACTCCAACTTTGCTCCATCGAAGACACTTTCGATTCTTCGTGGAAAATGCAAGAAGGACGGCAATTGTTCCGTCGCTCTTCTGCCTTGGTGAAATGTGCCCACATTCGCTTACCTGGGATTGAGAGCATGGCGGTGTGCATGCCATGCACCATCACATTGTGCCCGCATCGCGGAACAGCGCCAAATGCCTGCTGGCGATCGGCGCAGCTTCGTTCTCAATTATTTTCACAACGCATCTTCTAAATCGGCGGTCCCATGACCGGCCGCAGTTCAAGCAAACGGGCACGCCAAATTCGGGCAGACGCCATGAGGTGTCGATCAGGGCCTCCAGTTGAGCAGCGACGTGCTCTTAGGCCCGCCAGCCATCAGTTCGGGAGTGGCTTGCACCATGGCGCCACAGTCCTGGACTGCCCTCTGCACGACCACATAACGACAGGCGGCGGGGAGACGGCATCCGCGCCGCCATTCCATGGATCGGTATTGAACCGTCTAGCGGTTCCACATCATGCCGGGTCCCATGCCGCGCCCCATTCCCATCCCCATCATGGGCAGGACGGTCTCGTCGGCCGCCGTCCTCCGGGTGTCGTCCAGCTGGGCATAGAGCTTGTCCACGGCACTGCGGACACTCTTGATGTCCTCGACGCGTGCCTCCATCACGGTTTCCTGGTATTACAGGCGCTCCGGTAGCAGCTTCTTGACGAACGAGCCGTCCTGCACCTCCTTTATCACCGACAGCATCATGTCGTTGTGCGTCTCGCTGGCCTGACGCAGCACTGTGGCGAAGTCATCGGCCCATGCCCCAATAGGGCCACCAGCCGCCATCGTCACTGCCGGCCAGAACCGGTCTGTTGGGAATTACAGCGAGCATGCCAACTGTTGCGCGCAAAATTGTGCGCAGGTTCTTCATTCATTGCCGCCGCTATGAAGATTGCCGCGATGTATCGGCATCTTGTCCGGATTCCGCTGGAAACAAGCGCCGCGCTACTGCCTGAAGCGTTGCGCCCTGAATGATGACCGTAAAGATGACGATGGCGTATGTGGCGGCCAGAATGATTTGCTTTGCATCGCCGCCGGGCAAAGAAAGGACCAAGGCGATCGAAATGCCGCCACGCACGCCCGCCCATGTCTGAAACAGTGCGCGAGGTCCCGATTGGCGAAGTCCTGTGCGGTACACAAGATGCGGCGTCGCCACTGCGATGAAGCGGCTGGCCAGGGCCAATGGAATGCCTGCAAGTGCCAAGAACAAGAGATCGGGATTGACGTTCAATACAAGTACTTCGAGCCCGATCAAGAGGAACAGGACAGAATTCAAGATCTCGTCAATGAGTGTCCAAAGCGACCAGACATAGGTCTGCGTCTTCTCGCTCATGGCATACTTGGGGCCGCGGTGGCCGATCAGAAGTCCGGCTGACACCATCGCGAGCGGCCCGCTCAGGCCAACTTCCTTGGCCACTGCGTAAGTACCGGTGACGAGCGCCAATGTGATCAGCACCTCCACGGAAAAGTCGTCGATCGCCCGAATTGCGAGATAGGCGATGTAGCCAGTACACACACCCAGGACAAGTCCGCCGCCTGCTTCGATCACCAGATGCAAGACTGCAGTGTTGACATCGAATTCGGCAGCACTGCCTCCCGCAGCCAATCCGACCAAAAAGGTGAACAGAACGATCCCCATTCCATCGTTGAACAGGGACTCACCTTGAATCTCCACGCGCAGTGGTGCGGGAATCCTGGCTGTTTTCAATGTGCTCAACACCGCGACGGGATCCGTTGGACTGATCAGGGCACCAAACACAAGTGCCCAAAGAAAGCTGATCGACACGCCCGCCAGCCCGGCGAGCCACCAGAATCCTGCCCCCATGATCACCGTTGACAAGGCCGTTCCAGCGAATGCGAGAAATGCAACCGGCAAGGCCCGGTTGCGCAAGGAGTTGAGATCCACCGTCAGCGCGCCGGCGAACAGCAGAAAGGCGAGCATGCCGTCCATCAGGATGTCAGCGAAGTCGATATGAAGAATGGCGTTCTCGATGTCCTCGAAGATCCGCTCGTTCGGAAGGAGGATCTCAACCAAAAGCAGAAGAAGTGAAGCAATCAGACCCATGAAGGTGATGCCGATGGTATGCGGCAAACGCACGAAGCGATAATTCAGCCAGCCGAAGGCAGCAGACAGAGTGAGAAGCAGAGCTGTTAGATCGAAAACTGATGTCACCGTGCCTCACATATGCATCGAGTGAAGTGCCAAGACTCTGGGTAAGGCCGATAGCGGCAGCAATGGCGGTGTATTTCCGCTCATAACATTCCATGATTGAACAACAATGTATACTGCAACTTTGCTGTTGCCAATTGTGTGCGAAATGTCGTGAGGTCGCGGGAGTGCGGATTAAATGCATGGCGGAGAACGAACCATGCGGAGTGAGATGAGGGGGCGAATTAGCTGACCCGCACTTCCGCGAATCTGTTCTTCCTCAATGTCCGTCTCCACTCCGGAGAACAGACCAACGTCGATCCGGGGACGTTCAAGGGGAGCAGGTCAAAGGATACAAAGTCGAAAGTTCATGGACCGGCGTTGACATCGGACGAATCTGGACCACGGTGCGGGGTCGACTTCGTATCCGAGGACTACCGGCCGTTGAATGGCACTTCATCGCTCTTTGACCGGATCGAAGCGAAATCCGGTACCGGCTCTACACCGCCAAAATGACGGAGATGTCATTGTCAATGATCAACTGCGCTTGGCCATTCTGGTAGATCGTGTAGTTATTGGCGCCGATCACCGTCGAGCCGACGTTGCTCCAGCCGGTATCAAGAGTCGTGACGCCGTCTCCAGCATCGCCATGGACAGTCAGATGGGTGATGCCGCCCGACGTGTCGTCCGAAATGTCGAACAGGTCCAGCGCATTGAGCTTCAGGCTGTTGTCACCCGTACCGGTCAGATCGATGGCCTCGATGCTGTCGACGGTCGCTGGTTTGATGACGGAGAAGTCGAAGGTATCGCCCGCACCGTCGAGCTTGAGCGTGTCATAGCCCGACCCGCCGTCGATCCGCAGCGCATTGCTGCCGGTCACCCGAATGGTATCGTTGCCCGCACCGCCCTGGAAGGCATCGGCCCCGCCGTTGCCGGTCAGCGTATCGTCACCCTGACCGCCCACGAAGACCTCGGCAGCGCTGGTGCCGGTCAGCGTGTCGGCGGAGTCTGTCCCGGCAAATGTCACGCCGCCGAGGAAATCGCCGCCAAAGACAACCGTGCCGGTTTGCTCGCTCCCGATGACCAGGTCATCGAAACCATCACCGTTGATGTCGCCCGCCGATGAAACGGTAAGGCCCGTATAATCGTGGTCCACTCCGTAAATTCGGAACCCCTGATCCGGTGTCATGACTGAGACGTCAATATTGGTGAAACCCGAAGCCTTGCCGAACACCACGATGGCTTCACCTTGAGCATAGACGGTGTTGTTCGGTCCGCGGGCTAATGGCGCTCCAATGATGAGGTCATCGAAGCCGTCGCCGTTGACATCGCCGGCCGACGAGACCAGCCGACCGAGTGCGAGAGCGGCGGAATCAAGACTGTCGGCACAGAAGATGCGGAACCCTTTTCCGGACGACACGAAGTCCGTTGCCGACACATCGATATTGCTCAATTTCGCGGCGCTGCCGAAGACCACAATGGCCTCGCCGGCCGCCGATCTTGTGTTGTCCGGGCCATCCGCGTAATTCGCAGAGACGATGAGATCATCGAAACCATCGCCATTGATGTCGCCGGCCGAGGACACGGCCCAGCCTGCACCATCCTTAATGTCGGCTCCATAGATGCGGAACCCGAAGTTGGTAAAATTGAGCAATTGCGGCGTCAAACCATCCACTGGATTGCTCCTGCCGTAGATCACCATGATCTCGCCGGCATCTTCTCTGCCGTCGGAGGGCCCATCCCCAGAAGGCGCCCCCACGATGACGTCGTCCAAGCCGTCGCCGTTGATGTCACCGGCCGAGGACACCGACCAGCCGGCAAAGTCACCTGTGGTGCCCCCCGCGATGCGCACCCCAGTGCCGGAAGATACAAAATCGGATGCTGCAGTGTCGATGTTTGTGAAGCCGGACGCCTTGCCGAACACAATGATCGCCTGGCCGTTGGCCAACCCCGAAAACGGCGACAAAGCATCTGCCAGTGGAGCCCCGATGATGACGTCGTCAAAGCCGTCGCCATTGACATCGCCAGCCGAGGACACCGACCAACCAGCGGAGTCATCGGTATCTGCACCGACAATGCGGAAGCCTTGATCCACGGTCAGCGTCGCGAGGTCGATATTGGCAAAGCCCGTGGCCTTGCCAAACAACACAACCGCTTCACCGGCATTATTCCTGCCGTTGAAGAGCCCGTCACCGTTGGGGACCCCAATGATGATGTCGTCGAAGCCGTCGCCGTTGACGTCGCCGGCCGAGGAGACCGCACTGCCCAGCCCGTCAAAGGAATCTGCACCGAAGATGCGAAAACCCTTGCCGGAAGACACGAAGTCTGCGCTGCTCGGGCTGACGTCGGCCAGCCCCGACGCGCGACCGAACACGACGAACGCTTCGCCGGAGAACGTTCCGAATGCACTGGCAGTGCCATCTCCGAAGATCAAATCTTCGAAGCCATCGCCATTGATATCACCTGCGGAGGCGACCGCACCGGAGACGTGGTTCGTCACTTCAAATCCGTGTGACAGGGGCATCGTGGCGATGTTGAAGTCGAGCCCTACCTGCACGCCGCGGCTGTTCGACGCGCCACTGGTGTTCCCTGCAGCATCTGTTGCCGTCGCGGTGAACGTGTGGTCGAAGGCGTCAAGGTCTGCCGTGGTGAAGGTCCATGTGCCGTCGCTGCCCGCAGTCGCGGTGCCGAGCGCGGTTGCACCGTCCATGACGGTGACCGTGCTCCCGGCTTCCGCCGTGCCGGTAATGTCGAGCGTCGTGTCCAGCGTGATGCCGTCGCCCGCGCCACCCGTGTCGTCCGCATAGCCGGTGATCACCGGCATTGCCGGCGCGATTGTGTCGATGGTGACGTCGAGTTCATTCGATACCGCGGGATTGCCCGCCGTGTCGGTTACCATCGCGCGGAACAGGTAGAAACCGTCGGCGAGGGCCGACTGGCTCACAGTGGTCGCCGACCAATGGCTGCCGTTGTCGAGTGAAATCTCATAGGAGACGGTTCCCGTGCTGTTGCCGGCAAGGCTCAGATCGAACGTATTGTCCGAGGTGACACGGTCATTTGCCGAACTGCCGGTGTCGGTGAAATTGGCAAGGCCCAAGGTTCCCGGCGCCGGCAGCGTGGTGTCGATGGTCACGGTCACGGTGGCACCATCGGCACTCGTGACTTGAACCTCATTCGTGGCCGTGGCGTAGACGGCGTGATTGCCCTCGGTGAGTGCTGTCCCAGTGTGGTCGAAACTCCAGACGCCGGCGCCGTTGGATGTCGTCGTGCCAACCGAGACCGAGTCGATGAACACCTCGATTGTCATATTGGCATCGGCCGTGCCACTGATCACCAGGGTCTGGTCGCTGGTGTTGAAATCGGAAACACTCGACCCGGTGTCGCTGCCGATGGCCGTGACGGACGGAGCGTTCGGGGCCACGCGCAGGTCGAAGGTCTTGTCGGCGAATTGGAGAAACTCGATGTCGGTCCAGACACTGTCGGAACGTACGCCACCATGGTTGATTTCGAGGCTGCCGTCGCCGAGCCTCGTCAGCGTGTAGCCTGCGAAGGCCTGGCCGAAGACGGCGGTATCCACCCCGTCGCCGCCGAAAAGGATATCCGCTCCACCGCCCCCGATGAGCGTGTCATCGCCGCCTCCACCCTTGAGCACATCCGCGCCGCTTCCTCCCCGGAGGAGGTCATTGCCGTCGCCGCTGCGCAAGTCATCCCGCCCGCCACGTCCGGCAATGGTGACGTCATGTCCGGCTCCAGCCGCCGTGGCATCGATGGTGTCAGTCCCGTCCGATCCCCGAATAAACAGTGATCCCATAGTTGAGTTGGCGGCCACGACAGCATCACCGAGCGTGAGGGAAATGCCGCCTGTATTGAGCGATATTCGCTCGATGCCCGAGACACCCGACAGCATCGCCGCCGTCACCGTACCCACGGTGGTGAGGATCAATTCATCGAAGACGCTCCCGTCTCCACCGACAAGTACATCACCGGGCTGGAGGTCCAGCGGATGAAACCGGAAGCGATCCTTGACGCCGTCGGAGCCGATGAAATTGTCGTCGCTTGAGGTGCCGATGAAGACTGCCATCGCGGACTCCTGTTCCCAACACTCACCCGACATTCACCGGACGCCCGGACTGTCGAGACTGATACTTGCGCGTTTCCATGTCCCTTGCAAGGTGTGGCCATTGGCAAAGCGCGTTGCAGAACTGCTGAGGCCTTTACGGGTGCCCAATACCGGCTGGGAACCTGACTTCCACCTTCACTGCGCCATGGCTCTCCCCGCCTCAAAATCGGAAGACACGACAACCGGGCCGTTCAGGTGCCTAACGGATCAGGCGCGCGCAAGCGGCCGCAAAGGGAGATCCCCGGAGATACCATCGGCTGTCAATATTAGGCATGCTGACTGTCTCGTTGCCCACCCCGGCGACGATCATTGGTATCGCTTGCAATTCGCTGTGCTATGAATTTGGCCGCGATGAGCACGGAACCGCATCGTAGGATCGTGGTGAAGCGGTGTGCGGAGCGCCGTGAGGCCGACCTTTACGCTCTCGTCCTGAGCGCCAGGGGCATTTCATCGGTGATCTTCCACGAAGCCGGGGACTATTGCCTGGCCGTCGCCTCCGAAGATGCGGAACGGGCGACGGACGAGATCACAGCGTACAATTGCGAAAACGACGACCAATCGCCCCCAAGCAAACGCTTTAGGTCCACGCCGCCCAACATCGAGTTTCTGTTGTCTTACTGGGCCATCCTGTTGTTCTTCTTTGCGGCTGCGCGCAACAATGCCTTGTCGATTGACTGGCTAGGGATCGGCTCGGCTCAGGCGGGGTTGATCCGGGCAGGCGAATGGTGGCGTCTCATTACCGCACTGTTTCTGCACGAAAGCGGACTTCATCTTCTCAGCAATCTCGCATTCGGAACCCTTTTCCTGCTGCTCCTGTCACAGGTCCTTGGCCCCGGAATGGCCGCCCTCGCCGTGATCGCAGGCGGAGCGGCCGGCAATGCATTGGACATCCTTGTGAGACCAGCGTCTCACACCGTCATTGGGGCATCGACGGCGATATTCGCAGGCGTAGGTCTGCTTTCGGCGCTTCGGTACAACTGGCGGCCCGGCCGGCGCCTGTTCCCCACGATGCGCGAGATTGCTCCAATCGGCGGCGGCATCATGCTGCTGGCATTTCTCGGGTTTGGCGGTGAGCAAACTGACGTCCTGGCCCATGTATTCGGGTTTGGTTCGGGTCTCATCATCGGTTTCGTGCTGGCGGCGCTTGACCGGTTGTGGAGTGCGAACTCACACGCACAGGCTTGGTGTGCCTGGACGGCAGGAGGAATTGCGGCGGTCGCCTGGCTTTGTGCGATCCTGGTTCGCCAATAGGCAACCACCGTGGGACGGCATAAGCAGAAGATGCCTGAATGATCAGAGCTGATGGAAGGACAAGCAATGCATTGCTTGAGCTCTAAGCCTCCACTTTCCACCAAAGCCGGCTTGTCGATCCTGCTCTGACGGGCCGCATGTCCGGCTTCAGCGCTCGTGAGACAAACTGGCTGACTCGAGGGAGAGAGGATTTCTGGCTCATCGTAGCTGCAAGGAGAAGCGCAGATGAGACAGAAACAATCGAAGCACAGGTACCGTGTCCGGGAAAAACAAGTGAAACAGGCGCATGAGAAAACGGCGTCATTGGAAGTCCAAACACATATGGAAAGGAACTCGACAATGACTGCAAAGACCATCGCCGCCATCGCCCTCGCAGCGAGCACCATGCTCATCGCTGCGACGGCCGATGCCGGAACCAGCAAGAGCAACCACGGCCACAAGTACAACGGCCACAACTACGGTCACATGTACGACGGTCGCGGCTATGGCTACGGCCACGGCTACTTCGACGTCCACTTCTGGGACAACGGCTCCCACCGCACCTGCGGCTACTACAAGCAGAAGGCCCGCTACACCGGCTCATCCTACTGGTGGAAGAAGTACAAGCGCTGCGTCGTGCGCTACTACTGATCACCTCAACGATGCACTGTTGGGCCCGCGGCAGACATGCCGCGGGCTCTTTCGTGTTGAGAGGTGGATGTCTTTAGACCATCACCTGAGTCGATGACCGGACCCATTCTTCAAGTAGACACTCAGGATCAATCCGGCTTTCGAAACCCTGGCCTTGGCTCGCAACCTTGCTAGATTTGGTCTGTGCAACAAAAATGGGAGAGATCAGTTGCGGTCTGATCTCTCCCTTGGTCGGTCTGGGCTGCATTGGCGGCCGACCGCCTTCGCCCGAACGAATTCGTCAGGCGCGGGACCCCATTGTTTCAACCGGCGTCACAGATCCGGAGCGCATGACGTGCAGGCCAGCCAGCACCAGAAGGTTCAGGAGCCCAAAGGCCGCAGCGACCTGGAATGATGGACCGAATGACCCCATGAGGTCGTACAATGCACCGCCGACATAGCCGCCAACACCCATGCCCAGCCAGGCGACAAACATGACAAGGCCGATCGCGCCACCGAACTGGGCCGCCGGTGCCTCGCTCCGTACACAGAGAATGAGACATGTCATGTTGCCAGCGAAGCCGAAGCCGAAGACCGCAGACAGCACGAGGATCGAGGCCTCAGACTGCAAGGCCGGAAAGGCCAGGACGCACACCGACTGCAGGAACGACGCGCAAGCATAGCTCGGAAGCGCCCCCAGCCGGTCTGCGAGCAATCCGAAACAGATACGCCCGACGGCACCGAAGGTCATCGCGACGAGCAGGCTTGTCGCCCCCAAGCCACTGCCGCCGCTGCAAACCGCGTTGACGTATCCGGCGAGATGGACGAGCGGAACGCCCATGCATGCGCAGCACAGAAATGCGGCAATGGCCAAGACAGCAACCCGCGGCGCGGAAAACACACTGAAGCGGCGCACACCTTTCGATGACAGGGCCGCCGCAGATGCCGTCAGACGCCGCCTGACGGTGACCGCGACCAGATACTGGATGAGCAGCAAGGCTGCGGCGAAGACGTCAAACGTGTTGCGCCAACCGAGGACATCAAAGAGCCGGTCGGCGAAGAATGGCATGAGACCTTGACCGACAGCGCCACCTGCCGTCACGATTCCCATGACCAGGCCGCGGCGGTTTTCGAACCAGTCTCCGGCGGCCGACACGAGTGCCGGATAGAGACAGCCAAAGCCCGCAAAACCGAGCAAGGCATTGGCCGTGTAGAACTGCCAGAGGGCGTTCGACCGCGCCATCACGATCATCGGAACCACCATGAAGGTGGCACCGGTCCACAGCAGGTACCGGATGTCGATGCGATCCGCGAGACGTCCCCAGAACAGTCCGCCGAGGGCCATCCCGAAAGCAGCCAGCGTATAGCAGAAACTGAGCTCCGACTTGCTCCAGCCAAACTCCAGACCAACAGGAACGATAATCATCGAAGGCAGGATCAGGCTGCCAAAACCGGTGGCCATTCCGAGTGTTGCCCCGGCAATCACCAGCAGGCGCCGCCACATGGGATGACCCTGCGCGTCGGTGCTGGCGAAATGAATGAAAGATGAGTTGATGGTCATTTCCGTGCTCCATGAAAGCGCACGGGCCCCCTTGAGCCCGGCCTGCCTCTCTTGGGGCGAACCTGGGCTCATCACGTATCGGCGGCATGTCTCGAATGGAACTTTCGTGTTTCGATTATTCGCGCCTGGTGGCTGGCAAGGACTGGTCCCTGTTACGTTTGCAACAATTGCAACCGGATCTGATCTACAGTGCCGGACGAGGAAACTGTACCTAATGCGCGGCGCCGCACCCCGCAGGAGTGGGCGAGGTTCATCTCAAAACTATCATTAGGAGACACACAATGGCCGGCCTCTACTCCAACATTCTTGGAACCATCGGCAACACGCCCATCGTCCGCATCAACAAGCTGGGACCGGAGGGGATCAACCTCTATGCCAAGCTCGAGGCCTTCAATCCGCTGGGCTCGGTGAAGGACCGTCTGGCACTCGGGATCATCGAGGCGGCGGAAGAAGCCGGCATCCTGAATCCCGGCCAGACAGTCATCGAAGCGACCAGCGGCAACACCGGCATCGGTCTCGCCATGGTCTGTGCGCAAAAGGGTTACCCGCTGGTCGTCGTCATGGCCGAAAGCTTCAGCGTCGAGCGGCGCAAGCTCATGCGTTTCCTTGGGGCAAAGGTCATCCTGACGCCGGCAGCCGCGAAGGGGTCAGGCATGGTCGCCAAGGCGAGGGAACTCGCCGAACGCCACGGCTGGTTCTTCTGCGGGCAGTTCGAGAACGAGGCCAATCCGGCCATTCACGCCCGCACAACCGCACAGGAAATCCTCGCCGATTTCGAGGGACAACGGCTCGACTACTGGGTTTCGGGCTTCGGCACCGGCGGCACTGTGCGTGGCGTCTCGCGCGTCCTGAAGGAACGCCGTCCGGAGACGAAGATCATCGTCTGCGAGCCGGACAACGTACCGCTGGTTTCGAGCGGCGTCGCGCAGCAATACAAAGCCGACGGTTCGCCTGCCGCCAGTCATCCCGCCTTCCGGCCGCACCTGGTGCAGGGATGGGTTCCCGACTTTATCCCGAAGATCACCAATGACGCGCTGGCGGCCGGCCACATCGACAAGATCGTGCCGGTCGGCGGGCATGACGCGCTGCGCCTGGCGCGCGAACTGGCCGAGAAGGAAGGCATCTTCTGCGGCATTTCCGGTGGCGCGACGCTGGCAGGCGCACTGCGGGTCGCCGAGCGCGCCGAGCCGGGCTCGACCATCCTGTTCATGGTCCCCGATACCGGCGAGCGCTACCTCTCGACGCCGCTCTTCGAACCGGTGTCGGATGTCATGAACGGCGAGGAACTCGAGATCGCAGCGTCGACGCCCGGTTTCCAGATCGCCCCGGCCGCCCAAGCTCCCGTCCCTGCGCCGCCCGCGACACCACCTGCCCCCAAGCTGGAGGCGGCGCGAGAGCTTGACGCCATCATCAGCGATGACGAAGAGCCCGTCGTCCTGTTTGCGCTGGAATGGTGCGAGTTCTGCTGGGCCTTGCGCAAATTCTTCACGGCACACAACATTCCGTTTCGGTCGGTCGACCTCGACTCCGTTGCCTATCAGAAGGACAATCGCGGGGCCGATCTTCGCGCGGCGCTGTTCAGCAAGACCGGATCGCCCACCATCCCGCAGGTGTTCATCGGCGGGCGGCACATCGGCGGCTGCACCGAGACGCTCGACTACGTCCGGAACGGCGAGCTGCAGACGCTCCTCGAAGCCAGCAATGTGATGTATCGCCATGACACGAGCCGCGCGCCGGAAGAGTTTCTGCCAAAGTGGGTGCACCCGCGCTGATTACAGCGCACAGTAAGCCTGACTGCTTACCGCAAGCCCCGGCCGCAAGACCGGGGCTTTGCTTTGTGCCTTTCGCAAGCCGTCAATACAATCGAAACTCTTCACCACCGCGGCCGGCACGCGGCTGAAACAATCGCGGACTAGAAGCATCATCAGTCGCATGGATGCGGCCGGCCGCCAATACGGTCCGGTCTCTTTCACGACCTTGCCAACATCAACACATCTGCGGGCTCGCCCGCCACACATCGAAAGGAACTGCACATGAATGCCATCGTTATGGATAAGCCCGCCAAGGCCGCCATGAACGGCGTCGACGTCCCCACCCTCCTGGCCACGATCGGGGCCGTCAACGGTCAGCGCGAGCTGGCGAAGTTCACGTTTCGCGCCAACGGCGAATGGCTGAGCGGCACGCACAGCCGGATCAGCATCAACGGCTTCTTCGGTGCCGGCGGCGAGCAGGCGCGTCCTGCCGACATGGTTCTCGACGGGGATCACCCGGCGGTGCTCTGCGGCGGCGACAAGGGTCCCACGCCGGTGGAGTTTCTGCTGGCTGCCCTGTCCGCCTGCATCACGGCGGGCATCGGCAACATTGCGTCGGCTCGTCAGATCAGACTTGAGGCGGTCGAGACGACGATCGAAGGTGACATCGATCTCCTCGGAATCCTCGGCCTCAGCGAAGACGTCCGCAACGGCTACAGCGGCATCCGCGCCACCTTCAAGGTCAAGGGCGATGCTCCGGCCGAGAAGTTGCGCGCCATCGTCGAACAGTCCGTCGCCCGCTCGGCCGTCTATGACGTCTTGACGCGGGGCGTCCCCGTGGACATCGCCGTCGAAGCGGCGTGACGACCGAAACACCTACCTCACGCCACCCGAGGAGCAAGGGAGCCCGCCAGATCAGATCTGGCGGGCTCCGTCGTTTTCATGCCGGTCGTCGCGAAATAAATGAAACCCGGGCCTTCCGCCGTGACGCACAGGTGAAACGACAGGTTGATATTCCATGGGATGTTCCGGCCCGGGAATGGGTGGCCGGTGAAATATGGAAGTTTGAAAATGACCTATCGGACGGACACAGTGATCATCGGCGCCGGACAGGCTGGTCTTGCCGTCGGCCGTTGTCTTGCCGATGCGGGGATTGACCACGTCATCATTGATCGCGGCCGGGTTGGCGAGCGCTGGCGTTCCGAGCGCTGGCGGTCGCTCCGGTTGCTGACGCCCAACTGGATGACGCGGCTGCCGGGCTTCGCCTATGACGGGTCCGATCCGGACGGTTTCATGCCGCGCCGGGACGTGGTGCATTTTCTCGAGGCGTATCAATCCTCATTTCAGTCGCCCGTCTTCGCCTACACGGCCGTGGACGAGGTTGCGAGGGCTGGCCAGGGCTATCTCATCACGACGGATCGCGGCCAGATCCTGGCACGTTGCGTCGTGGTGGCGACCGGCGCCTGCGACAGGCCGCACATACCGGCCTTCGCGCACGACATTCCAGCCAGCATCCGGCAGATCGCGCCGAGCGACTATCGTTCCCCGCAGGACTTGCCGGAAGGCGGCGTCCTGATCGTGGGCGCATCTGCCACCGGTGTCCAGTTGGCCGAGGAAATCCATATATCGGGGCGACCGGTCACGATTGCCGTCGGCCGCCATGCCCGCATGCCGCGCACCTATCGGGGCCGGGACATCATGGCCTGGCTCGACGCCACTGGCTTTCTCACGGAACCCCGTCCGCTGGACGTGGAAGCGACGCGGCTCTCCCAGCAGCCATCCTTGCAGCTCGTCGGAGATTCCAATCGTCACTGCCTCGACCTGCCTGCGCTGGAAAAGCTCGGCGTCCGCATCGTCGGCCGCGCCCTCGGCGTCAACGGGAGCCGGCTGGCGCTGGGTGCCGACCTCGACGCGGCATGCGCGGGCGCAGAAAGGCGTCGGCAGAAAATCCTGGCCTTCATCGACAATCATATCGCGGATGCAGGACTGAACGTGCCGCGCGATCCGTCCGCTTGGAGCAATCCTGGAATTTCAAGCCCTGACTGCCCCGACATCAACCTTGAGGCCGAAGGTATCCGGTCCGTCATGTGGGCCACCGGATACCGCCGCGCCTATCCGTGGCTGCGGGTGCCTGTCCTCGATGGCACCGGAGAAATCTGTAATGTGCACGGGGTCACGGCCTCGCGGGGGCTCTATGTGCTGGGGCTCCCCTTCATGACCCACCGCGCCTCCACCTTCATCGACGGGGTCGGCCGTGATGCCTCGATCATTGCGACACACATCGCGGCGGATCTCGGTCACACCCTGCGCGCGGCCGCATAACCGGCCGCATTGCGTGGCCGGGGTCAGTTGAGACAAAAAAATGCCCGCCATTACTGGCGGGCATCGTCCTGGGTGAAGGTGTCGAGGTCAGATGACGCGGAGCTTCACGAGCTTTCTCTCAACATCGATGCGATTCACGCCGATATCGCGGAAGATCCGGTCATCGCCGTATTGTAGCAGCTTCGCGTACTCGCGGCGGTGGCGCATGCGCTGGTTGATGCGCTGAATTCCGGACCTGAGGTTGCCAAACATGATCATCTCCATTTGCGTTTGTTGATGTCCCAACATTCGCAATGCCCCGTTTCACCGTGATGTCCGGAAGACTGACCGCGTGTTTCAATTGTAGCCGGCGCGCTGCGGGCATGATCTGAAACACTTGAAACATCACGACACTTGCATCGACACGCTGCTGAAACGGCGGGCTCCTAGCAATGACCCATCAACATTCTCCATCGGGAGCGAAAGATAGCGAAAATGCCAACATTCCAGCACTTCTCAACCACCATCAACTTCCGCCAGGACGGGTCAGGCGCGCCGGTCGTAGCCCTGCATTCGTCGGCGTCCTCGAGCAACCAGTGGGACAGCCTGACAGGTTACCTGTCAGGAAGGTTCCGGGTCATTCGTCCCGATCTGCCGGGGTACGGCAGGTCCGATGCGATGTCTGCCGGCGCCAGGCTATGCGACATCGTCGATGTTCTTTCGTGCCTGTTCCGCAACCTGAACGAGCCTGTGCATCTGATCGGTCATTCCTTCGGCGGCGCCGTCGCGCTGAAGGCCGCGCAGATGCTGCCCGACAAGGTGCTGAACCTCACGCTAATCGAGCCGGCCTCGTTCCATCTCCTGAGGAATGACCCCGCGGCGAGGCCCGACCTCGCCGGCATCGAAGCGGTGGCACAGCACATGGCGAAGCGTATGGCCGCCGGGGATGCGGATGGCGCGATGGGCCGCTTCATCGATTTCTGGAATGGCGAAGGCGCTTGGGACCGGACCAGCGCCGGTCTGCGCCAGAAGCTCGCGATACTCTCCAGCCAGGTCATGTCTGATTTCCAGGCGATCTTTGCGGAAGATACCGGATTGGCCGACCTGGCGTCCGTTACCTGCCCCGTGCTGGTCATGGCCGGCGAACACTCGCCCAATCTCACAAGCCATCTGGCGATGCGCATCGCAGAGACCCTGCCATTCGCCCGTTTCACGGAGATCATCGATGCGGGCCATATGGCGCCGCTGACCGATCCCCACGAAGTCGACCCGATGATCGCGGCGCATCTCCTGTCCATCGATCGCCGCGCCAACAGGTGCACCACACTGGCCTCCGCCGCGGCCTAAGCGACGACACTGCCGATGAGGGGGAAACACATGACATCAACCGAAGCCTGCATCAGTCATTTCTTCTTGCCGACCCGGCAAAGCGAAGGCACACTTTTGATGGGGCCGGGACTGGACCGCAAGCGGGCGCCCGCCGGCGGTCCGCCACATCAGAGGAGCGTGAGCGCCATGGACCAGGTGCTTTTTCACAAGTATGGCGGCTTTGCCAAGGTGAGCCGGATCGTGCTCGATCTCTACAACCGGCTGCTTGACGACGACGACCTCGGGCCCTTCTTCGAGAATGTCGACATGTCGCGGATCGTCGATCACCAGACGAAGTTCATCGCATCGCTCCTGGGCGGGCCGGCATCGTACACGGACGATCAGATTGCCAAGATGCACCGTCATCTCACCATCATGCCGGCGCATTTCGACACGCTGATAGAGATCCTGTCCGAGACGCTGGCGGATCACGGGATGGAAGCCGCGGATATCGCGGCCGTCCGTCAGGAGCTCGAGGCGCGGCGGAAATTGCTGGTTGAGTGAGCCATGTCCATCGAAGCCATCAATGAGCAACTGTTGCGGGCGATCGGAGTCGGCGTTGCGCTTCTGGACCTGCGCGACTTGAAATTCCGGTTCCTGAACGACACATTCACGGAGTGGTTCGGCGAACCCGACGCCGAGGCCCGTCTCTTCGATCTCTTCCCTGCCCTCGATGCGGAGGCCTTGAAATCCGCCTTGAACGACGGCGGACGTTATGCGACGGAAACGTCCTTCAAGGTCCGCCGGCGGACCATGACGGTCGCCATGGATTTCAACCGGGCGCTCGAGGGCGGTGAGCGCATCGCCGTGCTCGTCTGCCAGAACGTCACGCGGATCAAGGAGCTGGAGTCGATGATCGACTCCTACTCGATGATGGTCGAGCGCAATACCCGCGAGATCAAGCGCGAGAAGGAACAGGTCGAAAAACTCCTTCTCAACATGATGCCGCGTTCGGTTTACGAGGAGTACAAGACCTTTGGTGTCGTGACGCCGCGTCTCTACAATCCGGTATCGGTTCTGACTTTGGATTTCTGCGGTTTCGGCGAACTTGCCGCGACGCTCGACCCCGGGGTGATCGTCAGCGAGCTCAACGACATCTACAGCGCGTTCGATCGCATCGGCGAGCAGTTCGGCTGTGAGCGCATCAAGACGATCGGTGATGCCTATATCACCGTGTCAGGGATGCCCGACCCGCAGCCCGATCACGCCATGTCGGTGGCCAATGCGGCGGTGCGGTTTCTGCGCTATCTGAAGCACCGCAACGACAGCCATCCCATCGCGTGGAAATGCCGGATCGGCATCTCATCCGGCGCCGTCATCGGCTCCGTTGTCGGTGTGCAGAAATACATCTACGACGTGTTCGGACCCGCCGTGACTCAGGCCCTGCGGATCCGCTCACATGCCGAGCCAATGACAATTGCAGCTGATGAGGCGATTGCCCAGGCGGTCGATACGCGGTTTGGCGGTGTCCCGATGGGCGCGCACGATCTTGGCGGCGAAGGCAAGGCGGAGATCTTCCGACTCGAAATGTTGCCGGAAGCTCAGCAGGGACTTTCAGCATGACCATGGAGCACGATGTGGGGAAACCCGACCAGGGTGGCGGAAGCCTGACGCCCCAGGGTCCGTCGGGCGGCCCGGACATGTTGCGCGAAGTCATCGAGGCCATGTCGGAAGGACTTGCACTTTTTGACGAGGAGGCCCGTCTCGTCCGTTGCAACCAGAGTTTTCGTGAACTCAATCCGCAGATCGCGGACATTCTGCACCCCGGTCTCTACTGGGAAATGATTCTGCGCGAGCTGGTCCTGCGCGGCGCCCTGTCAAAGGATAACGTCGAACGGCTTCGCTGGATGGAGAACCGGCTGGCAACGGGCTCCAAGCAGTCGGCTCCTCTCGAGGTCAAGCTGCTCAATGGGGCGGTGCACGAGATTGCCATGAGGCCCACGCCCGTCGGCGGTTTCGTTGTAACGCAGCTCGACGTGTCCGAGCGGCGCCATCTTGAGGCGCACGAGCGCGAAGCCGACATGCTTCTGCGCAAGGTGCTGGAGGCGTGCCCGGCAAACGTGATCATGTCGCGCATCGGCGACGGGCACATCATCTATCGCTCGCCGGCCGCAACGGAGCTGTTTGGCACGTCCAACAATTCGCAGGACCATTTCGCCAGCCGCGAAGAGCGCGCCGATTTCGTCACCGCCCTGCTGCCCGACGACCGTGTTGACGACATGCTGGTCACTGGCGTCAGGCCCAATGGATCGACGTTTCCGTGCGCCGTCTCCGCCCGGGTCATCGAGTACCGCGGGGAGGACGTGGTCGTCTCGAGCACGGTCGACCTCAGCAGCGAAGTTGAAATGCAGAAGAAGCTCGCCGAACAGCGCGAGCAGATCTTCCAGGCGGAGAAGATGTCGGCCCTCGGAGAATTGTTGTCGGGTGTTGCCCATGAACTCAACAATCCGCTCTCGGTGGTCGTCGGCCATGCACTGATGATGCGCGAGGAGACGACTGACCCGGATATCCTGCGCCGGATCGAGAAGATCTCGGTGGCCGCGGAGCGCTGTGCGCGCATCGTCAAGTCGTTTCTCGCCATGGCCCGCCAGGAGCCGGTGCGCCTGTCACCGATGAAGCTCGCCGACGCCGTCGACACGGCAATCGAGGCGCTTCGCAATAGTGCCAGCGGATTGAACGTCGAAGTGGACGTGCATGTTGCCGGCGATCTGCCTCTGATCCAGGGTGATATCGATCAGCTTGCCCAGGTCCTGATCAATCTCCTGACGAATGCCGAGCAGGCGATCCGTTTTTCGGGTGTCGGTGGCCAGGTGACGATCACGGCCGCGCAGACTGGCGCAAGCCGCAGCATCGACCTGCGCATCACCGATGACGGCCCTGGCGTCCCCAAGGCCATTCGCGGACGCATCTTCGATCCACTCTTCACCACGAAGGAGGTCGGCAAGGGAACGGGTATCGGCCTTGCCTTCTGTCACCGGGTCGTAACGTCGCATGACGGCCGTATCCGGCTGGATGCGGAATCGGAGCGCGGCGCGACGTTTGTGATCACCTTGCCAATCGCCGAGCGGACTGCGGCACCTTCGGCAGAAGACGCGGACGCCGCCACAGCGGCGCGGCCGGCACGAATTCTCGTCGTCGACGACGAGGAAGATGTCGCCGAGCTGATCCGTGAAATTCTGGTCAAGGATGGCTTCGCTGTGGACTATGCCGCTTCTCCGGAGGCGGCCATCAAGTGGGTCCGGGCCAATGCCTACGCACTGATCCTGACCGATCTCAACATGCCGGGAATCGGCGGGCGGGGTCTCTATGACCTCATCGTCCGGGAGGTGCCGGCGATGTCGAAGCGCATCGGCTTTGTCACCGGCGATACCATGAGCCTGTCGGCCAGAAGATTTCTCGATGGAACCGGCCGGCCATATCTCGAAAAGCCCATCGCGCCGAAGGAACTTCGCGCCCTGACGCGAAGCATGCTCGAGCAGGCCGCAGAGGATGGCGGCGGCGCATGAGCGAGCAGAAGAAGTCAATTCTCATTTGCGACGACGAGACTGAAGTCCGCGAGATGCTGGGTGAGTATCTGGCGCGGCGCGGATTTGGCGTGGTTCTCGCCGGCAACGCAGAGGAACTGCGCGCCGCTCTCGCGCAATCAACGCCCGATGCCATCATTCTCGACATCAACATGCCGGGCGAGAGCGGGTTGTCGGTCCTCAAGAGCCTGCGACTCGAGGAAAGCCCGCCCGTGGTCATGCTGACCGCGGCGAGCGACGTGGTGGACCGCATCATCGGCCTGGAAATGGGCGCCGACGACTACCTCGGAAAACCGGTCGACCTGCGGGAACTGGAGGCGCGCATCAAGGCCGTGATGCGCCGGTCGTCGGCCCGCAAGAGCCAACCGGAGCCGGAACGCGAAGCGGCACGGAAGAAGTTTCGTTTCGGCAAGGCCTGGCTCGATCTCGAGGCTGCCAGGCTGGAAAATGAGGATGGCGCCGAGATCCCGCTGACATCGATGGAATTCAACCTGCTGAGCCTGTTCGCCCGCAACCGCGGCCGCGTACTCAACCGCGACCAGATCCTCGAAGGCGCCCATGACCGGTCATGGGATCCGTTCGATCGCAGCATCGACATCCGGATTTCGCGCATCCGCCGGAAGATTGAAATCAATCCCCAGAAGCCGACGGTCATTCGGACCGTCCGCGGCATCGGCTACATCTACGACGAGCAGGCATAAAACACCCGTCATTCGGTCTGCGCCGTGAACCGATCAGGGCTGCACCCCGCGAGTCTGTGGAGAGTGAGAACTGCACAAGCAGCCGGAATGTCGGGGCTATTTGGGAGTGCGGTGAGCATCGAAACGGCGAACTGGTTTCAACTTCTTCAAACGCCTACTCCGTATCGTCCAGCTCTTCGTGAATTTCGGCAATGAGTTCGAGGCGTTCGGCGGCGGGGTCGCCAGCACGCTCAGCGAAGGCGACGGCGAGCAGGCGGATTGCGCTGGTGATCGACGTATAGGACGGCCCTAGCCCGTGGCTTGCCACATGGCAGGGCAGAACGACGCGCGCATATTTCTGGGCCCAGATCATGCTGGTCTGGTCGGTCAGCATGATGGTGTTGACGCGCGTCGTCCTGGCATATTCGAGAATTGGCCGGAGCACGCGCGGCCGCGGCTTCAGCGACACCACGACCAGCGCATCGCGTGGGCCCGTCATGGCAAGGTCCTCGGCCCATGACGCCTGGTGGAGGCCGATCTGCATGACGTCATGCCGAAGCCTCGCCATCAGCAGCCGGCCATGACGCGCAATGCCCTCCTCCGCGCCCAGCCCCAGGTACCATACCTTGGGCGCCTCCTTGAGCAGCTCGGCTGCATGCCGCAGCCGGTCCGGCCGCAGTTCCTCGAAGGTCCGGGTCAGATTGGCGATTTCCAGGTCGAGATGGGCGCCGATGGATTTTCCGAATTTCGATTGGCTCTTCGAGCCGACCGAATAGCGGTACGGCTCGGTGCGGTTGCGTTCCTCGCGCGACTGTTCGCGCACCTCGTTGAAATCGGCATATCCCAGGCTGCGGAACAGCCGCGCAGCGGTCGCCTTCGACACCTCCGCCATGTCGGCCATTTCGGTGGCCGAATAGGTGAGGATGTCGTCTTTGCGATCGAGGATCAGCCGCGCCAGCTTCTGCTCGGCGGGCGACAGCTTGTCGAAGCGTTCCTGGATGCGAAGGCTGAGCCGGATGGACATGATTCCTTCAATAGCTGTTCAGGCCCGCAAAATTCCAGATGACAAGTCTCTGGAATTGTGAAACCATCGTTTCAATAACCTGAAACTGTGAAACAGTCGAGGCGGCTTGTGTCGACATCCAAGATCATCCGGCAGCGCATCTGGTCTAAGCTTCATGACGTCGCCAAGCCCGACACGCGCTTTCACCTGAATTTCAACGAAGTGATCCCCGATTTCGAGGGCTCGAAGCAGGCGACCGATCAAATCGTGGAAATGCCGGCCTACAAGGCCTGCACCTATGCCTTCATCACGCCAGACAACTGCCTCGTCGACCTGCGCCGCCGCATGATCGAAGCCGGCATTCCCTTCGTCATGTCGACCTACGGCATCTACCGGGGCTTCCTCTATGTCGAGCCAGGCATGGTGCCCAAGGGGGCGGAACTCTATGCCGCCTGGCTCGATGGCATGGAACATTTTGCACGGCCCATCTCGCTTGCCGAGATCGCCACCAAGGGGCGCTTCGGCCTCATGGTCACCGGTGCCTCGGCCGTCTCACTCGACGGTGTTCGATTCGGCAAGGGCCATGGTTTCTTCGATCTTGAGTGGGGCATGTTCACTGAACTCGGCATCGTAGACGAGGCGACGCCCGTCGTCGCCACCGTTCATGATGTCCAGGTGGTGGAAGACAAGCTCCATCCGAGTGCCACCGACATTCTGGTGGATTTTATCGCCACTCCAACCCGGATGATCACGGTGGAGCGGCGCGCCAAACGGGCCCATGGCGTCAAATGGGAGTTGCTGGAGCCGGAACAGATTGCCGTCACGCCGCCGCTGCAGGAGCTCCGGCGGATGAAAGGCATCGGATGATTGCCACGTCACGCACCACAGGGAGACATCACATGAGACTCGCAATGGACCGCCGCAAGTTCCTGAAATTCAGCGCCGCCGCCGGTGCCGCCACCGTGGCCGGCCGCAGTGCCTTTGCCAACTCGCCGCTCACCATGCAGGCGGCCTGGATCAACGACGCCGAATTCACCGGCTATTTCGTTGCCATCGACAACGGCTACTACACCGCCGAAGGTCTCGATCTCACCTATCTCTCCGGCGGGCCGGACGTAATCCCCGAAGCGTCGATCGTCGCCGGCAAGGCTGACCTTGCCCTCACCACGCCGGACACCACGGTCAAGGCCATCGTCGACCAGGGCGCCAAGTTCAAGATCATTGGCAGTCAGTACCAGAAGAACCCGATCGGCATCGTGTCGCTCGCTTCCAATCCGGTCAAGACGCCGCAAGACCTTGTCGGCAAGACGCTGGCGGTGCCGCCGGTCAACGTGATCTCGGTCGAGGCCGTGCTGAAGCTCAACAACATCGACAGGTCACAGGTCAACATCGTTCCCTATGCCTATGACCCCACGCCGCTGGTCAAGGGCGAGATCGACGCGTCCCTCGATTTCACCACCAACGTGCCCTACACCATCAAGCAGGCGGGGCCGGAGGCGACGTCCTTCCTGCTCTACGATTTCGGCTTCACCATCTTCAATGACACGGTGGTGGTGACCGAGGACTCATTGAAGGCCAAGCGCAAGGAACTGGTCTCCTGGCTGAGAGCCAGCCGCAAGGGATGGGACGAGAACCTGAAGGACCCCAATGCCTATCCGCCCAAGTTCGCGGACTCGTGGTTCAAGGGTACGGGCCGCACGGTGGAGAACGAAATCTACTTCAACAACGCGCAGAAGCCGCTGATCGAGTCGGCCAATGGCATCTTCTCGATGAGCGATGAAGCGATCGAGAAAAACATCGCGGCGTTGAGCGAAGTCGGCATCAAGGCCACCAAGGACATGTTCGACACGAGCCTCCTGGCCGAGGTCTGATGGCTGGCGACAGGAGCATCAGGCTCGCGAACGTCTCCAAGACATTCGTTGCGCGCGGTGAACGCTTCACCGCGCTCGACGATGTGGCGCTGGAGTGCGAGCCTGGCTCCTTCACGGCCCTGATCGGACCGTCGGGATGCGGCAAGTCCACGCTGCTGCGACTGGCGCTCGGGCTCGACCAGCCCGACGCGGGCGAAATCCGGATCGGCGGGCTGACGCCGAAGCAGGCGACCGCCAGCGGCGACACGGGTGTTGCCTTCCAGGATTCCGCACTCTTGCCCTGGCGCAGCGTTGAGTCCAATATTGCGTTGCCGCTTGACGTCATCGGCAAGCCGCGGACGGACTTTGCCAAGCGCATTGCCGAACTTATCCAGCTCGTGGGCCTCACGGGGTTCGAGAAATCGTTGCCCGGCGAACTCTCAGGTGGCATGCGCCAGCGCGCCTCCATTGCCCGCGCCCTGGTGACCAGCCCCGGCGTGCTGTTTCTCGACGAGCCTTTTGGCGCGCTTGACCAGATCCTCCGCCGGCAGATGAATATCGAACTGCAACGCATCTGGTCGGAGTCGCAGGCCACTACGCTCCTGGTGACGCACGGCATTGATGAAGCCGTCTTCCTCGCCGACCGCGTGGTGGTAATGCAGAGCAAGCCTGGCCGCATTGCAACCGTCATCAAGGTACCATTCCAACGGCCACGCCGCAAGGAGCTGTTCACAGAGCCCGCCTTCCACGCGCTCAACGACGTGGTGACGACAGCGCTTCACGGCACCTGAGGTGTAACCGCGATGATGGCCCGCCACGCCTGGTTCCGCAATCTGCTCATCATCCTCGTGCTGTGGGAGATTGCGGGGCGGCTTGAGCTTGTTGCCTCGGGCGCGCTGCCGGCTCCGTCCGTCATCCTCATCAAACTCTGGGCCGACCGGGCCGACTATCCGCCGCACGTGCTGGCCACACTCCAGTCGAGTATCCTGGGATTCGTCATCGGCAATGCCATCGCCATCGCCGCCGGCGTCGTCTTCGTGCTGTCGCCCCTGGCGCTGCGACTGGCCCGCGGTGTCAACATCGCCATCTTCGCGCTGCCGCCCATCGCCATCTCGCCGGTGCTCGTCCTCACGCTGTCGGGTATGACGCCGCGTGTCGTGCTGGCCGCTCTCGGCTGCTATTTCGCTACCATGACCGCCACCGTCCTCGGGCTCACGCAGGCCGATGCGCGAAGCCTCGACGTGGTGCGCGCCTATGGCGGCGGGCGCTGGGCGCAGATGCGGCTCGTGCAGTTGCGGAGTGCCCTGCCGTCGATCCTCGGCGGTTTTCGTATTGCCGCGCCAAACGCCGTGCTGGGCGCCATCCTGGCCGAGTTCGGCGGTGGCGGCCGCTACGGGCTCGGCACCTATCTCCTGGGCTCGCTCGGCCGCGCCGACCCGCCCCGGCTGTGGGGCATCGGGCTCATGGCGACGCTCATCGCCGGCCTGGCCTATGCCGTCTTCGCCGTCATCGGCAATCGTGTGGCCGGCGCGTCGCGGGCCGTCACGGTGCCGACGGGCGCACCGCTGTCACAGGCAAGCGAAGCCGCCGCGACGCGGCTCGCTATTGCCATTGCCGCCGTCATCGTCCCGCTCGTGCTGTGGTGGCTGCTGCTCAAGGCACTCAACGTACCTGAGATGATCGCCAAGTCGCCAACCGGTATCATCGACTATCTGTTCGTCGCCGGCAGTGCCGAGTCCGCCCAGCAACGCCTCATTGCGGCACTGGCGGAGACGCTGCCGATCACCATCATCGGCCTGCTCGCCGGCCTGGCATTCGCCTTTCTCCTCGCCCTGCTGATCGACGTGGCGCCGGAGGTAGCACGCAGCCTGATGCCGATTGCGCTGGTCACCCAGACCATGCCGCTGGTGGCCCTGACGCCGCTGCTCGTCCTGCTGCTCGGGCGCGGCACGGCCGTCACCTTGTGGATCACCATTTCGGTCACGTTCTTTCCGTCCTTCGTCACCATCGCGCAGGGCATCATGCTGGTGCCGCGCGCCGCGCTTGAAGTTCCTCGCGCCTACGGCGCCTCGAAACTGAAGGAACTGCGGTTCGTGGCCATTCCGGCATCGCTTCCCTACCTCTTCGCCGCGATGCGGCTTGCCGTGCCGCGCGCCCTGCTCGGCGTCATGATCGCCGAGTGGCTGGCGACCGGAAAGGGCCTCGGCAATCTTCTCAACCAGAGCCGCGGCTATCTCGACTACGGCATGATCTGGACGGTGGCAGTCGTGGCGGTCTTGGTGGCGATCGCCTTCTACCAGATCGTCATCATCGCGGAGCGCCTGACACTGGCCCGGCTCGGCATGCGGACCGCAGAGTAATCAATACAGGTGATTTCCTTGCGCCCGAATTTTGCGCTCAATTTTGGGCTTGGGAAAATGAAACTCGAAGCCTGAGACTTACGCCAATTTGCCCACAAATTGCCGAGCAAGAGACCGTCGCAGAAACCGACTGGGTTGTCGCGGACGACTATTGCAACGAGTGGATGGAACGGTCCACCCTTAATTGCCGATTCCATGCCGCGTTTCCCGACCAGTCGACGGACCTCCAATCTTGCCATAAGCTTTCTCCGATCTGGCAAATGTTGCCGGTCGAACGGGAAGCCAGTGGATGAGCACGAAATATATTGCGCAGAACCTGCGGTATCTCTGTGAGCGCAGGCAATCCGTATCGTTGGTATGCCGGCAGCTCGGCTTCAACCGCCAGCAATTCGGCCGATACTTGGTGGGCGACAATCGCCCGTCGATCTACAATCTCACGCGGATCTGCCAGTACTTCAATATCACCATCGACGACATCGTGTTGCCGCCGGCGAAGTTCCAGCTTCGCCTCGCGCAGTCATCAACCGACTTGCCGTCGTCACCCCTGCCTGCCGACCTCGTCAACGAGCTTCTGAAGATCTCGAATGCGAGTTCCGGCACCCTCGACAACTATGTGGGCCACTATTTCCGCTATCACTACGCCTTTGCCTTCCCGGGCTACATCTTCCGGTCGTTCCTTGCCGTCCAGAA
This sequence comes from uncultured Aestuariivirga sp., assembly GCA_964510815.1. Lineage (GTDB taxonomy): Bacteria > Pseudomonadota > Alphaproteobacteria > Rhizobiales > Aestuariivirgaceae > Aestuariivirga. The sequence goes on from CAZECZ010000036.1 coordinate 26,896, forward strand.
GCGCGGGAAATACTACTACACGAAGCATATCGAGCGCATACCGCGCAACAATGCGCCAACCGGCACGCCGCTCATCATCAAGTACAACGGCATCATGCTTGAAGCGAACTCACGCTTCTTCCTGATCGAACGCGAGACCCTGTCGCAGCATGTGATCACGGAAACCATCTATGCGCCGCTGCACCGTACGGGTGGTTACCTGACGGGCATCGGCTGTTCGTTGTCTTCCAGCATCGACAACCACCCGACGGCTGCGCGATCAGTGCTCGAGTTCATCGGGGTCAAGACCGACCTGCGCAAGGCGCTCAAGTCCTGTGGGATCTTCAAGCCCGACTCGAACGCAATCAATCCGTACATCGTGTCGATGGTCGACAACCAGAACAAGCGCAAGGATTTCACGATCAAGGCCCATTACGGTTGACACCGTTCGATTGATCGGGGGGCAGTCCTCAGGCGTTCGTCTTCAGCATATCCCGGTTTCGCCAGTTGTCGACGGCATCGAGCGTCTCGTAATAGCTGGTGCCGATCCGCAGGCCGAGATGCCCGAAGAGCGCATAGGGATCGATCTTCATCGGCATGGTGGGAAACGGCAGGGTCCTGGGGCCGGCGCCAAGGACCCGTTCGGCCAAAGTCCGGCCCATCATGGTCGTGATGGCAACGCCGCGTCCGTTAAAGCCCAGGCCGACGAAGACGCCCGGCATGGGCTCGTGGAAGTGACACAGATGATCAGCGGTGAGCGCAACGATGCCGCTCCAGCAATAGTCCCATTTCAAGCCGGCCAGCTGCGGAAAGACATGGCGCAACCCGACGTCGATGCGGTGACGCTCGAAATCGCGCACCTCGAAATGATTGTGGGCCGAGCCACCGAGCATGATCCGGTTGGTTCCCGTGCGGCGGGTGTAGAACAACGCGCGACGGGTATCGGCGAGCGTCGTCCAGCCCGGCATGATGATCTTCAACTGTTCATCGCTCAAGGGTTCCGATGCCGCCAGAACAGTGGGAACGGACAGGATTGACCGTTTCAACCCCGGTATCGGCTGTCGGCCCGTATAGCCGTTGGTAGCGATCACGACATTTTCGCAGCTGATGACCGCTGCGCCGCCATTGCAGCTTACCTGCCAGCGGCCGTTGGTTCTGGCGAGACTTTCAGCGCTGGTCTTGCTGAAAATGCGTCCTCCCGCCTTGATCACGGCATGGGCGAGGCCGCGCGTGAACGCCATCGGATGGAGAGCGCCGCCGCGCCTGAAGAATGCGCCACCGTAATAGCCAGGCGCGCCGACCTTCTGCATCACCTCTTGGCGCGACACCATCTCGACGTCGATGCCGTGGCGCGACCATCCCTTCTGCCGCGCTTCGAGCAACCGCATCTTGGACGGCTTGTGGGCGGCCTGAATCCAGCCATGCTGGTAGTTCTCGCAATCGATGCCATGGGTCCGGATGACGTCGAATACCTCATCCGCCAGACGCGGCATCATAGCGAAGAAGATCTCGGCATGGTGACTGCCATATTCCTTGACGACCTCGTCGGGCAGGATGTGCGGCAGTGGATTGATTTGCCCGCCGCTGCGACCGGATGCGCCATAACCCGGCTCCTCGGAGTCGATCACGATGACGCTGGTTCCCTTGAGGCTCAGTTCCAGTGCTGCGCGCAGACCGACGAAGCCACCGCCAACCACCGCGACATCGGCTTCAGCCGCACCTTGCAGCCGGTCAAGTTTCACTTGCGGTCCAGCGGTTGCCGCCCAATAGGACCGGGGAAGCTGCCGCTCGTTCTGGGCGACAGGCGACATGTACAGGGAGGCGTTGTTTGCGGGCATTTCCGGTGGTCTCGATTGGCTCTGGACAATCGCCCGCCTGACCTGCCAGGGGCCGGCGAGCGATCCGTTGATCAGGAGTTGGAGTCGATGTGAGGCATGATCACGAATGCCTTCTTGACGTAGTGATCGACCTTCCAGTGGGTCTTGGCACCCTTGGGGATATACATCGTGTCGCCGGCCCGCAGATCGTGGGAGACCCCGGACTCACTGGTGACGCAGACAGAGCCTTCCATGATGGTGAAGATTTCCGCCGACTTCTGTCCGGGGCCGTTCCAGCTTCCGGCCTGGCAATCCCAGGTGCCGGCGAGAAGGCCACCCGAGGGATGATCCACGTAGCGGGCGACGTTGGACTGCGGATCACCGACAACATTCAATTCGAACCCGTTGTCGATCGGGCGGGTCAGTTTTTCCAGTGCGGGCGAGTGTCCGAAGACGATGGGTTCACCTTTGATCATGTGTCTTGTGAGTCCTGTTGTTGATGTGGCGGGCAAGTATGGATGCCCCGGGGACCGCCGATGGCGGATCCCCGGGGACACGGCTCGTGCTATTGCAGCAGTTGCGTGACGATCCGGTCCTGCAACTCGTTGCCCTTGGGAGTGCAGGTTTCGGTGGGCTTTGTCGGAATGCCTTCGGGAATGTTGATTTCGGGCGCCGTTCGCAGTTCTTCCTTCATGCCCGCGTCACCGCCCTTGATGCCATTGGCGTAGCCGGCGTGGTTGGAAATCATCGCCGCAACATCGGGCTGCATGGTGAAGTTGATCCACTTCCGGGCGTTTTCGTAATTCTGGGCCTGGGCGGGAATGAGCTGCACGTCCTGCCAGGTCTGTACCCCTTCCTTCGGGTAGATATAGCTCAGGGTGGACTTGGCGCGGCGGCTCCGAAGCGCCTGGCCGCTGTAGTTCTGGGTAATCGCCAGTTCACCGCTGACCATCTGCTCGCGCAGCGACGCGCCGCCACTGTAAACCTTGACGTTGGGCTTCTGGGCGAGAAGCAGGTCGAGCACTTTCTGGAGTTCGGCGGGATCCTCGGTGCAGAACGGAATTCCGAGATACTGTTCTGCCACCGGAATGAGATCCGCCGCGCCCTTCAGCATGCCGGCCTTGCCTTGCAGTTCCGGCGGCGGGTTGAACAATGTCTCGTAGCTGTCGATCGGCTTGTCGTAGACTGCCGTGTCGACCAGGAACGAGGTGCTGCCACCCTGCCACGGCGCCGAATAGTCGCCGTCGGGATCATAGCTGGGTTTGATGAAATCGGGCTTCAGGTTGTCGTAGTTGGCGAGCCGGGCAAGCCCGATCTTCTGGGCGAGCTTTTCGTCGCGCAGCAGCGGCACGAAGTTGTGCCCGGCCACGATGATGTCGAAGTCGCCGCCGCCGGCCTTGAGCTTGGCGAGCATCGACTCGTTGGTGTCATAGGTGTCGATGGTGACGTCGATGCCGGTTTCCTTCTCGAAGCGCTCGACGACATCGGGCGGCGTGTAGCCGGCCCAATTGAAGATGTTCAGCTTGCCTTCGGCGTAGGCCGGGGCGGCGCTGGCGGCGAGCCCCAGCACGAAGGCGATCGTGAGTTTCCTGTACATAGTCAGCTTGTCTCCTCTCAGGTTATGACCGGGTTTCTTGTGGTTGCTTCAGGTTCCTGAACCCATGTTCAGCAGTTTGCCGCGTGTGGTGACGTAGGCGATCAGCAGCAGGAGCAGCGATACCATCATCACGATGACCGACAGGGCGTTGAGTTCCGGCGTGATCTGGGTCTTGGCCATGCCGTAGATATACATGGGCAGCGTGGTTCCGCCGGCGCTCGCCACCATGAACGAGACGATGAAATTGTCGAACGAGACGATGAACGCCAGCATCGCGCCCGAGGTGATGCCGGGCAGCAGCAGCGGCAGCACGATCATCCGGAAGCGCGCCCAGCGGGTGGCGTAGAGGTCATCGGCGGCTTCGAGGATTCCCATGTCGATGGACCTGAGCCGCGACACGATGGGGAGATAGGCGAAGGGCAGGCAGAAGACCGTGTGCGCGATGATGATGTTGCCGCGCCCGAGGTCGAGGCCGATGAGCGTGAAGAACGACAGCAGCGAGATGCCGACCACGATCTCAGGCGTGATCAGCGGCAGCGACACCAGCGACAGGAACCACGGCGCCGAACTGGATTGTCCCGGCCGGACGGTGGCGAGGGCCGCCGGTATCGACAGCAACACCGACATGATCGTCGCAGAAAACGCCACCAGCAGCGTGTTCGTGCCGGCCTTCTGCAAGGCGTCGTTACTCAAGGCCACGCCGAACCAGCGCAAGGTGAAGCCAGACCAGACGCTGACCGTGTTGGAGTCGTTGAAGGCGAACAGGATGAACACCGATATCGGCGCGTAGAGAAAGACATAGAGCAGGACCGTGATGGTCCCGAACATCGGGAAGCGCGTCAGCTTGCGGGTGCTGGTCGCCATGTCAGCCTGCCTTGCGCCGGCCCGCGCGATTCTGGGCCAGCAGCGCGATGATGACGAGCAAGAGGAGGACGGCGGAAAGTGCCGCGCCGTAGGGCCAGTCGCGGGCCTCGGTGAATTGCCGCTGGATCAGCGTGCCAATCATCAGCTTGCGGCCGCCGCCCAGGAGATCCGGCGTGACGAAGGCGCCGATGCTCGGGATCAGCACCAGGAAGCAGCCGGCGATGATTCCCGGCATGGTGAGTGGCACGATGACCTTGAGAAACACCTGGAAACGGCTGGCGTAGAGATCGAAGGCGGCCTCGACCACGCTCTTGTCCAGGCGTTCCACCGATGTGTAGATCGGCAGGATCATGAAAGGAATGTAGACATAGACGAGACCGACGACGATGGCGCCGTTGGTGAACAGCATGGACAGCGGATGATCGATGATGCCGGTCGCCATCAGGAACGAGTTGATCGGCCCCTTGTCGCGCAGCAGCACGATCCAGGCGATGGTGCGGATCAGCAGGTTCGACCAGAACGGGATCATGATGAAGATCAGCAGGAGCGTCTTCATGCGATCGCTCTGCTGGGCGATGACATAGGCCGCCGGGAAGCCGATCAGCAGGCAGAGAACAGTGGTCACGAAGGCCAGGAACACCGACCGCCAGAGAATGACGATCAGCGGATAGTTAAGCCGGAAGCTGCCGTCGAGCTGCTCCTGCAGGATGATCTTCCGGTAGGCGTCGAGGGAGAATTCGGGGATGACACCGCCATAGGGCCCCTTGGTCATGAACGAGTAGACGACGATGATTGCCAGCGGGATGACGAAGAACGCGATCAGCACCGCGACGCTGGGCAGAAAGCCCTGCAGGCGCTGTATCTTCTCCCGGGTGGCGACGGCGGTCACGGTGCGATGGCCAGGAGGTGGGCCGCCGGCAGATCGACAGTGACCGCGCTGCCGGTGAAATGGGTATCGGCCTTGCCATCCTCGCCGTTCAGGCGGCAGGTGATGGTCTGTCCGCCGGCCAACTCGATCATGAGCGTGGTGTGGGCGCCCGAGAAGATGCGCCGGCGCACATGGCCCGACAGCTGTCCCTTGGCGTCTGCCGACGCATCCGTCACCCGGCAGAATTCGGGCCGGATCGCCAGGGTGCAGGGCGCCCCCGGCACTAGCGTGGTGCCGGCGGCCACGTCGATCGACGTGTCGCAGGCCTTTAGCCTCGCGGTCCGGTGCGACACGGCGACGGCGTCCAGAAAATTCATCTCGCCGATGAAGTCGGCGACGAAACGGGTGGCGGGGGTATAGTAGATCTGGTCCGGCGTACCGACCTGCTGGACGCGGCCGGCGCTCATCACAGCGATGCGGTCCGACATGGTCAGAGCTTCCTCCTGGTCGTGCGTCACGAACAGGAAAGTGGTCTCGGTTCCCATTCGGATGCGGGTCATCTCGACCTGCATTTCCTTGCGGAGTTTCAGGTCAAGCGCGGAAAGCGGCTCATCGAGCAGTAGCACCTTTGGCTTGGGGGCCAGGGCCCGCGCCAAGGCAACGCGCTGCTGCTGCCCTCCTGACAGTTGCGACGGCTTGCGATCCGAGAATGCCTCGAGCCGCACGAGGGCGATCACCTCCTCGATCCGCTTGGCAATCTCGGCCCTGGGCCAGCCGAGCATGCGAAGGCCGAACGCGATGTTGTCGGTCACCGTCATGTGCGGGAACAGCGCGTAGCTTTGGAATACCGTGTTGACCGGCCTGGCGTTGGGGGCGGTGCCGATCTGGTTCTTGCCGTCGATGGTGATTTCGCCCGACGTCGGATCGATGAATCCGGCGAGCATGCGGAGAAGGGTGGTCTTGCCGCATCCCGATGGGCCCAGCAGCGTGAAGAATTCGCTCTTGCCAATCGACAGGTTCACATTGTCGAGGGCGCGGAACGTTTCGCCGTTGGGTCCGGCGAAGACCTTCGATATCTCGGAGAAGCGGATATGGGGCTCGACCCGCGGTGGCGTGTCGGCAGATGTATTCCTCATGTCGATGGTCCTGGTCTCGTCGGCCGCCAAGGCTTCACCGGTCCAATTCAGATCGAGCGTGGGAAACATGCGAGGACACGGAAGTC
>CAZECZ010000037.1:0-33062 GCA_964510815.1 uncultured Aestuariivirga sp.
TTCGACCCCCGGGAGCCTATGACCGAGATTCTCAACCTTGCCATGCCATTCTTTGGCCTGATCCTGCTTGGTGTCATCGCCTCTCGCAGATGGAACGTCGGGGAACATGGTCTGGCTTGGCTCAACATTTTCCTCGTCTATTTCGCGCTGCCTTCGCTGATCTTTCTTGTCGTCGCAGCCGCACCCTTCGAGCAGTTGGTGAACTGGCCGTTCGTGTCCGCCACAGCCGGAGTCACGCTTGCGGCTTTCGTGATCGTGACGCTGGTGTCGCGCTGGCTGTTCGGCACGACGTTAAAGGAGGCAACACTTCAGGGAACGTCCGGCAGCTACGGCAATGTCGGGTACATGGGGCTCCCCCTTGCGGTATCTTTCTTCGGGCCTGAGGCAGCGGTGCCAGCGGCGCTGGTCTTTTGCTTCGACTGCGCTGGCCAGTTCATCTTCACGGCCTTTCTTGCAACGCTGGCACATGAGCGCAACGAGGAGGCCCATTGGGGCGAAGTCGCGTGGCGGATCGTGAAGCAGGTGGTTTCGCATCCCTTCATCGTCGCCACGGCTGTCGGCGTGCTGGCATCCTACCTGGAGTTCCGCGCGCCCGGTGCACTGGCGACTACGCTCGACATGCTGATGCGGGCGGCGGGGCCGACGGCCTTGTTTGCACTTGGCGTCACCGTAGGCATGCGTCGCTTCGAGGGAGTTGGGCCGCCGCTTGTGCCGGTGACGGTCATGAAAGTCCTGGTTCAACCCGCAATGGCCTATGTGGCCGTCAGCATGGTGCCAGGCGTTCAGCCGCTGTGGCTGCATGTGGCGGTGATGATGGCCGCGCTTCCCACGGCGTCCAACGCGTTCATCCTCGCGACCCAATACAAGAGCTACGTGGAGGGTGCGTCCACGGCGGTCATTGTGACCACTGCGCTGTCCGCGGTCACCATTCCCCTGCTGATTTACGCCATCAAGGCGGGATTGCTGCCCTGAGGCTGAGGCCGCATGACGCGCGGCAAGCCGGAGGAGGGGGCAAGCCCATACCCCATGACCGCACGGCGCAGAGGACCAAACTGGGAGATGAGGTTGAGGCCTATGGCTCGGCCGCTCTCCATCAAGACATGCCCGGAGAGGAGGGACCGGTTCATGAGGTCGATGACCTGTTGACGCGGCTGGATGTCGCGCCGTCGTAGCGCGTCGTAGCGCCGAAGGACCTCCGCATTGCCGGGATCGCCTTCGCCTTCCATCAGGTCGGCGGCCTGGGCCGCATCCCGGAGCGACATGTTGAGGCCCTGGGCGCCGATGGGCGGCACCACGTGGCCTGCCTCGCCGATCAGGATGATGCGGTTGCGGGCGAAGTCGCGGGCGGTAAGGCCCTCCATTGCAAACAGGCGGCGCGCGCCGACATTGGATACCAGGCCCAAGTCGCCGTGGGTTCCCAGTTGAATCTCGCTTGCCAATTGCCGGTCTGACATGGCCATGAGCTGATTGGCGCGCTCCGGCCGTTCCATCCATACCAGCGCAGAACGACGGTCCGGCAGGGGGACCGTGGTAAAAGGGCCGGCCGCCTTGTGATACTCGGTCGAAATGCCGTCATGGGGGCCGGAATGGCTGAAGCTGGTGGCCAAGGCCATCTGATCGTAAGCCCAGCGGTTGGTGTGGATTCCGGCGGCATTGCGGAGCACTGAATTGCGGCCGTCCGCGGCGAGGATGACACGCGCCGCATAAGTGCCGCCATCTGAGAGGATGACTTCCACGTTGTCGGCCGCAGGCCGGGCAGCTGTCACATCCTGACCGAGCATGCGAACTCCCAGTTGCTCTGCCCGTGCATGGAGGGCCGGCACCAGAATCCCGAGCGGTATGTTCCAGCCGAACACCTCCTCGCCTAACTCGGCAGGATCGAAGGTGATCGCCGGCGCCTTGATGGCAGACCCTGTGTCGTCGACGAGGCGGAGTTTCCGGAGCGCTTGAGTCCGGTCGCGCAAGACGCCTGGCCAGACGCCAAGATACTCAAGCATGCGAATTGAGGGCGACATGAGCGCCACAGTGCGTGGGTCGTCGGCAGGCTCAAATGGACGCGCAGCCAGCCTAACGTTGCGGCCTTCCTGTGCCAGGAGGCAAGCAGCTGCAAGACCCGCAGGGCCGGCTCCCACGACAATGACTTCTAATTCGGACATGACATCAACGTGGCGTTCCGTGAACCGCGGCGCAAGCCAACCTGTTGTCGCATTCAGCCCAGCTTGGTGCGAACCATGCTGTCGCGCGCCGAGAAATCCTCGTGGAAGCGGGCGAGCCTGGTTCGTCCCTCGCGCCAATTCAAGGCACCCAGCCGGAAGTCGAGATAGGACAGCGTCACCGCCGCGGCGATCGAGCCCACATGGGCCTCGGCCAGGCAAGCTTCCCAATTTTTCTCCAGATCGTCGAGCGACGCATTGATCCGCGTTACGGTGCGCGCCATCCAGTCCTCCCACTGAAGGCCCTGTGGCCTTGCCGCCGTTTCGTAACGATATGCAACGGCGGAATCGGCCAATCCGACGCCCAGTGCCTGCAAGGTCAGGACCCGGAAGCGCTTGACGCCATCGTCGGGGATCAGGACCGAATTGCCGCCGACGTGGCAGAGGTATTCCATGATGACCCGGGAGTCGTAGACCGCATGTCCATGATCGGTCTCCAGCACGGGGATCTTGCCGATAGGGTTCAGCGCGGCAAGCTTGTGGTTGACCTCCGTGGGCTTTACCGGTTCCACGACATGATCAACCTTGTCACCCAACCCCACCTCGTGGGCAGTGACGAGGGTCATGCGGACGAAAGGTGAAATCACGTCACCGTAAATCTTCATGTGCGAGCTCCAGTTCGACTATCCCATAGAGACTAGACCAGAACGTCTGGCAACAGAAGCGTCGGCAATCGCGACAAAGCTCAGTACTTGCGGAGCAAACCGACCAAACGGCCCTGAACTCTCACGCGGTCAGGGCCAAAGATACGGGTCTCATATGAAGTATTGGCAGCCTCCAGCGCAACCGAGTCGCCCTTGCGGCGCAAGCGCTTCAATGTCGCCTCTTCATCATCGACGAGCGCGACGACGATGTCGCCATTGTGGGCCGTATCGCCCTTGCGAATAATCACCGTGTCGCCATCGAAAATACCGGCATCGATCATCGAATCGCCTTTGACCTCGAGGGCGAAATGCTCTCCCCCTCCCAGCATTTCCGGGGGCACCGAGATGTTGGCGGAATGATCCTGGATCGCCGAGATTGGTACACCGGCGGCGATGCGGCCCATCATCGGCACGACGGCCGCCCGCGGAACCCCGTCATTGGCAGAGGGCATGGGTTTGACCCTGCCGAGATTGCCCTGAATCACATTGGGAGTGAAACCACCCGATTTCTTCGCGGCGAGGCTCGGAGAATGGCTCTCCGGGAGCTTCACGACCTCAAGCGCGCGGGCACGGTTCGGCATCCGCCGCAGAAAACCGCGCTCTTCCAGCGCGACGATCAGCCGATGCACACCGGATTTCGATTGAAGGTTGAGCGCTTCCTTCATTTCCTCAAACGAAGGTGGAACGCCTTCTTCCTTCAGGCGCTCGTTGATGAACAGAAGCAATTCGAGCTGTTTCCGGGTAAGCATGGCAATCAGGTCCTGATGTCGAATTCCAGAATCGGAACAAATCCAAAACAACACTAACCGTTGCCATTGTGTTCGGCAAGTGTTTACTTTCTGTAACTCTCAAAAGTCTAAAACGAGGATTTTGACGGTGTCCCCGGCCTTCGCCGCTTCTGCGTGCGGCGGACGTACGATCAGGGCCTGCGAGTCACGCATCGTGCGCTGCATCGAAGAATCCTGGCGTGAAAACGGGAAGACAGTGCGACGCCCGTCAGGGGCCACTTCCAGGGTGGCGCGGAGATAGTCCTGCCTGATATCATTGGCCTTGAGGGGCGAGCCAAGACGGGCTTCCACGAGGCCGTCAACCGGCGGCAATCCCAGCATGGCGTCGATCAACGGTTTCAGGAATAGCCTGGCGCAGACCAGTGCGGATACGGGATTGCCGGGAAGACCCATGACATGCTGGCCCTTGCGGCGGCCATACATGAAGGGCTTGCCCGGCCGCATGGCAATTCTCCAGAAAGCGATGCGGATGCCTGCGTTCTTCAGAGCCTCCTTCACGAAGTCATGGTCGCCGACGGATGCACCTCCCGTGGTGATCAGGATGTCGCAGTCGCTGGCGCGTGTGATGGCGCGTTCGGTGGCCTTCAACCGGTCGGGCACGATGCCGAGATTGACAACTTCGGCGCCCAGTTGCGTGATGAGGGCCGCCAGTGCGAAATTGTTGGACGAAATGATCTGATCGGCGCGCGGTTTTTCGCCCGGAGGGACCAGTTCATCCCCGGTTGAAAGAATTGCGGCGACCGGCTTCCGCCGCACCCGCACATTCGCGACATTGGCTGCCGCGGCCACGCCGATGTCACGGGCGTTCAGACATGTGCGGGCCGGGATGAGGATGTCACCGCGCTGGAAGTCGAGGCCCGTGGGGCGAATGTGCCGGCCCTCGGCAGACGATTCGAGCACCGATATATAGGGCTTGGATTGGACCGCGACATTTTCCTGGATGATCACGGTATCCGTGTCCGCGGGCACGGGGGCGCCAGTGAAGATGCGTACAGCCTCGCCGGACCGGACAGCGCCCTTGAACCGATGACCTGCTGCCGATGTGCCGATGACCTCCAGCGATACAGGTGTCGTCGACAGGTCGCTGGCCCTCACCGCATAGCCGTCCATGGCCGATGCATTGAAGGGCGGCTGCGCGCAGCGTGCCTTCACCGGTTGGGTGAGAACGCGGTGCAGTGCCTGTTCAAGCGGGATTGATTCCGCTGGAAGCGGCTTCACGTTCTTGAGAATTTTTTCTCTGGCCGTGTCGACTGGAAGAAGGGCCATGTCGTATCACCATCTAGTCTGACTGGAAGTGGCCGGACTTTCCGCCACTCTTCTCGACGACCCTCAAATCGGTGATTTTCATGCCCCGGTCAACCGCCTTGCACATGTCATAGAGTGTCAGGCAGGCAATCGAACAAGCCGTCAGCGCTTCCATCTCGACGCCGGTCTTGCCTTCGACCTTCACCGTGGCCGTGACTTCGATGAGGGAACTGGAGGTGTCGGGTGCGAAATCCACGCTGACTTTCGCAATCATCAGCGGGTGGCACAGGGGGATGAGGTCATGAGTCTTCTTTGCCGCCATGATGCCTGCGATTCGGGCGGTGGCGAGAACATCGCCCTTCTTCGCCTTGCCCGTGAGGATGAGCGAAAGCGTTTCGGGCTGCATGCGCACGACGGCCCTGGCGCTCGCCACGCGGTGAGTGACGTCCTTGTCCGACACATCGACCATGTGGGCGTTGCCGGCGGCATCGAGATGGGTCAGGCGGCTCATGGCTTGGTCAGGATCGCTTTGGTGGCAGTGGCGACGTCCGCTTGACGCATCAGGCTTTCGCCGATCAAGAAGGTATTGACGCCAACCTGCGAGAGGCGGGCGAGATCCTGCGGCGTGAACAGTCCGCTCTCGCCGACGATCACCCGGTCGCCCGGCACTCTGGGCGCCAGCCGTTCGGTGGTTTCCAGTGATGTCTCGAAGGTGTGGAGGTTGCGGTTGTTGATGCCGATCAGCCGTGTCGACAATTTCAGCGCGCGCTCGAGTTCGTCTTCGTCATGCACTTCGGCAAGAACATCCAGACCCCAATCCCGGGCCGCGGCTTCCAGTTCGCGGGCCAGCGCGTCGTCGATCATCGCCATGATGAGGAGGATGCAATCAGCACCCCAGGCGCGCGCTTCCGCCACCTGGTAGGTATCGATCATGAAGTCCTTGCGCAGGGCAGGAAGCTGGGTCACCGCGCGGGCCGCACCAAGATATTCCGGAGCACCCTGGAATGATGGCGTGTCGGTGAGGACCGAGAGGCAGGCCGCGCCGCCATCCTCATAGGCCATGGCCAACTGCGGCGGATTGAAGTCGGGACGGATCAATCCTTTCGACGGGCTGGCCTTCTTGATTTCAGCAATGAGTGCCCATTGGCCAGCGTCGGTCTTGCGCTGCAATGCGCCGGCGAAGCTGCGAACTGGCGGAGCATCCAGCGCCATCACCTCCAATTCGCGTTCGGCGATCTCCTGCTTTGCCTTCGCCACTTCGTCGCGCTTGTAAGCGGCAATCTTGTCGAGGATCGTGGCCATCAGCTGTTCGAGACCTGGATGAGTGTATCGAGGGCGCGGAGTGCGGCACCGGTGTTCACGGCGTCTTGTGCCATGGCAACAGCTTCCTTGATGTTGGTTGAGCGGCCCGCCACGACAAGTGCTGCGCCAGCGGTCATCACGGCAGCGTCGCGGAAGGCAGAGGACTGGCCTTCCAGTACCTGCCGCAAGGCCTCGGCATTATGGGCGGCATCGCCACCCTTGAGATCGTCCAGCGACGAACGGGTGATTCCACAGGCTTCGGGCGTCAATTCGAAGCTCCTGATGCTGCCGTTCCTGAGTTCGGAAATCCAGGTGGTGCCTGTCGGCACGATCTCGTCGAGGCCGCCTTCGCCATGGCAGATCCAGCACGCCTCGGTGCCCAGATTGCGGAGCACCATGACGAGTGGTTCCACCCAGGCATGAGAGAAGACGCCGGTGACCTGGCGGCGTATGCCGGCCGGGTTGGAGAGGGGGCCAAGCAGGTTGAAGATCGTTCTCGTCCCGAGTTCGACGCGCGACGGGCCAACATGCTTCATGGAGCTGTGATGAGCCGGTGCAAACATGAAGCCAAGGCCTGCATCGGCGATGCACCGCGAAATCTGTTGCGGAGCCAGGTCGATCTTGATGCCAAGCGCCATCAGGACATCGGCGGCCCCCGATTTCGAAGACAGCGCGCGGTTGCCATGCTTGGCGACCTTGAGGCCAGCGCCTGCGGCAATGAATGCCGCGCAGGTCGAGACATTGTAGGAGCCGGAAGCATCTCCACCGGTGCCCACAATGTCGACGGCATCGGATGGCGCCTCGACCGTGATCATCTTCTCGCGCATGATCTCGACGGCGCCAGTAATTTCGTCCACGGTTTCGCCACGTACCCGCAAGCCCATCAGAAGACCGCCGATCTGGGAGGGCGTCGCTTCGCCGGACATCATCACGTTGAAGGCATCGCGAGCCTCCTCGCGCGTGAGCGCCGTGCCTGCGGCCACCTTCGCGATGAATGGTTTCAAATCCGCCATCAGCCCGCCTTTGTCTGTTCGAGAAAGTTCTTGAGGATCGCATGTCCGTGCTCGGATGCAATACTTTCCGGGTGGAATTGGACACCGTGGACGTTCAGCGTCTTGTGCTGAAGTCCCATGACGAGGCCGTCGGTCTCTGCCGTGATCTCGAGGCAGTCGGGCAGGGTGTCACGTTCAACGATCAGGGAATGGTACCTGGTGGCCGTAAAGTCCTGCGGCAGGTCCTTGAACACGCCCTTTCCGGTGTGGTGCACCTTGGATACCTTGCCGTGCATGAGCCTCGGCGCGCGTATCACCTTGCCGCCGAAGGCCTGGCCGATGGACTGAAGCCCGAGGCAGACACCGAAGATCGGAATCCGGCCCGATGCCGCTGCGATGAGGTCCAGGCAGATACCCGCTTCATTGGGCGTGGCGGGGCCGGGCGAAATCACGATCGCCTCGGGCTTGGCCGAAATCACCTGGCCGACGCTGATCTTGTCGTTGCGATGGACGATCGTTTCGGCACCGAGATCGCCGAGGAAGTGGTAGAGGTTATAGGTGAAGCTGTCGTAGTTATCGATCAGGATGATCATTGGGCCCTCCCGGCGCGCCCGGCAAAGCGGACGGCATCCTCGGCAGCGCGGAACAGCGCCTTGGCCTTGTTGACACATTCCTGGTGTTCACTCTCGGGATCGCTGTCGGCGACGACGCCGGCCCCCGCCTGGACATACATCTTGCCGTCCTTGACGATGGCCGTGCGAAGCACGATGCAGGTGTCCATTTCGCCGTCGGCGGAGAAATAGCCGACACACCCCGCGTAGACACCGCGCTTGTTCTTCTCAAGTTCGTCGATGATCTGCATGGCACGGACTTTCGGCGCACCTGAGACAGTGCCAGCTGGAAACCCCGCCACGAGGGCATCGATGGTGTCATACTTGTTGGACAGACGGCCCTCGACGTTCGAAACGATGTGCATCACCTGGCTATAATATTCCAGGATGAACTGGTCGGTGACCTTGATGGTGCCGATATCAGCCACGCGGCCGACATCGTTGCGGCCGAGGTCGAGCAACATCAGGTGTTCGGCCCGTTCCTTGGGGTCTGCCAGCAATTCGGCCGCAAGTGCGCGGTCTTCAGCCGTCGTCGCGCCACGCCGCCGCGTTCCGGCAATCGGCCGGATCGACACTTTGCCGTCCCGCACCCGGACGAGGATTTCCGGGCTTGATCCGATCACGGAGAACGTGTCGAAGTCCAAGTAATAGAGGAAGGGCGACGGGTTCACGCGGCGCAGGCTGCGGTAGAGCGCGAACGGTGGCAACGTGAACTCAGTCTCGAAGCGCTGCGACAGCACCACCTGGAAGATGTCACCCGCCGTGATGTAGTCCTTCGCCTTCAACACCATCGCCTTGTAGTCTTCCGGCGTCGTATTCGAGCGGGCGTCGGTGATCGGGGGCGTGTCCTCACCCCGCAGCGCAAGGTGGTCGAGTGGACGGTCGAGCGCGTCGACGATCTCGCTCAGGCGTTCGCGGGCACGCACGTAGGCGGCACGCGCAGAGACGTCCCGGTCGACATAAACCGGCGACGTAACCGTCACCTCATCCTTCACACTATCGAAGATGGCCATGATGGTGGGGCGGATCAACATCGCATCGGGAAGCCCCAGCGTATCCGGATTGGGTTCGGGCAGGTCTTCCATCAGCCGCACCATGTCGTAGCCCATATAGCCGAAGACGCCGGCGGCCATCGGAGGGGCGTCTTCCGGTAGTTTGATGCGGCTTTCGGCGAGGAGGGCGCGCAGGGCTTCGAGCGGTGGCAGGTCGACCGCCTCGAACGGGCCGTCGGGATCGGTTCCGGCCTTGCGGTTCACCGCAGCGGTGTTGCCTTCCACCTTCCAGATCAGGTCGGGATTGAGGCCGATGATGGAGTAGCGTCCGCGCACGGCGCCACCTTCCACCGACTCCAGCAGGAAGGAGTAGCGTGCATTGCGGGCCAGCTTGATCTTGGCGGAGACGGGCGTCTCGAGATCGGCGACCAGACGGGTCGAGACAATCTGGGCTACGCCTCGCTCATATGCGCTGGCGAAGCTGTCGTAGTCAGGAGAGATCAACATTTTGTGGTTCCGGCGAGAAAGAAGGATCTTGGGTTATTGCGTTGCAGTTCCCGAGATCTGTCGCCAGAGCGTTTCGTTGACAGTGACGCCAGCGTCTTTCTGAATGGCGCCGAGATAGGCGAACAGGACATCGTTGGCAGATGCCTGCCTGAGTTGATCGGTGATCTTCTTGGCTTCCGGAGACGCCGGATCAAAGGCTGGCAATAGCACGGCCTGAGACTGCATGATCTTGGCGCCTCGGCCATTGGACTCCAAGGCATAGGCGAAGCCGTTCTCCGGCACTGCGAAGATCGCGGCCACAGCGCTCGCATCGAAACCATTGCCAGTTTCGGTCCGTTTCAGCCCTTGGGCCGTCTTGATTTCGGTCTGGCTCTCTTTCGCCAGATCTTCGAGCGAAGTACCGGAATTGGCACGCTCGATCAGCTTCTTGGCCTTGTCTTCCGACAAGGCACGGACCTTTTCGGCGACGACGGCTGCGCTGGCTTCCTGCCTGACTTCGTCGAGCGGCTTTACCGCAGATGGCGTGACCCCGCGCACCTCGTACCAGATATATCCATCATCGAGCGAAATCGCGTCGTTTTCGACTCCGACATCGCTGTTGAATGCCTCACGCAGCGCGTCGGCCTTGTGAGGAATGGATATGTCCTTGCCGGCCTTGTCCTTGCCCTTCGCGTCGACATTCTCAATGAGTTGGAAAGGAATATTGGCTTTGGCAGCAATGTCTTCGAACGAAGTCTGCGCTGCGCGGGCATCCTCGACCGCCGCGTAGATCGAGTCGATTTCGTCACGCGCGTGCTCGCTCTTGAGCCGGTCGGTCAGTTGCTGGCGCACTTCGTCGAGGGTCGCCTGATGTTCCGGTGAAATCTTGACGACCTTCAGAAGTGCTGTCGCCAGCGCACCTTTGATCGGGTCACTGACCGTCCCTTCTGACAACGAGAAGGCGGCGTCGGCAATCGCCGGATCAAGAAAATCAGTGCGGGCCTTGTCGGCGAAGGTGATGTCCGACTCCTTAAAGCCGCGTTCGGTGGCGATCGTGAGGAAGTCGGTGCCGCCGGCGATCTTGTCCTTGGCTGCCTTGGCTTCCTCGAGTGTCGGGAAGGTCAACTGAAGTACGGTACGCTTCTCTGGCGTGAAATACTGGTCCTTGTAGCGCTCGTAGCCGGCGGCGATTTCCTCGTCGGTCAGCTGGATTCGTGCAGTGACGTCGGCCGGGTCCACCTTCATGATGGCGATCGAGCGGTATTCCGGCGCCGTATAGGCGGCCGGGTGGGCCTCATATTCCTTCTTGATTTCATCTTCCGTCGGCGCGGCAACTTCGCTGTCGGCGGTCTTCACCAGGAAATAGCGGGCATCGCGCTGTTCATTCTGATAACGGTACTGGGCGTCCGTAAGTGCCGTTGGGACCGGCAGGTTGCCGTCAGCCGTACCCGTCAGCGCCTCGCGCAACTGGGCCTGGCGTTCGGTGGCGTAATAGCCAGCCTCAGTCAATCCGTTGGATCGGAGAAGATTGAGGAATGCGTTCTTGTCGAACTTGCCGGCGGAGTCCTGGTAGGCGGGATTTTCCGTCACCTCCTTGGCCAGGAACATATCTGACAGCGACAGCTTCAGTCCTTGTGCTTCATTGTCGATGGCGGCGGACTGGATGAGATTGTTTAGGACGGCGCGATCAATCCCAAGCTTGCGGGCGTCGTCTGGCGTCAGCGGTTGTCCGGTCTGACGGGTGAAGTTCTGCAGGTATTGATTGAAGGCCCGCTCGAACTCCTGAGAACTCACCTCGGCCTGGCCGACGGTGGCCAGCGCGCCGGCGCGGTACCCGCTGAAGATATCGGCGATGCCCCACGCGCCAAAGCTCACGGCGAGCAGGCCGATGAGCAACTTTGCCACCCAGCTCTTGGCGGCATTGCGCATGGAGTCCATCATGTCGGATCGTCCTTTCCGTAAACCCTTGTTCGGGCGCGGCGCACTATAGGTATGCTATGACCCCCTCGCAAGTGCGAGATGCCTCTGCTATGAGCCATTTCTATCAAAGGGTTGGAGAACGAAACCATGGCAATTGAAGGGCCTCGTCCGCTGGTCGCTGGGAACTGGAAGATGAATGGCGGAGTCGCCATGCTGAAGGAGCCCCGTCTGCTCGCGGCAATGTTGAAGGACGTCAAGCTCAAATGCGAGGTCATGGTCTGCCCGCCGGCCATCATTACACGTCGTGTAAAGTCGGTGTTGAGCGGCTCGAAGATCAAGATCGGCGGTCAGGACTGTCATTGGAACCCATCTGGCGCCCACACCGGCGACATTTCAGCGGAAATGCTCAAAGAGGCGGGCTGCACAGCCGTGATCGTCGGCCACTCGGAGCGGCGCACGAATCATGGGGAGACGGACGAAACCGTTTCGAAAAAGGCCGCGGGCGTCCACCGGGCTGGCCTGGTCGCCATTGTCTGTATCGGTGAGACCCTGGAAGAGCGGAAGTCAGGCAAGACACTGGATGTCGTGTCGTCCCAGCTCAAGGGTTCAGTGCCAGCGGAGTCCGGGGCCGCCAACACTGTGATCGCCTATGAACCAGTCTGGGCCATCGGAACAGGCCTCACTCCGACAACTGCCGAAGTCGCCGAAGTACATGCTCACATCCGCAAGGAACTCGCCGCCATCATGGGAGACGAGGGCGATGGGGTGCGTATTCTCTACGGTGGGTCGGTGAAGCCTTCCAATGCGGCCGAACTGATGGGGCAGCCCAATGTCAACGGTGCGCTGGTGGGTGGTGCCAGCCTCAAGGCCGCAGATTTCATCGGAATCATCAAAGTCTACGCCTGATGGCCGACATCCCAACTCTCACCAAGCGGACGTTGCAGGCCCAGGTGATCGGCCCGATCTATGCCGAGATGGTCGAGCAGATTGGCGAGGACAGGGCCAAGGCGATACTGGATTCTGCGATCCGCAAGGCGGCGATCGCAGAAGGCAAGCACTTCGCGGCCAGGGCTGGGAAGACGTCCATGGCCGATTTCATCAAGCTCTATGAGCTGTGGACGGCAGACGGCGCGCTCGAAATGAACGTCCTGCAGGCCGATGACGAGGTGTTTGATTTCGACATTACCCGTTGCCGCTATGCAGAGACCTATCGCGAGATGGGTTTGGGGAGCATCGGGCATCTTCTGTCATGCAACCGGGACGGGACGTTCTGCCAGGGCTACGACCCCAATATCACGCTGGAGCGCAAGCAAACCATCATGGAAGGTGCTGCTCGCTGCACCTTCCGCTACCGGTATCGGAAGCCCGAGGTTCCATAGAATCGCCATCCTGCGGCGGGAGGCTTCCCGAAAGAGAGGGAGAGCGTCATGCGGAAGGTCTTTCTGGCTGTCTTGCTTTTTCTTGTAGGGGCGGGACCGGCCCTTGCCCTGCAGAGTGACTGCCTGGCCATGGCGTCTCGCGAGCCCGGCATCATGCCTGCGGCGTACACGCCGGCCGCGCTGGAAGCGGATCAAGTCCGCATCACCTACATCGGCCATTCCAGCTTCATCATAGAGAGCCCGGGCGGGACGCGGATCGTGACGGACTATGCCGGAAATGCCGGCGGTATCGTGCCTGACGCCGTCACCATGAACCATGCACACCGGTCCCACTATACCGATGTGCCCGATCCCGCCATCAGCCACGTGTTGCGCGGTTGGAACCCGGATGGGGGACCGGCACAACACGATGTCGAGATCGGCGACATTCGCATCCGAAACGTCACGACGGACATCCGGGGCGGCCTGACGGCCCGGGAAAAGGACGGCAACTCGATCTTCATCTTCGAGGTAGCAGGTCTGTGTATCGGGCATCTGGGCCACCTGCATCACCTCCTGGGACCAGATTACATGGGTCTCATCGGGCGGCTCGACATCGTGATGGTGCCGGTCGATGGCGGCTACACCATGAGCCAGGCGGCCATGCTGGAGGTCCTGAGGACGATCAAGGCCCGGATCGTCATCCCGATGCACTATTTCGGGCCTGCCACACTGAACCGGTTCATCGGTACCATGGGGCAGGATTTCGAACTGGAGGTGTCCACCAATCCGGAGCGCATCGTGTCCGTGAACAATTTGCCGGCACGGCCGAAATTGCTCGTTCTGCCGGGCCACTGAGACAGGGCTTGCCCATGGGTTGCCAGCCGCCCATATAGCCGCTAGAAGCCGCCCGAATTCCATTTTAGGTCCGTCCGCCCATGCAAACCGTCATTCTCGTTGTTCACCTGATCATCGCCCTTGGTCTTATCGGCGTCGTGCTGTTGCAAAGGTCCGAAGGTGGCGCCCTGGGGATCGGTGGAGGCGGCGGCGGCGGCGCGGGTAACCTGTTTTCAGCCCGTGGCGTCGGCAATGCCTTGACGCGGACGACGGCCTATCTTGCGGTGGCGTTCTTCATCACCTCGATCGCACTGGGCGTTCTGGCCACCAACCGCGGCAGCGGGTCGCTGCTCGATCAGGTCCTGCCGACCGGCCTTGGCAAGACTGCCCCGGCGGCCAATGGTTCAGCCCCGGCCGAAGGATCGGGTGATGCCGGATCGCCGGTGTTGCCGCAGCTTGCCCCCTCGGCACCAGCCGAGCCCGCTTCACCGCAGGTTCCGGTCAACCAGTAAGCGTTGATCATGTTGTCCACAGGAGCCCGGAGACATCGTTTCCGGGCTACGAATCGATTTTTGAACCGGGTAGGGTGAGGGCCCATGGCGCGATATATCTTTATCACTGGCGGCGTGGTTTCCTCACTGGGCAAGGGATTGGCATCGGCGGCACTGGGCGCGCTGTTGCAGGCGCGAGGCTATTCGGTCAGGCTGAGGAAACTCGACCCCTATCTGAACGTCGATCCCGGAACCATGAGTCCCTACCAGCACGGTGAAGTGTTCGTGACCGATGACGGTGCGGAAACGGACCTTGACCTCGGCCATTACGAGCGGTTTACCGGCCGTCACGCCAACAAGCAGGACAACATCACCACCGGCCGCATCTATCAGGAGATCATCGCCAAGGAACGGCGCGGGGATTTCCTTGGCGGCACGGTTCAGGTCATTCCGCACGTCACTGATGCCATCAAGACCTTCATCAAGGATGGCAATGAGGGTTTCGACTTCGTGCTTGTGGAGATCGGCGGCACGGTCGGCGACATCGAGGGACTTCCATTCTTCGAAGCGATCCGTCAGTTCGGACAGGAGCAGCCGCGGGGCGACTGCCTCTATATCCACTTGACCCTGCTGCCGTATATCCCGACTGCGGGCGAGTTGAAGACCAAGCCGACACAGCACTCGGTCAAGGAACTGCGGTCCATCGGTATCCAACCCGACATCCTGCTGTGCCGTGCTGACCGGGAAATTCCGGCCAACGAACGCCGCAAAATCGCGTTGTTCTGCAACGTCCGTCCGACAGCGGTCATCCAGGCTCTTGATGTAAAGTCGATCTACGACGTGCCGCGGGCCTATCATCACGAGGGTCTCGACAAGGAGGTCCTGGATATCTTCGGCTTCAAGGGCGCGCCGGAACCGGATCTCTCTCAGTGGAACGAGATCATGCAGCGCATCACCCAGCCGGAAGGCGAGGTGACGATTGCCGTGGTGGGCAAGTACACGGGGCTGCTGGATGCCTACAAGTCTCTGCAGGAAGCCTTGGTCCATGGCGGCATCGCCAACAAGGTGAAGGTCAATCTGGAATGGATCGAATCGGAGGTCTTCGAGAAGGAAGACCCCGCACCGTATCTGGAAGGCGTGGATGGCATCCTCGTTCCGGGCGGCTTTGGCGAACGTGGCTCCGAGGGCAAGATCAAGGCGGCGACCTTCGCGCGGACCCGGAAGGTTCCCTATTTCGGCATCTGCTTCGGTATGCAGATGGCGTGCATCGAGGCGGCGCGCTCATTGGCCGGCATTGAAGATGCCAGTTCCACGGAATTCGGCGCGACGAGCGAGCCTGTCGTTGGAACCATGACGGAATGGATGAAGGGTAACGAGCTCGAGATCCGTAAGGCGGGCGGCGATCTGGGTGGCACCATGCGGCTGGGGGCATATGACGCTAACCTGAAACCCGGCAGCAAGATCGCTGAGATTTATGGGATGACACACATCTCCGAGCGCCACCGCCACCGCTATGAGGTCAATACGCACTATCGCGCCAGACTGGAAGAGGCCGGGATGGTCTTCTCAGGCATGTCGCCGGATGGGCTGTTGCCTGAAACCGTCGAATATCCCGACCATCCCTGGTTCATTGGTGTTCAATACCACCCGGAACTCAAGTCAAAGCCGTTCGAGCCACATCCGCTATTCCAGTCCTTCATCGCGGCGGCGATCGAGCAATCGCGGCTGGTTTAGCCGTGCTGCGCTGGCTGAAACTCGCGGCAGCAGCCTTTCTCGCCTTCTGGCTCGTCGCAGCAGCTGCCTTTGCGTTCGATACCGCCATCGTTGGCCAGTCCGAACGGCTGGTGGACAGCCTAAAGACCGATGTCGAGCAGATTTCCAACGATCTGCAGCGCCCGGTGATCAACGATGCCAAGCTGTCGGCCTACAGAGCGACGCTGGACGACATCCGAACGAAGGCCCTCACGCAATCTGAGAAACTGACGGCTGCAATTGCCGAGTTGAATCAGCAAATCACGCAACTCGGGCCGGCACCCGCTGACGGTCAGCAAGAGCCTGAGGATGTGGCAAAGCAGCGGGCGGCGCTGCAATCGTCCCTTGACCAGGTGAAGAGCGCAAAATCTCAACTCGACGTGCTGGCCGTGGAGGCCGAGCAGCTGACAGGCCGCATTTCCGTGATTCAGCGCGACCAGTTCTTCCAGCGGGTGTTCAGTACGGGGCCGTCTATCTTCAATCCCGGTCTGTGGCTGGACACTGCGACAGGTGTCAGCACACTGGCGACCAGGCTGGGCGGGCTCTTCAATGTGTGGTGGCGGGATGTCAGCAAGACCGCAAACCCAATCGGACTGGCACTGATCCCGATTTGCGTCTTCATCGCGTTGCTGTTCTTTCGCTGGCTCAGCCGCCAGATCGCGCGATGGACGGACGCCCGCAGCAATGGCGACCGTCCGCTCGACGACCTGACGCGGCTCTGGCGGATTGCGCGCGGACAGATTTCAACGGCGGTGGCGCTGTTTATTCTGTTCTTTCCGATCCTTGTGGCACTCGACGTCAGCGGCTATCTCACCCGGCGGTTCGGCCTGGTTCTCGACCTGGTTTTCAATCTCGTTTCGACGACGCTCATCTTCTACATGCTTGCGCGGCGCGTGGCGGCACCGGCCCTGCGGCAGTGGCGTGTCGTTGATCTGGATGACAAGGCTGCATCGCGCCTCCCGTTCCTCGTTGGCTTGATCGCCTTCCTGTCGGTTGCCCAGGAAGAAATGGTGCGCATGGCCGATGCCCTGTTCGTGCAGTTGAAAGACACGATCGGGCTCTCCTCTATTGGCGCACTTTTGATGCTGGTGCTGTTGGCGCTCACGGTGCTGACACTGCGCCGTCAGGCCGGACTGGGGGAAGCTGCCGCCGGCCGCCGCGTCTACCTGTCATGGACGGGAACCTTCACGCCGGTCATCTGGGTACTCATTTCGATCGGATTCATCGCACTTGCTCTCGGTTATCTGGCACTCGCGACCTTCATCGCCCAGCAGATCTTCCAGACTTGTGCGCTGCTGATTGCATTGTTCCTGCTACATAACCTGGCAGATGCAACGGTCTCGGCGTCGTTCGAACCGCAATCGGGCTTTGGCCGTCTTCTGCGCAACACGACCGGAATGAGTGAGCGGGCGATCGAAAGGCTCGGTCTTGTGTTCAGAACGGCCGTCGACGTCATACTCGTGTTGGCGGGCCTGCCACTTTTGCTGTTGCTGTGGACCGTGACCTGGGTTGACTTCCGCAGCATCATCAATTCGGCCATGCTGGGTGTCCGGATTGGCGCAATCACCGTCTCGCCATGGACGGTCTTGCTGGTCATTGCCGTCGTCGCTGGCGGAATAACACTCACCAAGCTCGTCATCCGCTGGCTAGACCGCCGCATCCTCTCGGAAACCCGTCTGGATAAGGGCGTTCAGGATTCGATCCGCAAGGGTGCAAGCTACACGGGCTATATTCTCGCAGGTGGATTTGCACTGACGGCGGCCGGGCTCGACTTCTCCAATCTCGCCATCATCGCCGGTGCTCTCGGTGTCGGCATCGGCTTTGGTCTGCAGTCCATCGTCAACAATTTCGTTTCCGGTCTGATCCTGCTTGCGGAGAGGCCGATCCGGGTCGGCGATTGGGTGGTGATGCCGTCGGGCGAAGGCATCGTGAAACAGATCAACGTGCGCTCGACCGAAGTCGAAACATTCGATGCCTGTACGATCATCGTGCCGAACTCGAACCTGATCAGCGAACCCGTCAAGAACTGGACCCACGGGAGCCCCTTGGGACGCCTCAGCGTAGCGATTACCGTGAGCTATGACAGCGACCCTGAAGAAGTGCGAACGCTGCTTCTGGACATTGCAAGGGAGCATCCGAAAGTGCTGACCGGCCCGCCGCCCTTCGCCGTGCTTATGCGGTTCAGCCCGATCGGGCTGGACTTCGAAGTCAGGGCCTATGTCGCGGACGCGCTCGATGCATTCACGACGGCGAGCGACATCCGCTTCACCCTGCTCAGGAAACTGCGCGAGAAGGGGATTACCATTCCTGTGTCGTCTGCTGTATTGCAGAATCCAAACGGATAGGAATGACGATGGACAGCGCCGAAAAGCCGGACAAGAGCAAGTCAGGGCTCGAGTATCTCAGGGACCTTGTTGCCCATTGGCATGGTTCGCCGATGGCTGAACTCATGAACATGAGACTGATCGCGGCCGACGACGGGACTGCCACTTTCGAAGCTTTCCCCGGTCCCAAATACTACAATCCCCAGATGCGGGTTCACGGTGGATATGCTGCAGCGCTTCTTGATTCCACGCTTGGATGCGCTGTTCAGACGAAGCTGCAGACCGGCATCGGGTTCGGCACCATCGAACTCAAGGTGAATTACGTGCGCAAGATCGACGAGACGGTCGGTCGTCTGCTCTGCACCGGAAACGTGCTTCATGCCGGCCGCACGATGCTGACCGCGGAAGCGAAAGTGGTCGATGAAAATGGCAAACTCTATGCCCATGGCTCGGGTACATTCCTGGTATATCCCAAATGAAACCAAATTCCGTCGTACGCGCAGGTCGCGCATCCTTCGCAAATTCGCAGCCGTTCGCGCTTATCGCCGGTCCTTGCCAGATGGAGAGCCGCGATCATGCATTCATGATGGCCGGCCGCCTCAAGGAAATTTCTGAACGTCTCGGGATCGGCCTCGTCTACAAATCGAGTTTTGACAAGGCCAACCGGACGAGCCTGTCTGGCAGGCGGGGACTGGGTCTCGAGAAATCACTTGCGGTGTTCGAAGACATCCGCAAAGCGTTTGATCTGCCGGTGCTGACCGACATTCACGAGAATGGCCAATGCGCTGAGGTGGCATCGGTCGTCGATATTCTCCAGATTCCCGCCTTTCTGTGCCGCCAGACGGATTTGCTGATTGCGGCGGCGAAGACCGGCCGTATCGTCAATGTGAAAAAAGGGCAATTTCTGGCGCCATGGGACATGAAGAACGTTCTGGAGAAGGTCGTCGAGAGCGGAAATCCGAACGTGCTGCTGACCGAACGCGGTGCGTCATTCGGGTACAACACGCTGGTCTCCGACATGCGGGCACTGCCGATCATGGCCGAGATGGGCGCGCCGGTGATCTTCGATGCCACCCATTCGGTGCAGCAACCGGGAGGGCAGGGCGCGTCTTCCGGGGGTGACCGCCGCATGGTGCCAGTGCTGGCGCGTGCCGCCGTGGCCGCCGGCGTGGCGGGTGTCTTCATCGAAACCCATGAGGACCCGGACCATGCGCCTTCAGATGGACCAAATATGGTGCCGGTCGATCAGTTGGAGGATCTCCTGAAGACGCTGATGGCAATCGACAGGGTCGCTAAAGGTACGGCCTAGCCTCGTCCACGATAGGGTGGCACGCCCTGGTCGGGAATCCACACACCCTTTGGCGGTGAGCCCGTTTGCCAGAAGACATCGATGGGAATGCCGCCGCGTGGGTACCAGTATCCGCCGATCCTGAGCCAGCGGGGTTTCAGTTCTTTCACCAACCGCTTTGCGATGCCGATGGTGCAATCCTCGTGGAAGCTGCCGTGATTGCGGAAGGAGCCGAGGAACAGCTTCAGCGACTTGGACTCGACCAGCCAGCGGTTGGGCACATAGTCGATCACGAGGTGGGCAAAGTCAGGTTGTCCGGTCATCGGGCAGAGCGAAGTGAATTCAGGCGCGACGAAGCGGACAACGTAGTTGACGTTGTGCTGGCTGTTGGGAACGCGCTCCAGCACCGCCACGTCAGGCGAGGCGGGAGGCTTGGTGGCCGCACCCAGTTGCGTGAGGCCCGAGACGTCGGTTTTCTTCATGGCAGGCAATCTAGGCCAATGCCGCGGACTTGCAATCATCTCGTCTCCCGCCCATAACGCCGCCTGATTTGCGCCTATCAAAGGATATGACTGCCATGACCACGATCATCGATATTACTGCCCGCGAAATCCTCGACAGCCGTGGAAATCCGACGGTGGAAGTGGATGTGGTCCTCGAAGATGGCTCCATGGGCCGGGCTGCGGTTCCTTCGGGCGCCTCGACGGGCGCCCACGAAGCAGTTGAACTGCGCGACGGGGACAAATCGCGTTACATGGGCAAAGGCGTCACCAAGGCGGTCGCAGCTGTCAATGGCGATATCTTCGACGCGCTGGCAGGCATGGAAGCCGAAGATCAGATTGCCATCGACCGCGCCATGATCGAACTGGACGGAACTCCGAACAAGGCGAGGCTGGGAGCCAATGCCATCCTCGGCGTGTCGCTCGCAGTTGCCAAGGCGGCGGCAGATGCTGCCGGATTGCCGCTCTACCGGTACGTCGGCGGAACATCAGCACGCACGCTTCCGGTGCCGATGATGAACATCATCAACGGCGGCGCACATGCCGACAACCCGATCGATTTTCAGGAATTCATGATCATGCCGGTTGGCGCGGAGAGCTTCCGCGAAGGTCTGCGCATGGGGGCCGAGATTTTCCATACCCTCAAGGGCGCCCTCAAGAAGGCCGGTCACAATACCAATGTTGGCGACGAGGGCGGCTTCGCGCCCAATCTGCCATCGGCGGAAGCAGGTCTCGATTTCGTGATGAAGGCCGTCGAGCAAGCCGGCTACAAGCCGGGCGAGGACGTCTATCTGGCGCTCGATTGCGCCTCGACGGAGTTCTTCAAGGACGGCAACTATGATTATGAGGGAGAAGGCAAGACCCGCTCGATCAACGAGCAGGCCGCCTATCTCGCCAAGCTGGCCAAGGAATACCCCATCATTTCTATCGAGGACGGAATGTCCGAGGACGACTGGAACGGGTGGAAGCAGGTGACGGATCTCATTGGAAAATCCTGTCAGCTGGTGGGCGACGACCTGTTCGTCACCAACACCGAGCGACTCGCCAGGGGTATCAGCAAGGGCGTTGCAAACTCGATTCTGGTGAAGGTCAATCAGATCGGCTCGCTGACGGAGACGTTGGAAGCCGTCGAAATGGCGCACAAGGCTGCCTACACGGCCGTCATGTCCCACCGCTCCGGTGAAACCGAAGATTCGACCATCGCCGATCTTGCTGTTGCCACAAACTGCGGTCAGATCAAGACCGGTTCGCTGGCCCGGTCCGACCGGCTTGCGAAGTACAACCAGTTGCTCCGCATCGAGGAAGAACTTGGAAGCCAGTCAACCTACGCGGGACGCTCGATCCTCAAAGTCTGAAGACGTGAAGCTTACGAATTTCCATGTCGCGATATCGAGTTTCGCGGCGGTTGCCGGTGTGGCCATCGCCGCGTATCAGACATTCGCCCCGACGCTGACTGCACAACAGCCGGTAAACGTCGTGGTGGCGCTTGATGCCGCCAAACCGTCGACATCGGCAGGCTTGGCCGTGCAGAAGACCGATGCCGTACCGGCCCTGGAAACCGAGTCCGAGGAACTTGGCCATTTGGCGTCTCTCAGTGCTGCGCTGAAAGATGGCTCCGACAAGCGCTATGATTTTGGCACCCTTTTTGACGGCCGGGCCGACACCTACCTTACGATTGAGAAGCCGGACAACGAGGTCAATATCCTTCTGAACTTCCAAGGTTCTGCGGCCCGTCCCGTGACGGCGATCGAGTATTCGCCGCCAGCAGGTGTCAATCCTGCACAAATGGCCACAACGCTGGACGTCATGGTGCTGCCTGATGGCCAGATCGGCGCGACCGGACGTCCGGTGATGAGTTTCACCCTGCAGCAGTCGTCGGAAAGCCAGACATTTCCAATTCCCGGCCGCTCCGATGGCCGGGGACTGTGGTTGCGGGTGGCCGGATCAGAGTCGGCGGAGAAGAGTGTCGTCGGTGATTTCCGCATCCTCAGTGAGCGGCTTGCCCCCTGATCCCGATCGGTCTCAGTTGCTTTCGGCCGCATGCTTGGCTTCTGCTGCACGGACAGCGTAGACGCCAGAAATGACGATGATGATCATTCCGATTATCGTCGTCGGCCGCGGGATTTCGGCAAAGAACAGGAATCCCCACAGCGGTGCCCAGATTATGCCGGTGTATTCGAAGACGGTGACGAGGCTGGCGTTGGCCAGGCGGTAGGCGTTGGTCAGTAACCACGCACCAGCCGCGGCAATCACCCCGCAAGTCCCCATGATGAAGCTGTCCCATGCGCTGGGTAGGCCCCATGGCCGCACCAGGAAGTCAAGACTTGGGTGGCCGATCCGCTCGATACCGGCCGATGTGAATATTGCGGCGGCGAGGGCTGCGCCGCACAGGAATACGGCGTTCTGGTAGAACGCCATGACCGCCGCGGATTCCTGCGTACCGATCCGACGGGCGAGGACCATTGATGACGCGTAGGTCGCGGCGCTGACAAGACTCAGCAAGGCCGCTGGCTCGAAGAGCGCCGATCCTGGCTGCAGAATGATCAGAATGCCGGCGAAGCCCATTCCCACGCTGGCCCACGACTTGAGGCCGACCCGTTCGCCCAGTACCGGCACGGAGAGGATGGTAACCAGGATCGGAACGGTGAAATAGAGTGCGACTGCTTCCGCCAACGGCAGCGCTGGTAAGGCCATGAAATAGGTGGTGTAGGCGATGAGGAGCAGTCCGCCGCGCAAGAGGAGAACGGGGAGATTGAGGCTGGCGAGGCGGGCCAACCCGACCTCCAGATGCACCATCACGGCAAGAATAGGAAAGGCGACGACGCAGCGCATGACGATTGCGAGCGTCACCGCATGGTCACCGCTGATCGATTTGATGATCGCGTCCTGCAGGGAAAAAACAAATGCACCGAGGCAGAGAGACCCTATGCCAAGGAAACTTCGGTTGCGGAGTGTTGCGGTCGCGAACATTCCGGCACATTGGCGAAGGCCCGACGCCTTCGCCAGCTAGCTTGCGGCATGTTCGATCTGCAAACGGCGCGGAGGTCTATTCCGCGGCAGTGGCCGATGGCAGCGGCGGGATGCCCACGACCACGCCTTGCTGTATCACGGCGGGGTCGTGGGATCTGCGGGCAAAAACCTCCTTCACCATCGGGATGAAGAAGCCCAAATTTTCCGTGGGATAGTCAGGATCGAAGGACGACTGGTCCCACCGCTCGCAGAAATCGACGCAGGATTGGTAGTAGATCGAGTCGCGGTACTTCTCGCGCTCGTGCTGGTTCCAGCCGTAGTGGTGGGCGTAGTAGTACATCTGGAATGCCGCGTGATGCTCGACGGACCAGACCACTTCCTCGCGCATATAGGGGCGCAAGATCTCGGCGGCGAAGCGGTCATGGTTCTGCGGGGCGAGCCCGTCACCAATGTCGTGGAGCAGGGCGCCGACCACCCAGTCAATGTCCGCGCCTTCCCGCCAGGCCCGGGTGGCGGATTGCAGGCCATGTTGCAACCGGCTGATCTTGTAGCCGGGAAGTGTCTCTTCCTCCTGCAGCCGCAACTCGCGCAGAATGCGCTCAGCGGTTCCCTTGATGTGCTCGTCCTCAAGGGGCTTCAAAAACAGGTATTCGTCCTTCGTGCCGTCCTTCATGGCGGTGAATTCAACGGTCTTCATGGCGCATCCTCTCCCGATGGTAAATGTAAAGTCCTGATCCAATGATAAGTGCGGCACCGGCCCACGTCCACATGTCTGGCCAGTCTCCCCACACCACGAAACCATAGAGCGTTGCCCACACCAGCGACGAATAGGAAAATGGGGCGACAACGGATGCGGGCGCAGCCCTGAAAGCCCTGATCAGGAACAGGTGTCCTAGCCCTCCTGCCAATCCGCACAATGCGAACATCAGCCAACCTGTGACATCCGGCCATGTCCAGAACCACGGGACCATGAGCGATGTGACGATGGCGCCGGCTGCGGCGGTATAGAGCAGGGAGGTCAGGGGATCATCGAGCCGGACCTTGCGCGTGATGATCTGATAATTTGCGTTGAGGAAGGCGGCGGCCAACAGGAAGAGCACACCGAGGCCAAGTCCACCCAGACCTTCCTGCCATGGCCGAACGACGATGACCGCGCCAGTAAAGCCAATCAGCATGCCAATCCAACGTCTTAGACGGACTTTTTCGCCTAGAAGGGGAATTGACAGCAGCGTGACCAATATCGGGCTGAGGAACATGATGGTGGTAGCTGTCGCCAATGGAATGGTGCGTATACCGGCATTGAAGAGCCCGGTCGTCGACATCAAAACGACGGATCTCAAGGCCTGCTGCTTGGGTGCGCGACTGACGGCCAGGGCACTGATGCGCCGTCCGCAAGCGAGTGCGGCCACGATGGTGGCAAAGAAAAAGCGGCCCCAGGTCACCTGCACCAGCGAATAGCTTTCCAGCAGATGCTTCATGATGGCATCGAGCGTGATGAAGCAGAACATCGTCGCCAGCATCCACAGGATGCCGGCGGTTCGATCTTCATGGGTGTCAACTGCCATCGCTGACCTATAGGCCGGGCAACCGGGAACGCCAATGTCTGCTGAGACCACAACTCATGCTGTCAAAGCATGGCCATTGGAAAAATCTGGTTCAGAGCGCGAACCCAATCTCTGCCGCACCCGCGGCATCGCGCAGTTCAGCGTAAAGGCCCTCTGGGAGGGGAATTCCATCGCGTTCCCGGATTTTCCGTCGCTCCCATTCCGGTCCGCCTGCCGCATAGGTTCCGGGCTGTGATTTGAAGCCATCAAGATAGGCCTGCAAGCCCGATCCGAAGGCCGTCAGCGGCATGAACAAGGTTGGATCGATGGCCATGACGAAATGACCGAGTTCGACATCGCAGAGCGCATCGTGGTCCTGCTGGGTGGAGATCCGCATGCCTGTGAGGACTCCAGACAGGATATCCGCCACGCCTGCCAGCGCCGCGCCCTTGAAGCCGAAGCCTTGTCCGCCGACTGGGGCCAAGGCCACAGCCTGGTGTGGATCGGTGACGAAGTGACCGTGGGTATCGACGGCAACTCCCTGAGGCAGTTCAAGGCCTTCGGTGCGATATCTCAGAACTTTGTTCCACGGAAACGAGCTGGTCGCCATGTCCATCAGGAACGGCTCGCCATTCGAGTTGGGCGTTGCGAAGGAAATCGGGTTGGTACCATGGATCGGCGTCCTTCCGTCGTGCGGCACGACGTAGGCAACAGAATTGCCTGTGACCAAGCCGATGAAGCCCGCTTCGGCGGCGGCCAGGGTATAGGCCCCAGCCGGTCCGAAATGTGTGGAGTGCACGACAGCAACCATGCCGATGCCACAGTCACGGGCGATGGCGCAGGCTTCGTCCATGGCCCGGTACATGGCCAGGTGGCCAAGCCCGCCGTCGGCATCGAGGCGTGCCGCCGCCTTCCGAACCATCTCCATCCTGACATTTGGCATGCCGTTGACTTTGCCGGAGCGCAGGCATTCCGCATACCAGGGCAGAAGGCGTATGCCGTGGCTATCCACGCCATGAAGCGAAGCGTGGAGCAACGCCCAGGTGGCTGCTTCGGCGCTTTCCTGGTTTGCGCCAGACGCCGTCAGCAGGTCGAGACTGTAGCGGCTCAGTTGTTCTGCCGTAGCAGTACGCATTATCAGGCGATCTTGCCGCCCAATTCGTCTTGAATGTGGACGCGGATGATGTCCTCGAAGTTTGACTCTGCCTGGAAGCCGAGCTGGCGGCCGCGCTTGGCCTCGAAGTTCCGTGGCCAACCGGCGACGATCTTCATGATGGTCTCATTCGGTTCGCGGCGGATGCGGTCAGCTACCTTGTCGCCGGCGACCTTTCGCAAGGCGGCAATCTGCTCGCCCACAGTGCAGGAGACACCGGGAAGCGTCACATTGCGGCGCGAACCAAGGGCGGCGCTGTCCATGGTTGCGGCGTGAATGAGGAAGCCCGTTGCAGCACGGGGACTTGCATGCCAATGGCGAACGTCTTCGTCCACGGGCAGCACGGCTTCCTGTCCGGCGAGTGGTTCGCGAATGATGTTGGAGAAGAAGCCGGACGCAGCCAGGTTGGGCTTGCCGGGGCGGACACAGATCGTCGGGAACCGCAATCCTATGCCGTCGAAGAAACCGCGGCGGGTATAGTCCGACAGCAGCAGTTTGCAGATGGCCTTTTGTGTGCCGTAGCTTGTCAGCGGCGTTGTGAAGAACTCGTCCGGAATGGCTTCCGGATAGGGCGCGCCGAACACGGCAATCGATGAGGTGAAGATCACTTTTGGCTTGTAGCCGCCACCTGCCTTGCGGATCGCCTCGAACAGCAAGTGGGTTCCTTCCAGATTGATCCGGTAGCCCTTTTCGAAGTCGGCCTCGGCCTCGCCGGAGACGATGGCGGCAAGGTGGTAAATCACGTCCGGGCGCAATCCCACGAGCTTTTCGGCCTCTCCCGGCACCGACAGGTCGCCCATTAGCGTCTCAATCGGAAACGATGACTCCGGCGGCGGTGGTGACAACACCACGTCGTGGCGGATGATAGCCGAAATTGACGCTTCGCCGAGTTTTCCATCCGCGCACAGACGCTTGATCAGTTTCGCACCGACCATCCCGCCCGCTCCAATGACCAGGATTTTCATGACCGACTCCTTAAAAATGCCATATCCGACAGACACTAAGCGCTTTTGCTCGTGAACGGCAAGGTCTCAGAACGAGATCGTGTGGACGCTGTTACCCGGGTCACAGCCGCGGTGAACAGAATCTTGATATTTGTGCTATAAGCACACCCTCAAAAACGAGCGCCGGGATCTTTTATGGCACAACCGATGAATACAGCTGGCCGCGACGAGATCAAGGAGATCTACGCGTCGAGCCGAAGCACACTCGTATCTGCAGCTGTCTTCAGCAGCCTCGTGAACATCCTCATGCTCACCGGCCCGTTGTTCATGATGCAGGTCTATGACCGCGTTCTGGGGTCAGGCAGCGTGCCGACGCTCATTGCCCTCGTCATTCTGATTGCCGTCCTTTACTTCTACTACGGGTTTCTGGAGTTCATCCGCGCCCGCCTGATGGTGCGGCTGGGACGACGCATCGAGGAACGGATGCGGGGCCGGGTTTTTGATGCCGTGACCGCCCATGCACTGCGGCGGACCCCGGGTGTCGGTTCGCAGCCCCTCAATGATCTTTCGACGATCCGCCAGTATCTGTCGGGGCAGGGACCATTTGCCTTCTTCGACATGCCCTGGATGCCGTTCTATCTCGGCATCATCTTCCTCATGCATTGGGTGCTGGGCACTGCGGCGCTTTTTGCGGCCATCGTGATCTTCACGCTTGCGGTGATCTCGGAGCGCGCAACGCGCGGACCGATCCAGGAGGCGACAAAGGCGACCGTCAAGGCATCGCTGATGACGGACGAAGGCCGCCGCAACACCGAAGCATTGCACGCGCTTGGCATGGTTGGCGTCATGCGCCAGCGGTGGGCGGATGTGCAGCAAACGGCACTCGACCACCAGACGATTGCCAATGACGCTGGCGGGCTCCTCGGTGCCATGTCGCGGGTGCTGCGCCTGTTCGTGCAATCCGGTATTCTGGCGCTGGGTGCATTTCTGGCGATCAAGGGTGAAATTTCGCCCGGCGCCATGATCGGTGCATCGATCATCATGTCCCGCGCCCTGGCCCCCGTCGAACAGGCGGTGGCCAATTGGCAGCAGTTCCTGTCATTCCGAAAGGCCCGCGAACGTCTGACCCAGGTGTTGAGGACCGTTCCGATCGAAGTGGAGCGCATGAAATTGCCGGAACCGAAAGGCCGGCTGTCGGTCGAGAATCTGATCATCCAGCTTCCCGGTGTTGAGAAGCCGTTGCTCCAGGGTATCACCTTCTCGGTGGAGCCGGGCGAAGGCATCGGCGTGATCGGACCCACGGGTGCCGGCAAGTCGACGCTGGCCCGAACGCTGGTGGGAATCCTGCCACCAACACGCGGGCACATCAGACTGGATGGCTCGACTCTCGACCAACGTGACCCCGATGAACTGGGGCTGATGATCGGATACTTGCCACAGGATGTGCAGTTGTTTGATGGCACGGCGGCGCAGAACATCTCCCGCTTTCAGCCTGAAGCTGATGCAGACGCGATTGTCGAAGCCGCCAAGCTGGCAAATGTGCATGATTTGATTATCCGGTTGCCGGATGGCTACAACACCCAGTTGGGCGAAAATGGTGCGCGCCTGTCGACAGGCCAGCGCCAGCGCATCGCGTTGGCGCGAGCCCTCTATGGCAACCCCACGCTGTTCGTGCTGGACGAACCCAATTCGGCGCTCGACGCGGAAGGCGAGGCTGCTCTCGATTTTGCCATTCGCCAGGCCATGAATCGTGGCGCGGCTGTCGTCGTCATTGCTCACAGGCCAAGTGCGCTGGCAGCGATTCCGAAGATGCTGGTGCTTGCCGATGGCAAGATGGCGGCACTGGGCCCGCGCGACGAAATCATGCGCAAGGTGATGGTGCGCCCGACGACGCCGCAGGGGACGGTTGAGCGGCTGACGGCGGCCAACCAGAGTGAAGGTGACTGATCATGGCGACCTATTCGACCGACAAGTCCTTGAGGCGGTTCCAATTCGCAGGATACGTGTCCGTTGCCTTCGTGGTGGGTGCCATGGGCTCTTGGGCAGTGCTGAGCAGGCTCAACGGCGCAGTCATCGCGCCCGGCATCGTTGTGGCGGAATCCAATACCAAGCGGGTGCAGCAAAAGGACGGTGGAGTCGTCAAGAAGATACTTGTTCGCGACGGTGACAGGGTCGTGGAGGGACAGGACCTGGTCATTCTTGATGACACCGAAACGCGCGCCGAGCTTGGCATCATCGATGCGCTGCTGATCGAGGAAACGGCCAAGCGGGCACGGCTTGAGGCGCAGCGAGATGATCTGGATCATCTCGTGTTCCCGGAGGAGATCGAGAGCCGCCGGTCTGACCCCTCTGTCGCTTCGGTCATTACGGGGCAGGAGAAACTGTTTGAGGCCCGCCGCGCTTCACTCGAGGGCAAGGTCAACCAGTTGCAGGAACAGATCGGGCAGGTCAAGGAACAGGTTGACGGCTTCACCGCTCAGATTGCGGCCAAGGAACGCCAGATAGACCTGATCAAGGGCGAGTTGGTCGGCTTGCAGGATCTCCTGGACCAGGGCTTGACCCCGAAGACCAGGGTCCTCGCGATGGAACGAGAACAGGCCCGGCTGGAAGGCGAGCGCGGCGAACTGATCGGTCAGCGTGCCGCTGCCGAAAGCAAGGGCAGCGAAATCCGGCTGCAAATTCTTCAAATCCGCGAGGATGTCCTGTCGCAGACACTGTCCGACTTGCGTGACGCATCGGGCCGTATTTCGGAACTCAGCGAGCGCCGCCTCGCCGCCCGTGCGCGGCTCGACCGCATGGTCGTCAAGGCTCCCATCACCGGCGTGGTGTATCAGTTGATGATTCACACGGAGGGAGGCGTCATCACGCCTGCGGAACCTCTGATGATGGTGGCGCCGGAGCAGGATGACCTCGTGTTGCAGACTCATGTTTCGCCGCAGAACATCGAGCAGGTGCATGAAGGGCAGACTGCACACATCCGGTTCCCGGCATTCAACTCCCGCACGACCCCCGAGATCTTTGCAGAAGTTGCCAGTGTCGCCGCCGATACGACGCGGGCCGGCAACGATACGCCACCTTTTTATGATGTTCGGCTGCGCATTCCCCAAAAGGAACTGGCAAAACTCGGCGACAAGAAGCTGAAGCACGGCATGCCCGCCGAGGCCTTCATCCAGACGGAAGCCAGGTCGCCAATGTCATATTTCATCAAGCCGATGCTGGACCAGTTCGCCCATACATGGCGTGAGCGGTAGTGCGGGGCACCGCTGAGGGATCGATTGAGACAGTCCTTTTAGCGGCAGCATTTGCCCTCTCGATGTTGAGTGGCCAATCCGGCCATGTATTGGCGCAGACGCCGGGGATCATCGGCACGGATGATCGTGTTCCCGTGACAGACACGGATGACCGATGGCTTTCCATTGGCCAGGTCAACGTGGGTGGTTACAGCCGCAGGAGTATCTGCAGCGGAACACTGGTCTCGCCTCGATCCGTTTTGACTGCGGCGCATTGCGTGTTTGATTTTGCAAGGCATCGGCCATTCCCGGCTCGGAATGTTCACTTTGCAGCAGGTGTGCATCGTGACCGGGTGGCCGGCCGCGCGATGGCGAAGTGCGTGCTGTTTCCACCGCGGTTTGATCCGGAGGTGGAGGCTCAGCTGCTGCCCGATATGAGTCTCACGCGTCTTCCCAACGAGAGTTTCAGAGATGATTTGGCTTTGATCGTGCTCGACCGTGCGATCGATGGCGTGAAGCCAATGCCTTTGGCAGGAACAGGGATACTTGCGCGCAAGTCCCCGGTTACGCTCGCGGGATATCCTGTCGATCGCCGCTACATTCTTTCCTATCAGGAGGACTGCGAAGTGCTCGACATGGTGAAAGACGTCGCGTTCGTGGACTGTGATGCGAAGCCGGGTACGTCGGGCACACCAGTGCTGGTGAAGGCCGGGAGCGGTTATCGGATTGCCGGTGTGCTTACTGGCCATCTTCAAATCGGAGAAGCGAACGTCGTTACATCGCTTTCAAGCTGGCCCGGACTTGCTGCTGATGCCGCTTGCCCCGGGCAGTGACCGGACGAACACTTTGAGGGCTGCCTATCCGGTATTTTTCCTGAGATATAAGTTGTGATACATCGTACCAGCCTCACGGCTATCAAGAACATTGAGAGGAATCGGTATGCCCAAACTTGCTCGGCGGAACTGGGTGCCGGAGAACTGCGAAACCTACGTACAGCAGCTTGCGGCAAGAGTTGCGGTTCCCTCGCGCGACGTCGCGGAGCGGATCGAAGCATTGATTATTCGGAATACAGAAATTCATGACTCCGATTGCTTCAATCTCAACCCCGCGACGAATGTCATGAACCCGGCTGCAGAGGCAGCGTTGGCCCGCGGTCTCGGCAGCCGGCCATCGCTCGGCTATCCGGGTGACAAGTACGAGATGGGACTGGAAGCAATCGAGGAGATCGAAGTGATCGCGGCCGAACTGGCCGCCGAGATCTTCAATGCTCGCTTTGCCGAAATGAGGGTCGCCTCAGGTGCGATGGCCAATCTCTATGGCTTCATGGCTCTTGCGAAGCCTGGTGACGCGATCATTGCTCCGCCCGCCTCCATCGGTGGTCATGTCACCCACCATCAGGCTGGTTGCGCCGGGCTTTATGGCCTGACTACGCACCCGATGCCGGTCGACCCCGGCAGCTACACCGTCGACGTCGAGGCGCTGCGCCTCTTGGCCCGTAAGGTTCAGCCACGCATCATCACGATTGGGGGCAGCCTCAACCTCGTGCCCCATCCGGTCGAAGAGATCCGCAAGATCGCGGACGAGGTCGGGGCCCACGTTCTTTTTGATGCGGCCCATCAGTGCGGCATCATTGCCGGAAGAGCCTGGCGCAATCCGCTCGAGGCAGGTGCTCATCTGATGACCATGAGTACTTACAAGAGCCTGGGTGGGCCAGCCGGCGGATTGATCGTGACCAATGACGCAGGCATTGCCGAGAAGCTGGACCATATTGCCTTTCCGGGCATGACGGCCAATTTCGATGCGGCCAAGTCTGCCGCGCTCGCGATCACCCTGCTGGATTGGCGTGATCATGGTGCCGCCTACGCGCGTGCGATGATTGAACTCGCGCAAGCTCTGGCCACAGCCCTGAAGGACCAGGGGCTACCGGTTTTCGAAACGACGCAGGGCGCCACTCACAGTCATCAGTTCGCGCTGGAGGCAGTTGCTTTTGGTGGCGGGCAGGCGGCATCCAAGACATTGCGCAAGGCTGGCTTCCTCGCCTGTGGCATCGGCCTTCCGCGCGCGCCGGTGGAAGGCGACTTGAACGGCTTGCGGATCGGCACGCCAGAACTCGTCCGCCGTGGTGTCACGTTGACCGACGTACCCCATCTGGCAGCACTCATCGCAGAGGGGCTTCGTTCCAACGATCCGGCTACCATCGCGCCGCGCACGGCAGCCTTCCGCAAGACGTTCACGGGATATCACTATATCAACGCGTAGGTGGACGGCCCCGCGCGGTTCAGGACAGCGGCGTGTTCTGCTCCCGCAGAGCCTCCGCCGACTGGCGGACAACATCCGAAATCTGCAGAAGCTGATCGGCCAGCGGGCTGGTCCTGCGCCAGATCATGCCAATGGTCCGCGATGGCCGGGGCGCCTTGAAGCGGGCGATCGACACTGAGGCGGATCGCGTTTCCACCGGCACGGCCATCTCTGGGATCAATGTGACTCCGATTCCGGCACTGACCATTTGTACGAGGGTGGAGAGGGAACTGCCCTCCAGAAGTTCCCGCGGAAGCGATGAGTTGATGTTGCAGAAGGAGAGAGCCTGGTCGCGGAAGCAGTGACCTTCCTCCAGGAGGAGCAATCGCATTTCCCGCAATGCCTCGGCGTTGGGAGTCGGCTTTCCATGTTCTTCGTCAGGACGTACCAGAACGAAGTCTTCAGCGAACAGGGCGACCTCGGACAGTGACGGCTCGGATACCGGCAATGCCACGATTGCTGCGTCGAGCCGTCCTTCGGAAAGTTCCTGAATGAGCTTGGCCGTCAGAGTTTCACGGACGTGAATGTCAAGACCCTCATAGAGGCGAGTGAGGTTGCCGATAATGGTGGGTAGCAGGTAGGGCGCGATGGTGGGAATCACGCCGATCCGCAACCGCCCGGCCAGGCGGCTTTGGGAG
The DNA here is from genome assembly GCA_964510815.1 of uncultured Aestuariivirga sp. GTDB lineage: Bacteria > Pseudomonadota > Alphaproteobacteria > Rhizobiales > Aestuariivirgaceae > Aestuariivirga. The sequence continues at coordinate 32,521 of CAZECZ010000037.1, forward strand.
GCCCGCGCAAGGTCCGCAAGTTCATCCACCGCGCGCAGAATGTCGCGGACGCGTACCGCGAAGTCCTCACCGAAGGCTGTCAATCGTATATGCCGCGGACCCCGCTCGAACAGAAGGGCGCCAAGCGATTCTTCCAGTTCCTTGATCTGCAACGACAATGCGGGTTGGGAGATGGCGCAGGCCTCCGCAGCCCGGCCGAAGTGGCCGTGACGTGACAACGCGTCGAAGTATCGAAGCTGTTTGAGGGTTAGACCATTCATAAGCGTATCTTATCGCCGCAATCAGAAATTTCAACTTTAACCTATGGAATGGCTTTGTTAGAAGAGGCATCACTGAGCGCAATGCAGCATGTCCGTCTGCCACGTGAATGCTTGTCGGGCTGGCCGCTGCAAGAACCGAACGACCCAACCAAGATCGGAGAGAGACATGGATAGACATGATGGCGGCAGCGGCGGCAAGTGCCCGGTAATGCATGGTGGCAACACCGAGATCGGCAGCAATGTCATGAACTGGTGGCCGAATGCGCTGAACCTCGACATCCT
>CAZECZ010000038.1:0-31700 GCA_964510815.1 uncultured Aestuariivirga sp.
CCGAGACGCCTTACGTCTACCGTAATCCGTTCACGGACGATCCGGCCGAGCTGGCGCAAATCTGCGCCACGCTGCTCGACCGCATGATCGAGGACCAGAGCCCCAATACGGTCGCCGCCTTCATGGCCGAGCCGATCCAGGGGGCGGGCGGGCTGATCGTGCCGCCGCAGGAATTCTGGCCGCTCATCCGCAAGGTTTGCGACAAGCACGGCATCCTGCTGATCGCCGACGAGGTGGTGACCGGCTTCGGCCGCACCGGCTCGCTGTTCGGTTCCAGGCTGTGGGGTGTAAAGCCCGACATCATGGTGTTCGCCAAGGGCATCAATTCGGGCTACGTGCCTTTGGGCTGCACCATGTTCAACGGCCGCATCGAGAAGGCCTTCCGCGAGGCGGAGAATGCCTGGTTCATGCACGGCAATACCTATCTCGCCCATCCGCTGGCCTGTGCCGCAGCACTCGCCAATATCGACATCGTGGTGAAGGAAGACCTCGCCGGCAACGCCGCAGACGTCGGTGGCTATTTCCTCAAGCGCCTCGAAGACCTGAAGGCGAAGCAGCCCCATGTCGGCGACGTGCGTGGCAAGGGGCTGATGATCGGCGTCGAACTCGTCGCCGACAAAAAGACCAAGGCCCAGTTCAAGGGAGAGGACAAGTTCGGCGCCGAGGTCTCGAAGCGTTGCCGCGACAACGGCGTGCTGATCCGCAACATCTACGATACCTTCATCATCTCGCCGCCGCTGATCCTCACCAAGGCGCAGGTGGACACGATGGTGGACACGATGGACGAGGCCCTCAGCCACCAGACGAAGATCTATGCGAAGGGATGAGGATGGTGCGGTGTCTCTGGCTTGCGGTGCTGCTCATGGGGATGGGGAGCGCTGAGGCGATGGCGGGCAAGGCCGATGTCGTTGATGTGAAGGTGACGCGCGAGCCCGCCGGCACCTACCGCTTCGATGTCACGGTGTCGTCCGATGATACAGGCTGGGACAAATATGCCGACCGGTGGGACGTGGTGGCGCCCGACGGCACGGTGCTGGGGACACGCGTGCTGGCCCATCCGCATGAAACCGAGCAGCCTTTCACCCGCAGCCAGCCGGGCATCGCCATTCCCGCGGACGTCACTTCCGTCACCGTTCGTGCCCATGACAAGGCCGAGGGCTACGGGGGTGTTGAGATGAACGTGGCACTGCCGGCCCGGTAGTGCGGAACGGGTGACAACCGGTGCGGGTAATGGCAGTGTGTCCAGCCGAATCGCAACCAACGGGGATGGCAATGAGGCGGATGGGATTGGCAGTTGCAGCGATGGTCCTGATGACCCTGCCGGCCGCTGCCGCAGGCTGCGGCAATACGGGTTCGGGGTTCGACGCGTGGAAACGTGAGTATGCCGGCGTTGCCAAGGCGAATGGCGTGGGATCACGCGGCCTCAAGGCCTTGTCTGCCACGTCCTATGCCACCGCGACGATCAAGGCCGACCGCAGCCAGCATTCGTTCAAGCTGTCGCTCAACCAGTTCATGCAGAAGCGCGGTGCCAATGCCATTATCTCGCAGGGCAAGAAGCAGAAGGCAGCGAATGCCAAGCTGTTTGCCTCCATCGAGAAGCGCTTTGGCGTTCCGGCAGGTCCCCTGATCGCCATCTGGGGCATGGAAACGGCCTTCGGACGCTTTACCGGCAACCAGAACACCATCTCGGCCGTCGCGACGCTCGCCTATGACTGCCGCCGCCCGGATTTCTTCCGCGAGCAACTGATCTCGGCGCTGAAGCTGGTGGACAAGGGGGTGCTGTCGTCCTCGTCTCGCGGCGCTATGCATGGCGAGGTGGGGCAGACCCAGTTCCTGCCCAAGAATGTCTTCCTCTATGGTGCCGATGGCGACGGGGGTGGCATCAATCTCAACAAGAAGGCCGATGCACTGGCCTCGACGGCGCGCTTCCTCAACGCGCATGGCTTTCCGCGCAAGGGTCCCTACAGTGCGGGGTCATTCGCAGGCTGGAATGCCGCGACCGTCTATCAGAAGGCGCTTGCCATCATCGCCAACAAGATCGACGGCTACTGACGTGGCGCGGCCGAGGGAACAGGATCACCCGTTCTACAAGCCCCTCTGGATCAGGGTGCTTATCGTCGTTGTGGTCGCGGGCTGGCTGGTGTTCGAGATCATGCAGGGCAGCGATGCCATGTGGGTGATGATTGCCGTCGCCTTTCTTGCCTATTCGATCTACATATTTTTCATCACATTCCCGAAAGACAAGCCGGACGCCGGATCGAAGGATGACGCTCCGCCTGCGGCCTGATAAAGTCTTTCGCCACAGGAGGATCGCATCAATGGAATATCGTCAGCTCGGCCGCTCCGGCCTCAAGGTGTCGCTCATGTCGCTCGGCACCATGAATTTTTCGGCCGAAGGATTCTTCGGCATGATCGGCAGCCTGCCGATGAAAGACGCGGCGCGGCTCGTCGACGTGGCCGTCGATCATGGCGTCAACCTGCTCGACACATCGAATGCCTATACCACCGGCAAATCGGAAGAGGCGGTGGGGGAGATTCTCAAGGACCGCTCGAACCAGATCCTGGTGGGCACCAAGGTGCGCTTCGCCATGGGTGAGGGGCCGAATGAGCAGGGTCTGTCGCGCTTCCACATCATCGAACAATGCGAGGCCAGCCTCAAGCGCCTGAAGCGCGACCGTATCGACATCTATTTCCTGCATGAGTGGGACGGGTTGACGCCGGTCGAGGAGATGATGGAAGCGCTCGACACCTTGGTGAAGCAGGGCAAGATCCGCTATCCCGCCTGCTCGAATTTCTCCGGCTGGCACATCATGAAATGCCTGATGGCGGCGGAGCGCCACAACTTCCAGCGCTTCGTGGCCCAGCAGATCCACTATACGATCGAGGCCCGGGGTGCGGAAAACGAACTCTTGCCGATCGCGCTCGACCAGGGCGTCGGCGTCCAGGTGTGGAGCCCGATTGCCGGCGGATTGCTGTCGGGCAAGTTCCGGCGCGACAAGAAGCCGGACGATATTTCGCGCCATACCTCGGGGTGGAAGGAGCCGCCGCTGCGCAGCGAGGAGCGGCTGTGGAATATCGTCGACGTGCTGGCGAAGGTGGGCGAGGCGCATAATGTGTCGGCCGCCCAGGTGGCGCTGGCGTGGATCGCGAGCCGGCCTGGTGTCGCCAACATCATTGTGGGATCGCGTACCGAGGCCCAACTCAAGGACAATCTCGCCGCTGCCGAACTCAAGCTGACGGCAGAAGACCTGGCGGCTTTGGAAGATGTGAGTTTGCTGCCGCTGGACTATCCCTACTGGCACCAGTGCGCCTCGGCCAGCAACCGGCTGGGCGCGGCCGATCTGGCGCTGCATGCACCGCATGTGGCGCGCAACAAGCCGATCTGGTGATGCGCCACACACTTTGAGGAATTTTCGGCCATGACATCTAAGACCAATCTCACCATCAATCCGCAGCGCCTGTGGGACTCGCTGATGGAGACTGCAAAGTTCGGCGGGACCCCGAAGGGCGGCATCAGGCGGCTCACTGTTTCCGATGAGGACAGACGCGTCCGCGACTGGTTCAAGGCGGAATGCGAGAAGCTTGGCTGCACGGTCGAGGTGGATGAGGTGGGTAACATGTTCGCCACGCGGCCCGGCAAGAACAACGGCCTGTTGCCGATCGCCATGGGTTCGCATCTCGACACCCAGCCCACCGGCGGAAAATTCGACGGCGTACTCGGCGTGCTGGGCGCGCTGGAAGCGATGCGCAGCATGGCCGACATGGGCTACGAGACCAATGCGCCGGTGATGATCGTCAACTGGACCAACGAGGAGGGCTCGCGCTTTGCGCCGGCCATGCTGGCGTCTGGCGTCTATGCGGGCGTGTTCACGCCGGACTTCGCCTACACGCGCGAAGATCGCGAGGGGATCACATTCGGCGATGAGTTGGAACGCATTGGCTACAAGGGGAAGGCCAAGGCGGGTGACATCAAGTTCCAGGCGATGTTCGAACTGCACATCGAGCAGGGGCCGATCCTCGAGGCCGAAGAGAAGATGATTGGCGTTGTCACCGGCGTCCAGGGCATGCGCTGGTATGAAGTGACGCTGCGCGGACAGGAAAGCCACACCGGCGCCACGCCCATGGGCCTGCGCAAGAATGCCCTGCTGGGTGCTGCCCGCATGATCGATAAGATCAATGACGTCGGCATGAAGCATTTGCCGGGTGTCGCCTCCGTCGGCCTCATCGAGAACAAGCCCAACAGCCGCAATGTCGTGCCGGGCGAGGTGTTCTTCACCATCGATCTGCGCCATCCCGACGAGAAGGTGCTCGATGCGATGGAGGCGGAGTACCGCGCTGCTGTCGAGACGATCGCCGCCGATCTCAAGCTCGATTGCGAGGAGAAGCGGATATGGAATTCACCGGCTGTGACGTTTGCCGCGCCGCTCATCGACTGCGTGCGCGAAGGTGCAAAACAGGCAGGCTATGCGACGCGGGAAATGGCGAGCGGTGCCGGCCATGACGCGGCCTACATCGCGCGCGTTGCACCAACCACCATGATTTTCGTGCCGTGCCTCGGCGGCATCTCGCACAATGAGGCGGAATCGACGACCTTCGAGGAATGCGGTGCGGGATCGCAAACCCTGCTCAACGCGGTCCTCGCCTACGACAGGACGCTTGCTTGAGGAATGACATCGGGTCGCGGGCGCGGGAGATCGCGCTGACGCTAACGGCGTGGGACTCGGTGACCGGCACCTCCGGGGAGGCCTCCTTCGCGCAGAAGCTGGCCATTTATCTCGACGGCTTCGATCACGTCTGGACCGAGGCCATCGCGCATGATCCGGCGCAGCGCAGCAATGTCTTCGCTCTGAAACGGGGCAAGGGACGGCGGGCCATTGTTCTCACCGGACATTTCGACGTGGTGCCGGTCGAGGACTATGGAGCCTTGAAGCCGCTCGCCTTCCAGCCGGAGGCGCTGCTGCCGGAGATCGTGGCGCGATTGAGGAAGACTGGCGAAAATCCGCTGGCGCTGGCCGATCTCGAAAGCGGCGGCTTCCTCCCCGGCCGCGGTCTTCTCGATATGAAGGCGGGGCTGGCGGCGGGAATCGCCGCGATGGAGGTCTACGAGGGCGATGCCAATCTCCTTTTCGTCGCCGTGGCCGACGAGGAGGACCGTTCGGCAGGTGCGCGCGCGGCGGTGCGGCAGCTCCCGGCCATCGCGGCCGCCCACGATCTCGACATCGCGCTGGTCATCAATCTCGATGCGATCTCGGATCAGGGCGATGGTTCGCTGGGCCGCACGGTGGCCCTCGGCTCGATTGGCAAACTGCTGCTCTCGGCCTTCGTGGTGGGCAAGGAAGCGCATGCCTGCTACCCGCAGGACGGCGCCAACGCGGGCTATCTTGCGGCCGAACTCATTGCCGAATTCGAACTGGCGCCTGAGCTGTCGGAAATCAGCGGCAACGAGGTGGCGGCACCACCGACCTTGCTCCACGTGAAGGACCTCAAGTCCGGCTACAATGTCACCACGCCGGCCCAAGCCTTTATCTACTGGAACACGCTTCAGCATAGGCGGACGGCGGCCGATGTACTCGACACCGCGCTGATGCTGGCGCGGCGCGCCATGGCCCGGGCATCCCACAAGCTGCAGCGCGATGTGCCGGTCATGACCTATGCCGAACTGGCCGCGCGGGTTTCGCACGAGACGATAGCCGCCAAGGCCAGAGAGATATCCGCCCTCACCGATCTCGACCTTCCGGAACGCTGCAAGCAACTGACGGCGGCGGTGTGGTCGATGTCCGGACTTGCCGGGCCCGCCGTCATATTGGGGTTTGGGTCCGTGCCCTATCCGGCCGTGTCACTGTCGGCTGGCGCGATGGAAGATGCGATCATCAAGGCCGTTGCGCCCTACGGCCTGACCTCCATCCGCTATTTCCCCGGCATATCGGACATGAGCTTCTTCGGCCAGGCGAGCGGCGGCCTCGCGGCGGCAGCCGTCAACACGCCGGTGTGGGGTTCGGCCTTCGACATGGCGGAGCCAGCCGGTTACCCGTGCATCAATATCGGGCCATGGGGCCGCGACTATCATCACTGGCTCGAACGGCTCCATGTTCACTACGCTTTTGAAACCTTGCCGGCTGCCCTCATCGCGGTCATTGAAGCGGTGGCAAAGAGAGGGTAACACACCGCCTTCGGTTCAAGATTTCTGTTCAACATGGAGAGTGACTATGAACATCAAGCGGATCGGCGCTGGCAACCGGATGAGCGAGGCCGTCATCGTCGGTAACCGGGTCTATCTCTCGGGCTTCGTCGCCGAGAGCACCGTCGGCAAGTCGGTCAAGGAACAGACCGCCGACATCCTGGCCCAGATCGATGGCACGCTGAAGGAAGCGGGCACCGACAAGACCAACATCGTCAAGACCAACATCTGGCTGACTGACATTTCGACCTTTGCCCAGATGAACGAGGCCTGGGATGCATGGGTGGTTCCCGGCCAGACGCCGGCGCGTGCGACCGTCGAATCGAAGCTCGCCGCCCCCGGTCTTGATGTCGAGATCATGGTGGAAGCCATCGTCGCCGGCTCGGGTGGGGCGGAACGCCGCGCTGCGAAGAAGGCCGCGCGCAAGGCAGGCGCCAAGCAGGCCGGCGGCGCCGCCGGTGCCAAGCGGGCCGAGCGCCAGGCCGCCAAGAAGGCGGCGCGCAAGGCCGCCGGTGGTGGACGCAAGGCCGGCGCCGGGCGCAAGGCCGCCAGCGAATAATCAGCGGCAGTCCTGCCACCCATACCAGAGGTAGGCGCCCTTGAGATAAAGGGGGCGGAAGGCAGGCAGCGGGAAGTGTGCCAGGCGGCGCGTGAGGACGGACGGAACCTCCTCGCGCGCCGCCTTGTCTGTCATGAGGCGTGCCACGGCGCGCCCGCACCAGCTTCCCATGGCGACACCGTTGCCGTGATAGGCGAGCGCCGTCCATACGCTGCGGCGCTCGTCGAGCGGGCCGACATAGGGCACGCGGTCATAGGTCAGGCAGACGAAGCCACGCCAGTAATGGGTCAGCTCCACGTCCTTCCAGACCGGGAACAGCTTGCGGAAGGCGGATTCCAGTACGGGCCGATAAGCATCGCCGCCGGTGTCCGAGGCATTGGTGCCGCCGCGGCCGCCGAACAGGAAGCGGCCATTCGGAAGCAGGCGGAAATAGTGCAGGAGAATGCGGGAATCATAGGCCAGCAGTTCCGACGTCCAGCCCTGTGCCTCGCGTTCCTCCACGGTCAGGGGCCGTGTCACGACCACGCTCGACAGGGCCGGCATGATGCGGCCCGCATGGCGCGGCGAAACATCCTCCGGCGTATAACCATTCGCCGCCACCAGCACGCGCTTGGCCTTCAACGTGCCATCCACCGTCGAGAGGACGTGGCCGTCGCCGCGCTCCTCCCAGCGGATGATGCGGGATTGGCCGTGGATCCAGGCGCCGGCCTTCTCGGCGGCGCGGGCGAGGCCGCGCACATAATTGAGCGGGTGGATGCCGAAGCCGGCCTTTGACTTCAATCCGCCATGGAATTCCGGTCCCCAGATGCCCTGCGCTTTCAGGTCGGCGGCTGACAGCATTTCGGTGTCGTCTCCGAAAGTCGTGCGCAGAAAGGCCTGCTCCTGGCGGAATTCTTCGAGGCGGTTGGGCAAATGAGCCAGCGTCACCTCGCCATCGCCGGTCGCCCAGGCGTCGATGCCATGGCGTTCGAGGTTGTCGCGCACCAGTGCGATCGACTCCTGCATGGCCGCGTAATAGCGCTGCGCCGCCTCGAGGCCGTAAGTGGCGATCATCTTGGCATAGGGAAGCTTGTGGGAGCCCACGCAGGCAAAGCCGCCATTGCGGCCCGATGCGCCCCAGCCGACCTGCCCCGCCTCGATTACACGGACGTCGATGCCCTGTCCCGCCAGTTCGATGGCGGCCGAAAGCCCGGTGAAGCCGGCGCCGATGATGGCGACGTCGCAGGAATCATTGCCGGTGAGCGGCGGCGTATCGATGTCGAGCGGGTCTGCGGAGGCCTCCCAGTAGCTGTCAACGGGCCGGTCGAAATGGAAGGCATGCGGATGAGTTGTGGATGGCATGATCCGGTCTTGCTAGCATTGCCGAAACAGGTTCGCAAAGAGGTAAGCCATGAAGGCGCTGGTTCTGGGGGCGGGGATCGTCGGGATCACGACCGCCTACGAATTGAACCGTGACGGCCATGAAGTGACGGTCATCGACCGCGAGCCGGAACCTGCCGCGTTTACCAGCTATTCCAATGCGGGCCTGTTCGCGCCGGGGCATGCCTATGCCTGGTCGTCGCCCGCGGCACCGAAGATCCTGCTCCGCTCGCTGTGGCGGGGCGATCAGGCCTTGCGTTTCAAGTTCAATGCCGACCCGCGGTTCTGGACGTGGATGTGGCGCTTCTGGGGACAATGCAACGCGGAGCGCGCCGCCCTCAACACCACGCGCAAGGTGAAGCTCTGCAACTATTCGCTCGACGTCTTTCACGAGACCATCAAGCGAACCGGTGTCGCCTATGATGGCCGCACGGGCGGGCTGCTCTACCTCTACCGGTCGGAGGCCGCTCTGGCGGCCGCCGCTGCGAAGTCGAAAGTCCTCACCGACAACGGTTGCCGGATCGAGACGCTGGACCGCGAAGGCGTCGGCCGTACCGACCCGGCGCTGGCGCCGGTTCGCGAGCGCTTTGCCGGTGCCCTCTATGCGCCGGACGACGAGAGCGGCGATTGCCGCATGTTCGCGCTCAACATGGCGGATTGGCTGAAACCGAGAGGCGTCACGTTCAGGTACAACACCACCGTCACGGGATTTGAAACCGCTGGAGACCGCATCTCTGGCGTCATGACCGACAAGGGCCGCGAGCAAGCCGATGTGGCCGTCCTTTGTCTAGGTGTATATTCCCCGCATCTGGCGCGCCAGATCGGCCATGACCTGCCGATCTATCCGGTGAAGGGCTATGCCATCACGGCACCGGTGGCGGGCCGCAACAATCCGCCGGCCATCGGCGGGGTGGATGAAGAGACGCTGGTTGCCTATGCGCCTTATGGTGACCGGATAAGGGTCACGGCAACGGCCGAGTTCTCGGGATATGGCCGCGATCATCAGCCCAAGGACTTTCAAACCATGATCGCGACCATGAAGGCGCTGTTTCCCGACGGTGCGGATTGGCCGGCTGCCAGCTTCTGGGCCGGACTCAGGCCCATGACACCGGAAGGCACGCCCATTCTGGGACGTTCGAAGATGAGCAATCTCTGGTTCAATACGGGCCAGGGGCATATGGGGTGGACCATGAGCCACGGTGCCGCACGTGTGACGGCAGACCTGATTGCCGGCAAGACGCCGCAGATTTCGCTCGAAGGCATGACGCTGGCCGCCTGAAGTCTGCCTCATTGTCGCCCAAGTTGGTGACCATTCCCGGCTGCAAGAAGAACTTGCAGGGGTTTGTAGCGTATGGTGCGCGTATTGAGGGCCGCAATGGCCTGCCTATTTGCCGTTTCCGTCACAACCGTGGCAGATGCCAAGAATCAGACAGGATTTGCATCCTATTACAAGTCCGGAAAGCGCACGGCAAGCGGCGAGCGTTTCAATCCTCAAGGTCTCACCGCGGCGCACCGCACATTGCCCTTCGGGACTCGCGTTCTCGTCACCAACCTGGGCACTGGCAAATCGGTCATCGTGCGGATCAATGACCGCGGACCATTCATCCGCAATCGTGTGATCGATCTCAGCTTCGGTGCTGCAAAGGTCGTCGGACTGACGCGGTCTGGCGTGGCCAAGGTGAAGGTCGTTCCGCTCGAGTAGCGCATCCGATATTCGGTGCAACCTTCCACGCGCGACCGCTGCGCACTTGAGTGCCCGCTGCGCTGATCAGGCGGCGGCACGCAGCCGCTCCACCTCCCGCATGACGAGGGACACTTCGCGTGCGATCGCGGCTGCCATTTCTGCCGTGTCTTCACCGGTGCCTTCACGGGCGGCAGCTTCGAGATCGTGGCAGGCGGCGACGGCGCGGCTGGCGCCGATGTTGGCGCACATCGACTTCAAGGCGTGCGCGGCGTCGGCCAATTGTTCGAGATCGCTGCCGGAGGCAAACCCGTTGACCTTGTCGACGGCCTGAGGAACGCGGCTCGCAAAGAGTTCGAGGACCCGGTGGAACAGGGCATTGCTGCCGCCGATGTTGCGGATTTCGTCGATCACCGCCTGGTCCAGGATGGTCTCGTGATCCTGCATGACCGTGTCCGGTTCCAGAATTGGCAACCCCTCGAAATGGACTGAAAGACAGGCAACGATCTGGTTGAGCGTGAAGGGTTTGGTCAAATAGGCGTCCATGCCGGCGTTGCGCCAGGTGTCACCATCGGTGCCGGCGATATGCGCGGTCAGCGCCACGACCGGCGTGTGTGATGCCGTGATGGCAAGGGCTTCGTGGGCGCGGATTTCGCGGGTGGCGGTATAGCCGTCTATCTCCGGCATGCTGCAGTCCATAAACACCAGATCGGGTTTCTGGCGTTTCCACACCTCCACCGCTTCGACGCCATTGACGGCAACCTGGACCTGGACGTCGAGCTGCCGCAGCACCTCGATGATGACCTCGCGGTTGACCGGATTGTCATCGGCAACGAGGACCCGGCGCCCGGTAAAGCTCACCTCGGTGCTGCGCGCCCGCGCGCTGCGGTCGAGGACGCTCTTGCCGCGCAGGCTGTCTGACCTGATGCGCTCCACCATGTCGGCGATGTCCTGCTGGCGCAGCGGCAGGATCATCAGATCGTCGGCCCGGCCGCTGGCAATGGCCGATTCGCCGTCGGAATCGCCGATCCATCCCAGACAGATCATGCTCGGACGAGTCCCATGCCGGGCCGGCAGAGCGCCAAGCCGGCGTGATGTGGCGAACACCACGTCGCAACCGTTCCAGTCATCGGCAATGGTGCCCACCGCAAATCCGGAGCTCACCAGTGCGGTGCCCAGTGCTGATATGGTTGCAAGCCCGTCGGCCGCGATGCCCACTTGCAAGGGCCGGCCAGAACGATAGCGCGGTGTCGTGTCGGCGGCGATTGCCGGGATCGTGACCCGGAAGGTCGATCCCTGGCCGATCCGGCTGGTGACGCCGATGTCGCCGCCCATCGCCTCCGCCAGGCGCTTGCAGATGGCGAGGCCCAGACCGGTGCCGCCGAAGCGGCGGGTGATCGACTGGTCAGCCTGCGAGAAGGCCTCGAACAGCACATCGAGCTTCTTCTGCGGAATACCGATGCCGCTATCGGTGACCGACATGGTCAGCAGTCCGGACTGGTGCTGGAGGCTGATCAGCACCTGGCCGTGGTCGGTGAACTTGAGCGCGTTGTTGACGAGATTGGACAGGATCTGATTGAGGCGCACGGGGTCGGCCATGATGGCGCGCGGCACGTCGGGCGATACCCGCGCGGCGAGATCGATTCCCGTGGACGAGGCCTTCTCCCAGAACAGGCTGATCACGTCGTCGGCGACGGCGGCGGGATCGACCGGCAGCGCTTCGAGTGCCAGCTTGCCGGCTTCGATCTTGGACAGGTCGAGGATGTCGTTGATGATGGTCAACAGGCTCTGGCCGGATTTCACGATGACTTCGGCATAGCGCTGCAGGCGCTGGTCGAGGCCGGCGCCGGCCAACAGTTCGGCCATGACCATGAGTCCGTTCAGAGGGGTGCGGATTTCATGGCTCATGGTGGCGAGGAAGCTCGACTTGGCCTCGTTGGCGCTTTCGGCTGCGTCGCGGGCGTGGCGCAATTCGGCCGTTCGCCTCTCGACGGTTGCCTCCAGGTTCTGACGATGGCCCTCCAGCGCCAGGTCGCGGGAACGGATCTCGCTGATCATGCTGTTGAAGCTGTCGATCAGCAAGCCGGTTTCGCCCTCGGCCTGGTGGTCTACCTTGTGGTCATAGGAACGCGTGCTGGCGATGTCCTGCATGGCCGCCGTCAGTTCCCGGATGGGGCCGGTAATGCGGCGTTGCAAGCGCCTGGCGACGCCGAAGCTCAGGCCGATGGAAATGACGGCGATGGACAGGCTGGTCAGCAGGGCTTCGAAGACCTGGTACCGCAAGCTGGACACGTCGGTGATGAGCAGGACCTTGCCGATGAGCACGCCGGACTTGATGACGTCGACTGCGACCGGGTAGGTGCCGCTGTGCAGCGCCTCGATGATGCTGATATCGGCGCGCAATTCGCTCGGATTGAGCACCACGGCGCTGCCGAGTGAAGCCACGGCCCTGCCATTCCGGTCGACAACGGCCGCATAGGTGACTTCGGGGATGCGGCTGATGGACCGCAGCACTTGCAGGGACTGCTGGGTATCGTGGTTCGCCATGTGATCGGCCACGGCCGAGGCGAAGACATAACCGGTTGCCTGCAGGGCATGCTTGCGGGAGGCGAAGTCCGTGGTGATGTCCTTGTAGATGAAGATGACCGTCACCAGCATGACAGCCAGGAGCACGGTGCCGCCCACGAGCACCGACATGCGGTGGCCGATGCTGCGACCACGCATGGCAAGGCTGCCGTCTGTTTGAGGGACTGACGTCTCCATCCCGGTGTTTTTAACCATCACTGGTTAAGAAACGGCTGTCTGAGGTTGGGTTAACCGATTGTAAAAGATGGTAAACTACCGTATCGGACAATGGCTCGGGATCCGTCGGGAAATTCTGGGACGCGGTTCAACCAATGAGTGGGAATGGGCGTCCATTGCAGCGCACGGCGATCGTCGTCGACGACGATCCGATTCTGCGTGAGCTGATGGTCGAACAGTTGTCCGCATTGAATTGGCGTGTCGTCACGGCAGAGGATGGCGACCAGGGCCTTGAAGTGATCGCGCGCGATCTTCCGGACCTGGCCATCGTCGACCTCAACATGCCGAAACTCGATGGTTATGGCATGTTGCGTCACCTGCGGCAGACGCCCGCCACCCTGGATATTCCCGTCATCGTCTGTACCAGCCACGATGACCAGCAGGCCGTTGACGAGGCCTACCGGCTGGGCGCATCCCATTTCGTCACAAAGCCCATCAACTGGCCGAAGTTCCTGCATCATGTGCAATTCGTGATGCGCAATGGCGACAACGAGCGGGCACTGCGGGCGGCACAGGCGGAAGCGCTTGCGGTCAGCCGCATGAAGAGCGCCATGTTCCAGGTCCTCAGCCACGAGTTGAAGACGCCGCTGACGGCGCTCATCGGCTTGACCAATGTTCTGGAGGCGACATTCCGGGACAAGTTGCAGGCCGGCGAAACGGAACAGCTCGAACATGTGATCGATGCCGCAAACCGCCTGAACAGCATCGTCAATGACGTGATGCTCCTGTCAAAGGCCGTCGGCCAGGGTTCGGAAAGAGAATTCACGCCGGTGATGATGAGCGAAATCCTCGACGACAGCGTCGTCGGGGTACGTCAGATGGCGGCGGCCCGCAATGTCAAGTTATTGCTCCGGCCGATCGATCCGGATGTCTCGATCCTGTGCGATCATCGTCTCGCCCGGCAAGGCCTGGCGAAACTGGTCGACAATGCGGTGCGCTATTCTCACGACGGCGGAACCGTCGAAATCTGGGGCCACGTGAAGTCCGACGGGCGGATCGTCCTGTCGGTCAAGGACGACGGTCCCGGCCTGTCGGCCCAGAAGCTGAAGGAGTGCCTCCAGCCGTTCATGCAGGAAAATGCCGGCTACGGACGGCCGTCGGCGGGTCTGGGCCTGGGGTTCCCGATCGCCAAGGCGATCGCCGAGTATCATGGCGGCGAACTGCTCATACAAACCAGCGCAGGCAAGGGTATGCTGGCCGCCATGGTTCTGCCGGCCCCGCGGCTGATGCCGTCGAAGGATGTCGCGGGAGCGGCTCATGGTTAATCTGTTCAGCTTCGCCCGCAATGTCTTGCTGAGATTTTCGCAGCGCGCAGCGGAATTCTCGAGGGCAAGTTTCGGCGGCATCGGTATCACATTCGCCATATCGCTGCCGGCGCTGCTCGCCATCGCCGGTGTGGCCTCAGACTATGCGGTCATGATCAAGCTCAGGGCCGAGTTGCAGGAGGTCGCCGATGCGGCCGCGATGGCCGGCGCGCGCGAGATCCCGTTGGCGAATGCCAATGCAGACATGGTCGAAAGTGCGACCCGGACGTTCGCGATCTATCGCCTGACCGGCGATTCCAGACTCACCGAGAACGACCTCACAGCCGAGCACATCACTGTGGATGTCAAGGTTGCGGATGACTTCTCGTCGGTCGATGTCAAGATCAGAGAAGACTGGTCGCCATTCTTCGCTCATGTGGTGTCGAAGAGCGTGACGCCGATCAGAGTGTCGTCCTCGGCCCGCTTCGTCGGCCGCACCAATATCTGCGTGCTTGGACTCAAGGAGACAAATACGGCGGTTCTGCTCGACAAGAGCGCCCGGCTCACCGGCAACAATTGCGGTCTGTTCACCAATTCGACGGGCACCTCGAGTCTGAAGGTCAACAGCGGTGCCGAACTCAAGGCGTCGATCGTCTGTTCGGCCGGCGGGGTGGACCAGACCAGCGCCAGCATCTCGCCGCCGCCGCTGACCGACTGCCCGGTCACCGAAGACCCACTCAAGAACCGGCCACCGCCGGCCGTGGGCAGTTGCGACCATACCAACCTTGTGCTCACAGATGTCGTTCAGACCCTTGGGCCGGGTGTTTATTGCGGCGGCATCGTCATCGATGGCAGTTCCCAAGTCTTTCTGGTTCCGGGCACTTATGTGTTGAAGGATGGCGGACTCAACGTGACATCGTCAGCCACCATGACAGGTGATGGTGTCGGATTCTATCTGACTGGCAATGCGTCACCGATCGAATTTGGCGACAAGACTCACATCTCGCTTGCCGCCCCGAAGAGCGGCCCCCTGGCCGGTCTGTTGATCTTTGAAGACCGCAACCTGCCGGTCAACCTCAAGCATGAGATCACCAGCGACGATGCCCGCAAGCTCATCGGCACGATCTATCTGCCGGTCGGCGGCTTGGTCGTGAATGCCAAGAACCCGGTGGCGGACCAGTCGGCCTACACGGCCATCATCGCCCAGACCCTGGATCTCAACTTCGGCCCCAACCTGATCCTCAATTCGGACTATGAGGCAACCGACGTGCCGGTGCCGGCAGGCATCGCCGGGTCCAGCCGGGTCATCCTGAGCAACTGACCTCCGCATCCGGGCTTGCATCGCCCAGCCCTATCAAAGGCGTCACGATAATCTATTTTTCCGATGTAGCCTGTCGTGGCATGCTGGCGTTCAGCAGTCTGGCTGCGTGGGACATTCAGAGGGAGCGAGCAGGGACATGCGCGATCCGCGCTACGACATTCTTTTTGAACCGGTGAAGATCGGGCCGGTGACGGCCAAGAACCGGTTCTACCAGGTGCCGCATTGCAATGGCGGGGGCTATCGCGATCCCTCCGCCGCCGCCGAAATGCGCCGGGTGAAATCCGAGGGTGGCTGGGGCGTGATCTTCACCGAGCAGGTGGAAATCCACCACACCTCAGAAATCACCCCATTCATCGAGCTTCGCATCTGGGACGAAGACGACATGCCGGGGCTCGCCAAGATGGCGGAGGCCATCCATTCCAACGGCGCGCTGGCGGGGATCGAACTCGCCTACAGCGGCGCCAATGGCCCCAACCTCTATACGCGCGAGGTGCCGCTGGCGCCGTCGCACACGCCCATCCTCACCTTCACCTCCGATCCGGTGCAGGCGCGCGCCATGGACAAGGAGGATATCCGCAACCTCCGCCACTGGCACAAGCTGGCTTACCGGCGGGCCAAGCGCGCCGGCTACGACATTCTCTGCCTCTATGGTGCCCATGGCTTCGGTGTCATCCAGCATTTCCTCTCGCCCAGGACCAATCAGCGCACGGATGAATATGGCGGGTCGCTGGAGAATCGCTCGCGGCTGCTCAAGGAGCTGATCTCGGATGCCCGCGACGAGGTGGGCGATACGTGCGCCATCGCGGTGCGCCTGTCGCTCGACGAGATGGCGGGCGAACAGGGCTTCTCGAACGCACAGCTGCGCGACATGGTGGCGATGCATGCCGAGCTTCCCGATCTCTGGGACTTCGCCCACGGCACATGGGAGGCCTGTTCCGGCACCTCGCGGTTCAAGCCCGAAGGTGCGCAGGAAGACCTGATCCGCGGCATCAAGGATCTCACGCCCAAGCCCGTCGTCGGCGTCGGCCGCTTCACCTCGGCCGACATGATGGTGCGGCAGGTGAAGCAGGGGATCATGGATTTCATCGGCGCGGCCAGGCCTTCCATCGCCGATCCCTTCCTGCCGAAGAAGATCGACGAGAACCGCATCGAAGACATCCGCGAGTGCATCGGCTGCAACATCTGCGTGACCGGCGACATGACCATGTCGCTCAGCCGCTGCACGCAGAATTCCTCCTTCATGGAGGAATGGCGGAAGGGCTGGCATCCGGAGCGGATCAAACAGAAGGAAACCGACACCAAGGTGCTGGTCGTCGGCGCTGGTCCCGCCGGATTGTCGGCCGCCCACAAGCTGGGGCTTCGCGGCTACGAGGTAGCGCTGGCCGAAGCCGGCACCGAACTTGGCGGGCGCGTCAGCCGTGAATCGCAGCTTCCCGGTCTCAATGCCTGGGCCCGCGTGCGCGACTATCGCGCCGGGCAGATTGGCAAGATGACCAATGTGAATGTCTACCGCGACTCGAACCTCTCCGCCGACGACATCCTGGGCTTCGGCTTCGAGCATGTGGCGATCGCCACCGGTGCCACCTGGCGGCGCGACGGCGTGGCGCGCTACAACCTGCTGCCGATTGCCATCGATCGCGCCATGCCGATTTTCACGCCCGACGGCCTGATGGACGGCAAGCGCCCCACGGGCCATGTGGTGATCTATGACGACGACCACTACTACATGGGCAGCGTGCTGGCGGACCTGCTCGTCGCCAACGGCAACCGCGTCACCTTCCTGACACCGGCCACCAAGGCCGCCGAATGGAGCTTCAACACGCTGGAGCAGGGGTTCATCCAGTCACGACTGCTGGAGGCCGGCGTCGATGTGCGGGTCACCCGCGCGGTGACGGAAGTCAAGGCGGCGGCCGTGACCGCCTGCTGCACCTACACGGGTCGCACCGAGGAGATCGCCTGTGATGCCGTCGTGATGGTGACCGCACGGCTGCCCGATGATCAGCTCTATCTCGGTCTCAAGGCGCGCGCCGCCGCATGGGCGGACAATGGCATCCGGTCCGTCAAGGTGATCGGTGATGCCAATGCACCGGCGGCTATTGCATGGGCGACCTATGCAGGGCATCGTTATGCGGAAGAACTGGACGAACCGGACCGGGGCGATGCGCTGCCGTTCCGTCGCGAGGTTGCAGGGCTGAAGGATTGACATGCGAAACGTCACCGCCGCCATCACGCAGATGGCCTCCGAACACGATTGGGCAAAGAACTGCGACAAGGCCGAGAAACTGGTGCGCGAAGCCGCTTCACAGGGCGCCAGGCTGGTGCTGCTGCAGGAGCTGTTCGATGGCGACTATTTCTGCATCGAGCAACACGTGGAATTCTTCGAACGCGCCGTGGAGATCGACAAGCACCCGACGGTCAAGCGCTTTGCGGCGCTGGCGAAGGAGCTCGGTGTCGTCATTCCGGTCAGCGTCTTCGAGCGCGCCGGCAACACGCAATACAACACCACCGTCATCGTCGATGCCGACGGCCGTGAGCTCGGCATCTACCGCAAGAGCCACATTCCCGACAATCCAGGCTATCAGGAGAAGTTCTACTTCACGCCGGGCGACACGGGCTTCAAGGTGTGGGATACAGCCGTGGGCAAGATTGGCCTCGGCATCTGCTGGGACCAGTGGTTTCCGGAATGCGCGCGTTCCATGGCGCTGATGGGCGCTGAAATCCTGCTTTATCCCACGGCAATCGGGTCGGAGCCGACGGCACCGGACTACGATTCCTCGACCCATTGGCAGAACACCATGCGCGGCCACGCGGCGGCCAATATCATGCCGGTGCTGGCCTCCAACCGTGTCGGCCGCGAGGAGGCGCTGCGCGGCTGGTCCGACACCTTCTACGGCCGCTCCTTCATTGCCGATCATCACGGTGAAAAGGTTGAGGAAATGGACTGCACGGAGGAGGGCGTCCGGCTCGCGACCTTCGATCTCGATGCCATCGCCGAATTCCGCCGCGGCTGGGCCGTGTTCCGCGACCGGCGGCCCGAACTCTACGGTGCGCTGTTGACGCTGGATGGACGAAACCGGAGCGCGGCCGTCTAGCTTCGATTGGCCGCCTGGCATTTGATCTGGCGCAAGGACTCGCCAGTTCGCAACCCCTAATCGGGGCCGCGGGAAAGTCAGTTGGCCATGGGAACGGCTATGACAGAAGCTTGGGTTCTGGATCTTGCGGGCCTGGATGGCCTGATCAAGGCGCTTGGCGGCGATGGCCGCGAGGTGCTGGGGCCGCAGGTCCGCGATGGCGCCATCGTGCACGAGCCCATTTCGGGGGCGGGCGATCTGCCACGCGGGCTTGTTGATGACCAGTCCGGCGGTTCCTACCGGTTGCGCCGCGACGGTGATGCCCTGTTCGGCTACACCGTCGGGCCGCAATCCTGGAAACGCCAGCTTCATCCGCCACGGCAGAGCCTCTGGCGCAGTCAGCGCAACGGCGATCAGGTCTCGATTGTGCCGGAGCCGGAGGATGAGACCCGACGTGCTTTTTTCGCGGTGCGCCCTTGCGAACTGGCGGCCATCGCCATTCAGGACCGGGTCTTCACCGGCGGCCCGTACCGCGACGCCCATTATGCGGCGCGGCGCGAGCGGGCCTTCATCGTCGCCGTCAATTGCGGGCGCGCGGCGGCGACCTGCTTCTGCACGTCTATGGGCACTGGCCCCCGCGCCAATGGCGGCTATGATATTGCGCTGACCGAGATCGCCACCGGCGGCATCGGCACCTTCCTGGCCGAAGCCGGCAGCGACGAGGGTGCGGCGCTTCTGCAGTCGCTTTCCGCGAAGGAGGCAACCGCGGACGACCGCAACGCGGCGCAACAGGTGGTCGACCGCACGGCGGCCTCGATAACCCGGCGGCTCGACACGGAGGATTTGCCGGCGCTTCTCAAGTCGAACCCCCAGCACCGGCGCTGGGACGACGTGGCGGCGCGCTGTCTCAGTTGCGGCAATTGCACCATGGTGTGCCCGACGTGTTTCTGCACCACGGTGGAGGATACCAGCGAACTCGATGGCTCGGGCACGGCAAGGGTGTCGCGCTGGGATTCCTGCTTCACCTCGGATTTCACTTATGTCCATGGCGGTGCGGTGCGTGAGTCGACGCGGTCCCACTATCGCCAGTGGATGACCCACAAGCTCGCGACATGGCATGACCAGTTCGACACGTCGGGCTGCGTCGGCTGTGGCCGCTGCATCACCTGGTGCCCTGTCGGCATCGACATCACCGAAGAGGCCGCCGCAATCCGGCAGAGCCCCGCAACGGTGGAGGAGACCCCATGACTATCGAACATCTGGACGACATCCTCGGCCGCCATGCGTTGTTCAAGGGGCTCAGCGCATCCTTCACCGATCTGATGGTGGGGTGTTCGAAGAATGTCGTGTTTCACGAAGGCGAGTATCTGTGCCGCGAGGGCGATCCGGCCGACGAAATCTTTCTGGTGCGCCACGGCCATGTCGGCCTCGAGATCTCGGCGCCGGGCCGCGGCTCCATGATGTTCCAGACGGCGGGGACAGACGAGGTCATCGGCCTCTCGTGGCTGGTGCCGCCCTATCGCTGGACCTATGACGGCCGCGCCATCGAGACGACGCGGGCGATTTCCATCAATGCCCAGTGCCTGCGCGAGAAATGCGAGAAGGACCATGACCTCGGATACGAGGTGATGAAGCGCTTCACGCCGGTGATCGTCGAGCGCCTGCATTCAACCAGGCTGCAGCTTCTCGATCTCTATGGGGGCCGCGGCTGATATGCAGCACGTCGACCCCATGGTGCCGCGCCTGGCGCGGGTCACGGCAAACCGCAACGATGCGCCGGGCGTGCAGACGCTCGACCTGACGCTGGATGACGGCCCGTGGGACGGATTCGCGCCGGGACAGTTCAACATGCTCAGCGTCTTCGGCGTGGGCGAGGTGCCGATCAGCTTCTCGGGAGATCCTGCGGATGGCACGAAGATCGTGCATACCGTGCGGTCGGTGGGGCCGGTGTCGCAGGCGCTGACCCGGTTGAAGAAGAACCAGGTGCTGGGGCTGCGCGGACCCTACGGTGCTGGCTGGCCGATCGACGAGGCCAAGGGCCGCGACGTGCTGGTGATCGCCGGCGGCCTCGGCCTGGCGCCCGTCCGGCCCATCATCTACCGATTGCTGGCGGAGCGTTCGTCATTCGGCCGCGTTTCACTCCTCTATGGCACGCGCAACCCTTCCGATATTCTCTATGAACACGAGCTGCAGAGCTGGCGTGGCCGTCTCGATCTCGATGTCGACGTGACCGTCGACCACGCGGCGCCGAGTTGGCGCGGCCATGTGGGGGTGGTCACGCAACTCATCGGCCGGGCGCAGTTCGATCCGGCATCGGCCGTGGCTTTCGTCTGCGGGCCCGAGATCATGATGCGGTTCTGTGCCGGCGCGCTGCTCAAAGCCGGTGTTGCGGCAGAGCGCATCCATGTATCGATGGAACGCAACATGAAATGTGGAATCGGGCTGTGCGGGCACTGCCAGCTCGGGCCGACGTTCATTTGCAAGGATGGTCCGGTGTTCCGTTATGATGAGATCGGCCCTCTGATGGCGGTGAAGGAGCTCTGAGACATGGCGGCCCGCAAACCCAGGCTTGGCGTCTTCAAGTTCTCCTCGTGCGATGGCTGCCAGCTGAGCCTGCTCGACTGCGAGGACGAGTTGCTGGCCGTGGCAGGCGCCATCGACATTGCCTATTTCCCCGAGGCGACGCGCGCACCCGATACGGGCAACTATGATATCGCGCTGGTCGAAGGCTCGATCACCACGCCGCATGAAGCGGAGATGATCCATTCGATCCGGCGGCGTTCCAGCACGCTGATCACCATCGGCGCCTGTGCCACGGCGGGGGGCATCCAGGCGCTGCGCAACATGGCCGACGTCAAGGATTATATGTCTGCCGTCTACGCGCGGCCGGAATACCTCTCGACGCTGGCAACCTCGACGCCGATCGCCGACCATGTGAAGGTCGATTTCGAATTGCGTGGCTGTCCCATCAACAAGAGCCAGCTGGTCGAACTGATCGCCGCCTATGTGGCGGGGCGAAAGCCGGCGGCCGGCGCGCATTCCGTCTGCCTCGAATGCAAGCTCGCTGGCCACGTGTGCGTGATGGTGGCCCATGGCAGCCCATGCCTCGGGCCGGTGACCCATGCCGGCTGCGGTGCGTTGTGTCCGGGCTTCGACCGTGGCTGCTATGGCTGCTTCGGGCCGAAGCACGATCCCAACACACGGGCGCTGAGCAGCAAGTTGCAGAGCAACGGCGCCGGCGGGCGCCAGATCAAGCGGCTCTATTCCACCTTCAACACCAATGCTCCCGCATTCCGCAAGGAGGCCCAGCGTCATGGCGACTAGGACAGTCAAGGTCGACATGCTGGCCCGTGTCGAGGGCGAGGGCGCCTTCAAGGTGGTGCTGCGCGATGGCGAGATCGTCAGCACCGAATTCCGAATCTTCGAACCGCCGCGCTTCTTCGAGGCGTTCCTGCGGGGCCGCGCGTTCTCCGAAGCGCCCGACATTACGGCGCGGATCTGCGGCATCTGTCCCGTCGCCTACCAGATGAGTTCGGTGCACGCCATGGAGGCGGCCTTCGGCGTCAAGGTGGATGGCCCGCTCCGCGAACTTCGCCGTCTGCTTTATTGCGGCGAGTGGATCGAAAGCCATGTGCTGCATGCCGCCATGCTGCATGCGCCGGATTTTCTCGGCTTCGAGGGCGCCTTCGACATGGCCGCCGCCGGACACGCCGACGCCGTGAAACTGGCGCTCGATCTCAAGAAGGCGGGCAACGCCATCGTCTCCACCATCGGTGGACGCGAGATTCATCCGATCAACGTCAAGGTCGGCGGCTTCTACAAGGTGCCGCGCAAGCGCGATCTCGCTCCCCTGGCCGAGACGCTGAAGCGGGCCCGCGACCTTGCCAATGCCTTCGTCGACTGGACCGCCGGTTTCGACTTCCCTGACTATGAGCGCGATTATGTCTTCGTGTCGCTCCGGCACCCGGACGAGTACCCGTTCAACGAGGGGCGCATCACCGCCAGCGGCGGGCTCGACATCGATGTCGCCGGCTACAACGCGCACTTCCGCGAGGAACATGTGGCGCATTCGAATGCGCTGCAGGGCTACATGATGGATGGCCGCAACTATCTCTGCGGTCCGCTGGCACGATACAATCTCAACTACGACAAGCTGTCGCCGGTGGCGCAGGACGCATCCGTGCGTGCTGGACTTGCCAAGACGTGCCACAATCCGTTCCGCAGCATCGTCATCCGCGCCGTCGAGACGCTCTATGCGGTGGACGAGGCCCTGCGGGTGATCGATGGCTATGAGGAGCCCGATGCGCCAGCCATAACCTTTGATCCCAAAGCATCGGCGGGATCGGCGGCGACGGAAGCGCCGCGAGGGCTTTTGTTCCATCGCTACGATCTCGATCAGGACGGCACCATCACCAAGGCGCAGATCGTGCCACCGACGTCGCAGAACCAGGCTTCCATCGAGGAGGACCTGGCGGGTGCCATTGCCGGGCTGCTGGATCAGCCGGAGGACGTGATCCGCCAGCGCTGCGAGCACCTGATCCGCAACTACGATCCGTGCATCTCGTGCGCCACGCATTTCCTCAAGCTTGAGATCGATCGGGGGTAAGGGGATGCGTCCACTGGTCATAGGGGTCGGTAACCCGGACCGGGGGGATGACGGCGTGGGGCGTGTGATCGCGCAGCGCCTGGGAAAACTTTCATTGCCGGACGTCGATATTGACGAGGCCAGCGGCGAAGCCGCCGCGTTGTTGTCGCTGCTACAGGGCCGCGAGATGGTTATGATTGTGGATGCCTGCCAATCGAACGGTGCGGCAGGTCATGTCCGTCAATTCGATGTATCAGCGGCGCCACTGCCTTCGCCGGTACGCGCGATCTCGTCGCATGGATTTGGTGTGCCCGAAGCCATCGAGCTTGCGCGCACGTTGGGCGAATTGCCGTCGCGGACCCTGGTCATCGCCGTCGAGGGTCAAGCGTTCGAGCTTGGTGCCTCATTGTCGCCCGAAGTCCATGATGCCGTCGAGACGGCCATCGATCTGATTTGCACGACCCTGCATGGCGGAACGGTGGAACGAAAGGCGGTCTGATGCACGAATTGTCGATCTGCCGGAATATCCTTGACATCGTGCTGGAACAGGCCGCGACGGATGGCTTTTCCCGTGTGGAGCGGATCGGTCTGGAGGTCGGACCTTTCGCTGGGATCGAGATCGAAGCGTTGCGCTTCGGCTTCGACGTGGTGACCAAGGGATCGTTGGCCGAAGGTGCCAGGCTCGATATCCACGAGACGGCAGGCACGGCCCGATGCGCAGATTGCGGGGCGTCGACCGTTCTCTTGCGGCGTTTCGATCCATGCCCGCAGTGTGGGTCGCACAATCTGCGGGTGACGGGCGGCGAAGACCTGAGGGTCAAGGAACTGGAGGTGACATGATGTGCTCCGTTTGTGGTTGCGGCGACAGCAAGGTTCAGGATCAGGCGCAGTTGTTCACCTATGAGCTCGCGCCTGGGCCCGAGAGCCGGCTTATCCGCTTGGAGCGCGACATCCTCGCCAAGAACAACGCCCACGCGGCGCGCAATCGCGATCATTTCGACGCGCGCGGCATCCTCGCCCTCAATCTCATGTCGAGCCCCGGATCTGGCAAGACGTCGCTTCTGGTCGAAACCATCCGTAGGCTGAACGATCGTTGCGCCTGTTCGGTGATCGAGGGCGATCAGCAGACCTCCGCCGATGCCGAGCGCATCTGCGCAACCGGCGCACCGGCGATCCAGATCAATACCGGCAAGGGCTGCCATCTCGATGGCGCCATGGTCGAGCGCGCGCTTGACGGCCTTGCGCCCGCAGATCGCTCCATCGTGTTCATCGAGAATGTCGGCAACCTGGTCTGCCCGGCCGCCTTCGATCTCGGCGAAGCACACAAGGTGGTGATCTTCTCCGTTACCGAGGGCGAGGACAAGCCGCTCAAATATCCCGACATGTTTGCTGCGGCCAATCTGGTGCTGTTGAGCAAGACCGATCTCCTGCCGCATCTCGACTTTGAGGTGGATCGCGCCATCGCCAATGCCCGCAAGGTCAATCCCATGGTCGACCTGCTGAAAGTTTCGGCCAGGAGCGGCGAGGGCATGGATCAATGGCTGGCGTGGCTTGAAGCGGCGCGCGATTCAGTTTTGGCACGCCGCTCAAAAGCGGCAGCAGAGTAGGGTTCGCCGATGTGCCTTGCCATTCCCGCCAAGATCCTCTCGCTCGAAGGCGATGCCATGGCCGTGGTGTCGTTCGAAGGCGTCAAGAAGCGCATCTCCCTCGCGTTGGTCGACGATGCCGCGGTCGGTGACTACGTGCTGATCCATGTCGGCTTCGCGCTCCACAAGGTGAGCCCGGAGGATGCCGAACGCACGCTCGCCCTGATGGCCGAAGCCG
The DNA here is from genome assembly GCA_964510815.1 of uncultured Aestuariivirga sp. Classification (GTDB taxonomy): domain Bacteria; phylum Pseudomonadota; class Alphaproteobacteria; order Rhizobiales; family Aestuariivirgaceae; genus Aestuariivirga. The sequence goes on from CAZECZ010000038.1 coordinate 24,625, forward strand.
GAATTCTCTCCGACGAGATTGGCGAGATGGCAGGTCCACCGTCATGAAGTACGTTGACGAGTTCCGCGACCGCACCATTGCAGAGAAGCTCTCAGCACAGATCGCGCGTGAGGCCGATCCGGCGTGCGACTATCATTTCATGGAATTCTGCGGCGGGCACACCCATGCCATCTTCCGCCATGGCGTCAAGGACCTGATGCCGTCCAATGTGCATTTCGTCCACGGGCCGGGCTGTCCCGTCTGCGTTCTGCCGGTCAGGCGGCTCGACGATGCCATCGAACTCGCCGAAGCGCACGGCGTCATCCTTTGTTCCTATGGCGACATGATGCGCGTGCCTGGCACGAAGCAACATTCGCTGATCCGCGCCAGAGCCGCCGGGGCCGATGTCCGCATGGTCTACTCGGTTCAGGATGCGCTGAAGACCGCGCATGACAATCCTGCGCGCGAAGTCGTGTTCTTCGCCATCGGCTTCGAGACCACGACGCCGCCGACGGCCGTCGCCATCACGCAGGCCAAGGCTGAGGGGCTCGGCAATTTCTCCGTCTTCTGCAATCACGTGCTCACACCGCCCGCCATCGGCGCCATCCTGCAATCCACTGGCGCGGAAGCGGCCAAGATCGACGGTTTCCTCGGCCCCTCGCATGTCAGCACGGTGATCGGATCGGAGCCTTACGAAGCGTGCGCCACGTCCTTCAACAAACCCGTCGTGATTGCCGGGTTCGAGCCGCTCGACGTCATGCAATCGGTGCTGATGCTGGTGCGGCAGGTGAACGGGGGCCGCGCCGAGGTCGAGAATGAATATACCCGCGCGGTAACCCGCGAAGGCAATCTCAAGGCCAAGGCGCTGACGGCCGAGGTCTTCGAGCTCCGCGAGAATTTCGAGTGGCGCGGCCTCGGCACCGTGCCGTTGAGCGCGCTCCGTATCCGCGAAGCCTATGGTGCCTACGATGCCGAACGCCGCTTCGCGCTCAGCCCCAAGGCATCGCGCGAGGTGAAGTCGTGCGAATGCCCGGCGATCCTGCGCGGCCAGAAGAAGCCCACGGAGTGCAAGCTGTTCGGCACGGTGTGCACGCCCGAGACGCCGATGGGCTCGTGCATGGTGTCGTCGGAAGGAGCCTGTGCCGCCTATTGGACCTATGGCCGCCATCGCCACAAGGCTGGTCACGCCGGGGCGGCGGAATGAGGATGCTGTCCGGCCACGTCGATATGACCCATGGCGGCGGCGGGCGGGCGACGGCCGATCTCATCCGCAATCTGTTCCACCGCCATCTCGGCAATGCCTTTCTCAACCAGGGTCATGACGCCGCCCTGCTGCCGGCGCAAGGTGGCCGGCTGGTGATGTCGACCGACGGGCACGTCATCGCCCCGTTGTTCTTTCCCGGCGGCGACATCGGCTCGCTCTCTGTCCACGGATCATTGAACGACGTCGCCATGGCGGGTGCGAGGCCGCTCTATCTCACAGCCGGCTTCATCCTGGAGGAAGGCTTTCCGCTGGCCGATCTCGAGCGGATCGTGATCTCCATGGCAAATGCCGCGCGCGATGCCGGTGTGCCCGTTGTCGCCGGCGACACCAAGGTGGTGGAGAAGGGCAAGGCTGATGGCGTGTTCATCACGACGACGGGATTGGGGGTCGTGCCGGATGGCGTCGATATCGGTCCGCATCGTGTGAGGCCGGGGCAAGCCATCCTGATCTCGGGCACCATCGGCGATCACGGTGTTGCCATCCTGTCGAAGCGTGAGGCGCTCGACTTCGAGACCGATATTCTCTCCGATTCAGCCGCCCTGCATGGGCTGGTCGCGGACATGGTGGCGGCCGTTCCCGGCATCGCCATGCTACGCGATCCCACACGCGGCGGGCTCGCCACGGCGCTCAACGAGATTGCCGCCCATGCCCGTGTCGGCATGATGCTGGACGAGGCTGCCATTCCAATCCGGCCGGGCGTCAAGGGCGCATGCGAATTGCTGGGCCTCGATCCGCTCTATGTGGCGAATGAAGGAAAGCTCGTCTGCTTCTGCGAGGCAAATGATGCTTCAACACTGCTCGGCGTGATGCGCGGTCAACCACTGGGCCGGGATGCGGCGCAGATCGGCGTGGTGACAGAAGACGAGACTGGCATGGTGCAGATGAAGACCGGGTTTGGCGGTATCCGCGTCGTCGACTGGCTCGCCGGAGAACAGCTGCCGCGGATCTGCTGATCGCGTTTACACGAGGCCGGTGCCGCCGAAGAGATTCTGATTCACTGTCAGCAGATGGGCCCGCATCGCCTGCGCCGCCGCATCGGGATCGTGGTCCAGCAGCGCTCGCACGATCTGATCGTGTTCTTCGCAATAGGCCCGCCGCCGTGCGTCGGAGGCGCTACGGCGCTTGATTTCCACCCATGAAGGTTGGTTACGGATGACACGAAGAATATCGTGCAGTGAAACCAGAAGCTCGTTGCGGGTCGCCAGGAAGATCTGCGCGTGAAACTCGGCATCGCGCTTCTCGAATTCGTTTGGGTCGGCTTCGGCCGCCGCACGGTCGTGACAGTTGCGGATCGCTTCGAGTTCGGCAGAGGTGGCGCTGGCAGCCGCCTGGGCCGCGGCGTGGGGTTCGACCATCAGGCGCACGGCCATGACGTCGACGGGGCTGGTGCCGGAGATCCGCTGGAGCAGGGTATGGATCTCCGCACTCATGGCCGGCTTGCCGGATGCCGTCGCGATGGCCGATCTGCTCGTGGAGGTCGCCAAGGTCAGTCTCCGAAATAGTTGCGGCGCCTCGCGGCGAGATGGAGTTTCATGGCGTCATGAGCCGCCGTCGAATTGCGGCCGTGCAACGCGTCGCGGATCTGCCGGTGCTGGATGCAATAGGCGTTGCGGCGCGCGAGGGTGAAGCCGCGGTGGCGGATCACCTGCATGGGTTCGCGATAGCGTACGATCGCCAGCAGGTTCCAGAAGTCGATGAGGAAGTCGTTGTGGGTGGCCCGGTAGATCAGGGCGTGGAAGCTGTTGTCCCACTGGTCATAAGCGGCGACGTCCTCGTTGCGGCTGGCCTCGGCGTCGGCCTCGTCAATGGCCGCGAGGTCGCGCGCACTGGCATTGATGGCCGCGGATGCCGCCACCTGCGGCTCGATGATAAGCCGCAGATTGAGGATGTCGAGCGGGCTGGCGCCGGCGAACTTGTCGAGGATCAGCTTGAGCTCGTCACTCGGCTGTTGCTTGACGATGGTGCCGCGCCCGACCTGACGGCTGATGAGCCCTTCCTCCTCCAGCGCGGCGAGGGCACCGCGAATGGTGTTGCGGGCGACACCGAAGCCGGTTGCGAGGTCCCGCTCATTGGGCATGGCGGCATTGGCCTGCCATTCGCCGGCGGCGATGCGCTTGCGCAGTTCCTCAGCGACGGTCGAGGTTTTTCGGGCGGGCATGCGAAAACCTGATGGTGAACGATTTTGAACCAATATACCCAGTGGTATAGTTGTGTCGAGCAGTTTGCATGAAATAGCGCTTGCAACGGGCGAAAAGACTCGCCATTCTTGATCAAAATAAGAACCAATCATGAAATTGGTTCAAAATAGGAGGTGGGATGAAGATTGCGACCTTTCGGGTCGGCGGCGAGCGCCGTGTCGGTGCCGTGGATGTCGAGCGCCAGACCATAGCGCCGTTCGATGACTCGCTGGAAGAGGCCAGCCGGGGCCTGCTGGCCCTGATCGCTCGCAATCCGCTTCCGCCGCTCCTCCAACCGATGCCGCTGCGCGAAGCCATTCTTGAAGCGCCGGTCCCGCTGCCCGTCCGCAACATCTTCTGTGTCGGCAAGAACTACCACGCCCATGCCAAGGAGTTTGCCTCAAGCGGTTTCGACTCCAGCGCGGCGCAGGGCGACGTGCCGCCGCATCCCATCATCTTCTCCAAGGTGCCGGAATGTGTCGTGGCGCATCGTGTGCCGGTGCGTCTCGCGCCGTCGGTTTCTACCGCGATCGACTACGAGGCGGAGCTTGCCGTCATCATCGGCAAGGGCGGGCGCGGCATCAGCAAGGCTGACGCCCTCGATCATGTCTGGGGCTATACCATCCTCAACGATGTGACGGCGCGCGATCTTCAGGGGCGGCATAGCCAATGGTTGCTTGGCAAGTCGCAGGACACATTCGGGCCGATGGGGCCGTGGGCGGTGACACGTGACGAGATCGACCTCGCCAGCACCGGTGTCCGCTGCTGGATCAACGGCGAATTGCGCCAGGACGCGAACACGGCCGATCTGATCTTCGACGTGCCCACCCTCATCGAAACGATCTCGCAAGGGATCACGCTGGTACCCGGCGACATCATTGCCACGGGTACGCCCGCCGGCGTCGGCATCGGCTACAAACCGCCGAAGTATCTCCGTGATGGCGACGTGATGAAGATCGAGATCTCCGGCATCGGCGTTCTCGAAAACCAGGTGCGAGAGACCGCCGCATGAGCACCGTGGCGACCCGCTGGCTCAAGGCCGAAGTGGAGGGCGATGGTCCGCCGATCCTCTTCGTGCATGGGCTTGGCGGCTCGTCCAACAGCTTCCAGCCGCTGCTTGGCGCATTGTCCGGCTTCCGCTGCATCCGGCCAGACCTGCCGGGGTCGGCGCGCTCGCCGCTGCCGCATGAACCACTGACGATCGAGGGCCTTGCCGAGGCGATGATCGATACGGTGCGGGTCCTTGGCGCCGCGCCGCTGCATATCGTCGGCCACTCCATGGGTACGCTCATCAGCCAGCATGTTGCGGAGAAGCTGGGAGACAGTGTGCTGAGCCTCACGCTGTTTGGCCCCATTCTGGAGCCGGCCGATGCCGCACGCGCGCGGCTCCGCGACCGCGCGAAACTGGCGCGCAGCGAAGGCATGTGCGTGGTGGCCGACCAGGTCACCAACGCCGGACTGTCATCGTCGGCGAAATCGTCAAACCCTGTTGCCGCGGCCTTTGTGCGCGAGAGTCACATGCGCCAGGACGCCGAAGGCTTCGCGCAGACCTGCGAGGCGCTGGCCAGCGGCACTGCGGCGGATCTCCGGATGATCCGCTGCCCAACCTTGATCGTCACCGGCGACGAAGACGCGATCGCACCGCCGAGCGTGGCGCAGGTGATGGGCGACAGGATCAAGGGTTCGAAAGTCAAGGTGCTCGGCCATTGCGGCCACTGGACCATGATCGAGAAGCCGTTCGATTGCGCCAGGCTGCTATCCGATTTCGTGCGGAGCATCCGCCGCTGAAGGACTGAACCGACTATCACCGGCGCAACAAGAACACGTCGAGCCGGGGCGAACATGGAGGAGACGACATGGCTGATAATGGCAATGCCTGGAACGGCGGCAGCAATGGCGGCGGCGTGCTGTTCACCAATGTCCGGGTGCTCGACGGCACGGGAGAATATCCCTATACCGGCGAGGTGCTGGTGCAGGGCAACCGCATCAAGTCCATCGCCAAGGGCTCGTCGCGCTTTTCCTCGTCAAGCTCCATGGGTGGCGGCCAGACGGTGATCGACGGCATGGGCGCCACCTTGATGCCGGGCCTCATCGACGCCCATCTTCATCTCTCCTGGAACAATGCGCCGGGCATCGATCCGATCCAGATGATGGAGGTCGAGGAGCACATGCTGGTCACCATGGAGATGGCCAAGATCGTGCTCGATGCCGGCTTCACCGCCGGGCGCGGTGCCGCGGCCGCCAAGCCGCGGCTCGATGTGGTCGCCAAGCGCTTCATCAACGAGGGACGCTTTCCCGGACCCCGCTATCTCGCCGCCGGCCCCGAGATCACCACCGTGGGCGGGCTTGGCGATGCAGCACCCTCGCACATTCCGCATGAAGGCCTCAATCTCGGCCTCGTCGTGTCGGGACCGGAGGAGATCCGCCGCACCGTCCGTACGCTGATCAAGTATGGCGTCGACTCGATCAAGCTCAACCTGTCGGGCGAAGAGATCACCGGTATGGGAGCGGAAGAGACGCCGATGTCCGAGGAAGAAGTGGCCATGGCGGCGCAGGAGGCGCGTTGCCGCAACAAGGTGCTCTCCGCCCATGCGCGCTCGTCAGGCTCGGTCAAGCAGTGCGTACGCCACGGCATCCAGAACATCTACCACGCCTCGTTCGCCGACGAGGAAGCCCTCGACATGCTGGAGGCCAACAAGGACAAGCATTTCGTGGCACCCGGCCTGGCGTGGCTGATCCAGACCTCGCGTGGTGCCGCCGAATGGGGCATCAAGCCCGGCACACCGGTCACCATGGCCTATGAGCGCGAACTCGAGCATGCGGTCGAGACTTGCCGCAAGATGCACAAGCGCGGAATCCGCGTGCTGATCGGCGGAGACTACGGCTTCGCCTGGACGCCGCAGGGCACCAACGCCAAGGACCTCGAATATTTCGTCGAGATGCTGGGCTTCTCGCCGATGGAGGCGATCATCGCCGGCACCAAGTATGGTGGCCAGATCATGGGCATGGGCGATGAGCTGGGCATGATCAAGCAAGGCTACCTCGCCGACATGCTTCTGGTCGACGGCGATCCGGTCTCCAACGTGCGCATCCTGCAGGACAAGTCGCGCATCCTCGCGATCATGAAGGACGGTCAGTTCCACAAGGCACCCAAGATGAACGCCCAGGGACGCCGTCTCAGCGCATGAGCCTGACGGACACCAGATCCTCCGCAGGGCTCACGGCCCGCCAGAACTGGGGCATCGTTGCCCTGCTGGCGGCTGCCGTGATCCTGTGGATGTTCTTTGCCGTATGGCCGGACTGGCTGGTGGCGCTGATGGGTCCAAAGAAGACCTTCGTCAATGCCATCTTCAACGGCGTCACCGTGGCTGGGCTTTATTTCCTGGTGGCGAGCGGCTTCACCCTGGTCTTCGGGCTGATGCGCAACGTGAATCTGGCGCATGGCTCGCTGTACCTTCTCGGCGCCTATGTGGGTTACACGGTGGCGGACTGGACCGGCTTGTGGCTGCTGGGCGTAGCCGGGGGCATGCTGTCGATGGCGGTCGCGGGGGTCCTGCTGCAGGTGCTGGTATTCCGCAGGCTGGAGGGTGACGATCTCCGCCAGACGCTGGTGACCATCGGCATTTCCATCGTCGCCGCCGATCTCATGCTCGCGG
>CAZECZ010000039.1:0-31142 GCA_964510815.1 uncultured Aestuariivirga sp.
AGGATCGGCGACCATGTAGAGGCCAGCGTCGAAGTGCTTGAACTCACGGAAAAGGGCCGCCGCGTGAAACTCGCCTGCCGCTGCAAGGTCGGCGGCACGCTGGTGCTCGAAGGCGAGGCGCTGGTGAAAGTGCCCGGCAAGCCCGAGGGCTATTGACGGGCGGGGCCGCCTCTCTCTAGCCTCCCCCTCCTACACGGGAGGACCTCATGCTTCGCAACTTCGACAACCGGCTCAATGCCGACGTGATCCGCTGCCTTCGCGCCATGGGCCATGGCGACGACCTCGTCATCTGCGACACCAATTTCCCCGCCGACTCGGTGGCCCGCCAGACAGTCAACGGCAAACTCCTGCGCATGGACAACCTCACCGCTGCCGAAACCATCGACGCCATCCTCTCGGTCATGCCACTCGACAGCTTCGTCGACAAACCGGCGTCCCGCATGGAAATCGTCGGCAAGCCCACCGAGATCCCGCCGGTACAGGCCGAAGTGCAGGCCGTCATCGACAAGTGGGAGGGCAAGTCCTGGCCCATGGGTTCCGTCGAACGCTTCGCCTTCTACGAGCAGGCGAAGAAGGCCTACGCCGTCATCGTCACGGGTGAGACGCGCTTTTACGGCTGTTTCCTCCTCAAGAAGGGCGTGATCCCGCCGAGGGGTTGAAGCGGTGGCGCCGGCCATCCCGAATCTCGATGAGCTGATCGGCTGGCGCCGCCATCTCCATTCCATTCCCGAATTCGGCTTCGAGGAGGTGAAGACCTCCGCCTTCGTCGCCGAAAAGCTCCGTGCCATGCCGGGGATCGAAGTGACCACAGGCATCGGCAGGACTGGTGTCGTGGGTGTGCTTCACGGCAAGCGCGCCGGCTCCAACCGCACCGTGGCGCTCAGGGCCGACATGGATGCCCTGAAGATCACCGAAAGGACCGGCCTTCCCCACGCCTCGAACCATGCGGGCCGCATGCATGCCTGTGGCCATGACGGCCACACCACCATGCTGCTGGGTGCTGCCCGCGAACTCTCTGCCAATCCCGATTTCTCCGGCCGCCTGGTGTTCCTGTTCCAGCCCGCCGAGGAACACGGCCAAGGGGCGCGCGCCATGATCGCTGACGGGGTGCTCGAGCGCTTCGGCATCGACGAACTCTATGGCCTCCACAACATGCCGGGTCTTGCCGTCGGGCATTTCGGTACCAGGATCGGACCGGTCATGGCGGCGGAGGACAATTTCGAGATCCGGATCAAGGGCAAGGGCGGCCACGCGGCGCGTCCGCAATGGGCGAAAGACCCGATCGTCACCGCCTCCCACATCGTCGTGGCGCTGCAGTCGATCGTCTCGCGCCGGCTCGATCCCATGGAACAGGGCGTGGTGTCGGTCACCGAATTCCTGACCGATGGCGCCGTCAACGTGTTGCCTGAGAATGTGACGCTCAAGGGCGACGCGCGAAGCTTCACGGCACCCGTGCAGCAGATGATCGAGGCCGAGATGCGCGCCCAGGCGGAAGGCATCGCAAAGGCTTTCGGCAGCATCGCAGAGGTCGACTACCTCCACGTCTTCGCCTCCACCATCAACCACGAGGCGGAAACCGAGGAGGCGCTGGCCGCCGCTCGCGACGTGATGGGAGACGCCGCAGTCAATAGTGCCTATCCACCGATGATGGGATCGGAAGACTTCGGCCTGTTCCTCGAACACCGGCCCGGCAACTTCGCCTTCATCGGCAATGGCGTTGGCGTGCCGCATTGCGCCGAGCCGCTTCACAACGCGGCCTATGACTTCAATGACGATGCCATTGCACCTGGTGTCGCCTATTGGTGCGGGCTGGCCAGGCAGCGCTTGAGGCCCTGATCAGCGCGGAGCGAAGGCCCGGCGGATCACCTCGCGCTCCTCGCCGTGGAACCGCAAGGCAAGCGTGGGGTTTCGCGTCTGCATCGGGTCCGCCGCCACATCGCAATCGGTGAGGAAGTCTTGCGCTGCTTGGTCGCCACCCTGCTCCATCCGCAAGAGTGCCAACCGCAGCAGTTTCTCTGTACCGCAGAGCGCTTCCAGATGCCCCACCAGATATCCGGCATCCACCCCGGCATCCGTGGCCCGAAGCCTCGTCCGCGGCATCCGGTCTGCCGTTGCACGTTGCACGAACTCGATCTGTCCAGGATCGATGTCCCATCGCTCTGGCAAGACGCCGGCAAGCGCCTGCGCCAACGCCGACATGCTCTCGCGCTCACCGTCCACGCCATCGCGCAAGGCCCCTTGCCGCGCATATCCAAACAGGTACCCCGTCAGGAACGCCCCACCAGTTGTGCTCTCGCCCAATTGTTGAGAGGCAAGGCCGATTGCCGCGGCAGCAGCCTTGGCCAGCACCTGCGCTGCCCGGTCGGCACCGGGCACGTCTGCCACGAAGGCCACGCGCGGCTGCGGCCTTCGCCGGTTCATGTTGATGTCACGCCAACCCATGGGCGCTTCTATGCCGTGCCCTGTGCCGCAACACAACCGCCGATCAGCCGCTGCGCGGAAATGTCGATGCCGCCACGGCCTTCTCGTCGCGGCGAACTCTCAACGTCCGCCGCAAATATCCACTGAGAATGGTGACAGCGCGCAGGATCGATTGCCCTGGGTGGTTCAAGGACTGGCCACTGCTGCCACGATGTTGATGGCGAAATTCCACGCTCTGCAACCGGAGAAAGGTTCGTTCGTCGATGTTGGGGTACCACATGGCTATACGCCTTCTGCGCGTTTGGTGAGCTGCGGCGCTATCGTCTTCAGCGTTCTGGGCTACATCCGGGGCCGGTGCACGAACCAGAGAGACGACGGAACAGATCCGCTTGGCGAACGTCGCGACGCGATGCCAATAACGCCCGTCTTGAGAAGAGGAATGCGTGTTGGCTTCGCCCATTCGCCGCTCGATCTCCCACTCGTCGAGTTGGGCACCCTCTCGCCTGTCGCCCATCGCGATGCGGTACAGGTCTCCGTAAACGCCACCGATCATCCAGTTCATGATGCTTCTCCCATGTGTTAGCCGATGAGGCGTCCGTCACTGCTTCCGGACGCGGGTGCGAAGTGCTTCCTTGGGGTTGATGGTGAGCGGCAGATGCATTGCCCACTCCACGTCGCTGCGGTCGAGGCCGGAGTCACGCAGCAGCCTGTCATCGAGGCGCCACAGCTGATCCACAGCACCATGATCCCGCCAGTTGACGAAGAGGCGGCGGATCAGGCTCGAGCCTTGCGAAACGACGCCAGCGAGGTTTCGGCGGAACGATGTAACAGTCTGTGACGGGATACTGGTCATGGCGGTCCTCCTGTGATTTGATGGACCTACTCAACACCGCCAACGTCACAGGCATGGGTGGATCGCCGCCAATCCGGCGTGAAAAGCGCGTGACAGGTTGTGCATACGCTGCGGAGGAGTGGAGATGACGTGGCGCCTCAAGCTGCTGGGGCCATTCGATCTCACGAGATCGGAAAATCCAGTCACGCTGTCGAGCAGCAAGCTCAGTGGACTTCTCGCCTACCTCGCGGTTGCTGACCGGCCGGTGCAGCGCGAGGAAGTTGCGGCGCTTCTCTGGGGATCACACTTCGACGAGCAAGCAAGGCAGAACATCCGCCAGGCCCTGGTGCGGCTTCGCAAGGCGGTCGGACCTGACCTCCTGATCTCCAACGACAATACGCTATCGCTCGATTCTTCCTTGCTGGAGTCCGATATCGCCGATGCCGAACGCCTCGCCCGCACCGGTACAGTTGACGCGCTGCAAGCCGCCGCCAATCTCCTTCAGGGCGGCTTCCTCGCTGGCATCGATATCCGCGAGCCGCTGTTCGAGGAGTGGCTGACCCGCGAACGCCACCGGTTCGGCGAACTGTCGGCAGACGTGTTGGTCAATCTGGCAGCATTGGAGCTGGAGGCCGGACGTGCATCTGAAGCACTGGCGCGCGCAACGGCCTGCATCTCCCGCAACGAATTCCGCGAGGACGCCCACCGGCTTGTCATGAAGGCACTTGCCGCCCTCGGCCGGCGTGCCGAAGCTGTGCGGCATTATCAGGACCTTGCAGCCCGCCTGAAGCAGGAACTCGACACCACGCCCGAGCCATTGACCGCCGCCACCATGGAGGAAATCCGCGCCACAGGTCCAGCACCAGCGCCCACATCTCCGTCACCGCCCGCGCCGCAGGCGGGAAAGAAACCGACGATCGCCGTGTTGCCATTTGTGAATCTGAGCAATGATCCCGAACAGGAGTTCATGGCGGAAGGCATCAGCGAGGACCTGATTACTGAAATTTCCAAGTTTCGCTCGCTCTTCGTCATTTCACGCAATTCGTCGTTTTCCTATAAGGGCGGCACCGTGGGGCCGAAGGAAATCAGCGCCAAGCTTGGAGTCCGCTATCTCGTTGACGGCAGCGTGCGCCGTGCCGGCAACCGGCTCCGCATCACCGCCAAGCTGATCGATGCCGCCGAGGACCAGACCCTGTGGGCCGAGCATTACGACCGGCAGCTTGAGGACATCTTCGAAATCCAGGATGAGGTGGTCCGCGCCATCGTGTCGGCCATCGAGCCACAATTGATCAGCAACGAGCGCAACCGGGCTCTGCGCAAGCCGCCCGAGAATCTCGATGCGTGGGAGGCCTATCAGCGTGGCCTCTGGCAGATGTTCCGCTATCACCGCGACGAACGGGACCAGGCGCTTGCCTTGTTCCGCCGGGCGATTGCCCTCGATCCCCGCTTTGCATCGGCCCATGCGGGCCTGGCGCTGGCGCTTTACGTTTATGTCCTGCTGGACAGCACGCCGGACCGCGCAGTTGATATTGCCGAAAGCATCGCCGAGGCCAGCATGGCCATCGAACTCGATGAATTCGATCCCTTGGGCTATGCCTCCCTGACCCGCTGCCTCATCGTGACGGGTAAATCGGACGAAGGTGTCGTCGCTGCCGACAAGGCGATCCGCCTCAACCCCAGCTTCGCCATGGCCCACTTCGGCCGCGGCCACGCACTCTGGCATCTGGGACAATCACGGGACGCCATCATGTCGCTGGACGAGGCCATCCGCCTGAGCCCGCTCGACCCCGTGACGTGGGCCTTCATGGCAAGCCGCGCCATCGCCCTGATGATGGACGGCGAGTTCGAGCAGGCCATCGATTGGTCACGCCGCGCCCAGCAGCAGAACAACGCCGCGATCTTCGCTCATGTCGGCGAGTTGACGGGACTCGGACATTTGAAACGGCAGGACGAGGCCGCCGATGCGGTCCGCCGCGCCATCGCCAAGATGCCGGACGTTTGCGTGTCCTTCTTCGACCGCGTGCTGCCGGTCACCAGCCCGCCGCACCGCGACATGCTGCTGGATGGCTTGCGCCAGGCCGGCCTGCCGGAATAGCGATAAGACCTGGCTTCACGCGCCGAAGCGCGGTTCCGGAATGCCCTTGATGCCAAGCCCGGTGATAGCGAACAGGCTGCCGCGCAGCACGCCGTCTCCGGGGAAGCGCGGCAGCGGTGGTTTCGCCATCGACGTCACGTAGAGCACGTCCATGTTCGGTCCGCCGAAATTGACGCTCGTCACCTTCTTCACCGGCATCTCGATGATGCGTTCCACTTTGCCGTCGGGCGTGTAGCGGTAGAGCTTGCTGTCGTAGACATTGGCACTCCAGACACAACCCTCGGCGTCGACGGTCGCACCATCGGCGGCACCGCCGTTCGCGGTGTTGACCTTGGTGAACACGCTGCGGTTGGAAACCTTGCCGGTCTCGACATCGTAGTCATATTTCCAGATTTCGCCCGACCAGGAATCGGCGAAATAGAAGATCTTGTCGTCCGGGCTCCAGCATGGACCATTGGACACGATGATACCGGACTCGACCTTGGTGACGCTCATGTCCGGGTCGAGGCGGTAAAGCGCTCCGTTGGGACCGGATTCCTGACTGTCCATGGTGCCGGCGAAGAACCGTCCGCGACGGTCGACCTTGCCGTCATTAATCCAGTTGTTGGGCTGGTCCTTCTCGATGTCGGCGATGAGCGTGCAATCGCCGGTGCCGAAATCGAGCGCGTAAAAGCCCTTGGCCAGCGAGCAGATCGCACCCTTGCCATCCTTGCGGATGGCGATCGAGCCGACGCGGGACGGCACGTCCCAGGCGCGGACCTCGGCACCCTCTGCCGTCGCGCGAAACACCCGCATGCCCGCGGCATCGATCCAGTAGAGCCGCTGTTGCTCGACATCCCACAGCGGGCCCTCGCCCAGCGTCGTCTTCACATCGACCAGAACATCAATCTTCATGCGATCCTCCTCATCAACCCTTGAAGCGCGGCTCTGCCACGCCCTTCACACCCAGACCATGCACGGCGAACAGGAAGCCCGCCTCCTTCTCGCGATGGTATGCGCCATTGTGCGGCCTCCCCATCGACGTCACGTAGACAATGTCGAGATCGGGGCCGCCGAAGATCAAGCTCGTCGTCGATTGCACCGGCAGGCCGACGATACGGTCGACGACGCCACTGGGATCGAAGCGGATCAGGCGCCCCGAATACACCTCGCAGCTCCACACATAGCCTTCGGCATCCACCGTCGCCCCGTCGGGAAGCCCGCGCAGATTGTCGAAACTGGCGAACACGCGGCGCGACAAGGGCCGTCCGGTTTCGATATCATAGTCATAGGCATAGATCACGTTGTGGCCGGTATCGGCGAAGTAGAAGGTCTTGCCATCAAGGCTGAAACACGGGCCGTTGGAACAGATGATGCCCTGGTCGAGCTTCTCGACACTCAGGTCCGGATCAAGCCGGTAAAGCGAGCCGACACCATCCTGCTCCTGGAAATCCATGGAGCCCGCCAGGAACCGGCCCTGCCGGTCGACCTTCCCGTCATTCATCCGTGGACGGATTTCCCCGGGGTGGGTTTCATAGATGAGCGAACAGGTCCCGGTGCCGAAATCGAAGCCGTAGAATCCATCGCGCAGCGACAGGACGGCACCGCCCTTCTCGCGCAGCGCCATGGAGCCGATCTGCTTCGGCACATCCCACGACTTGCGGTTACCGCCATCGGCATCGCACGAAAAGATGGAGGGCCCATAGGAATCGATCCAGTAGAGGCGCTGCTCCTGAACATCCCACAAAGGTCCTTCGCCCAAGGCATTCGGAATGTCGCAAACGACTTCGATCCGCAGCATGATCCCCTCCTAGAACGCCACCTGGTCCGCACCCTTGAGGCTGAGGATCTCACGCGCCTCGTCTGGCGTCGCCACCGACAGGCCCAGACCTTCGATGATCTTGCGGGCAAGCGTCACCTGGTCGGCATTGGACTTGGCCAGCTTGCCCTTGCCGGCCCACAGGCTGTCCTCCAGGCCGACGCGGATGTTGCCGCCGAGTGACACGGACTGCGCCGCGATGCGGAGCTGGCTGGCGCCGGCCCCCAGCACCGACCAGCGGAACTCCTTGCCGAACAGCCGGTCTGCCGTGCGCTTCATATGGGCCACGTCTTCGGGATGCGAACCGATGCCGCCCAAGAGGCCGAACACCGACTGCACGAAGAACGGCGGCTTCACCAGGCCGCGGTCGGCGAAATGCGCGAGGTTGTAGAGGTGCGCGATGTCATAACATTCGAACTCGAAGCGCGTGCCGTTGTCGTAGCAGGTCTGGAGGATATACTCGATATCCTTGAAGCTGTTGCGGAAGACGAGATCGCGCGTCGCTTCGAGGTGGGTCTTCTCCCACTCGAACTTGAACTCCTTGTACTTGTCGAGCAGGTGGTAGAGGCCGAAATTGATCGAGCCCATGTTGAGCGAGGCCACTTCCGGCTTGAAGGTGGCGGCGGGCTTCACGCGCTCCTCCACCTTCATGTAGGGACTGCCGCCGGTGGTGATGTTGATCGCGGCATTGGTCGACTGCTTGATGCGCGGCAGGAAGCGGGCGAAGGCCTCGGGCGTCTGGTCCGGCTTGCCGGTCTCAGGGTCCCGCGCATGAAGATGCAGGATGGCAGCTCCGGCCTCGGCCGCCGCGATGGCCTCGCTGGCGATCTGGTCGGGCGTGATCGGCAGATAGGGCGACATGGTGGGGGTGTGGATCGCGCCGGTCACGGCACAGGTGATGATGACCTTGCCGCCGCTCTGCGGTGCGCCCTCGGTGCGTTTGGCCATGTCAGCCTCCAATCTCTTTGGTCGATTTACGTTTGTGTGCCGCCAAGGCCATCAGCCTGCGGTCGCGCCATTTTTGCCGGTCCTGCAGCTTGTCGGCGGGAAGCCGCTTGCGGCGTTCCGCCTCGATCTGGTCCATCACCGGGCCGGCCCAGTCCACACGGCGCTGCATCTGCGGGAACAGGTTGGAATAGATTCCCTGATAGCGCTCGCAATAGTCGCGGATGCCCGCCGGCGCGTTGAGGTCGATGGTTTCGAACGGCCCCATGAACGACCAGCGCAGCGCCAGCCCGTCGCGGATGCCGGTATCGACATCCTCGACCGTCGCGTAGCCGTCGGCCACCAGGCGGAAGGCCTCTTCCAAGAGCGCGCCCTGCATGCGGTTCATGATGAAGCCGTCGAGTTCCTTCTTCATCACCAGCGGCGCATGACCGGCATCAACCAGAAACTTGCGGGCACGCTCCATCGTCTCCGGCGATGTCCAGGGTGCCGGCACCACCTCCGCCGCCGGTATGAGATAGGGCGGATTGATCGGATGGATGACGAGGCAACGGTGGCGGCCCTTGAGCCCCTCGGTGAACTTCGACGGCAGGATCGCGGACGTCGAACTGGCAATCACCGCATCGGCTGGTGCTTCCCGATCGAGCATCCTGAAAACCTCGATTTTCACGTCGAGGTTCTCCGGCGTGTTCTCCTGCACATGCACCACGCCGTCGAGTGCCATCTTGATATCCGTATGCGGATGAATACGCGCGAGGACATCCTTCGGCGTCTGGCCGTTCAGAAGGCCGTTGCGCTCGAGATCGCCCAGCACATCAGCGATATAGCCATGGGCGGCGCCGGCAGCCTTGGCATCCTGGTCCCACAGGTTCACCTCGTATCCGGCCCGGGCGAAACTGATGGCCCAAGCCCTGCCGATGAAACCGCTTCCAATAATGGCCGTCTTGTTCATTGTCACACTCACAGGGTTTCCACGTTGCCGTCGACACTGAGCGACTGGCCGGAAATGTTGGCGCCCGCATCCGACAGCAAGAAGGCGATCATCGCCGCCACGTCATAGGGGCTCACCATCTTGCGGAGCGACACCTTTTCCAGGTAGCGCGCTTTCATTTCGTCGAAGCTGACACCCACCTGCTTGGCCCGGTCCCGGATGACTCCGTCCATTCGCGGACCCTCGACGATCCCCGGCAGGATGGCATTGACCCGGATGCCGTGCGGCCCCAGCTCCTTGGCGAGACTCTGGGTAAAGCCGATGACGCCGAACTTGGCGGAGGAATAAGGCGTGCGGAACGCGTATCCGTGGCGGCCCGCCGCCGACGACATGTTGACGATCGAGCCGCCGCCCGCCTGTTTCAGCATTGGCGTCGCCAACCTGGCGCAGAGGAATTGCCCGGTGAGGCAGATATCGAGGCAGCGCCGCCAATCGGCAGGCGTGATCTCGTCGACGCCACCGGTGGGTCCGGCGATTCCGGCGTTATTGATCAGCGCATCAAGGCCGCCCAGTTTCGCGGTCACCGTGGCGAACATGTTATCGACGTCCGCCTCGACCGAGACGTCGGCGACGCAGGTCTCCACACCCTGAAGCTCCGGTCTCGCCTTGGCGAGCATCTCCTCGGAGATGTCGCAGATGGCGACCCTGGCCCCCATGCCAAGAAGCGTCTTGGCAATGGCGAAGCCGATCCCCGAGGCACCCGCCGTCACCAGAACCCGCTGACCCTTCACGCCACTCAAAGCATCCATGATTTCCCCCTATCTCTCATTCTTGCGGTCGCGCAATGCGATCACCGCGCCCAGCACCACGGCACCGAAGACAATGGCGCGGGTGGCGTAAGGAAGTGTCGTTCCCGCCAGCATCGTCTGCAAGGCCGTCAACAGCAACACGCCGCCCAGCATGCCGAGGAAATGGCCGCGCCCGCCGGTGATCAGCGCACCGCCCACCACCACCACGGCGATCGATGGCAGCAGATAGTCGTCTCCCATGCCCAGGCTTGCCTGGCCGGAAAAACCGGTGAGCATGATGCCGACAAGCCCGCCGCAGAAGGACGACAGCATGTAGACGAGGATCAGCGTCCGCTCGACCGGAATGCCCGACATGCGCGCCGCCCGGTCACCGTTGCCGATGCCGTAGACGCGGCGCCCGAAGGCCGTGCGGTTGAGCAGCAGCACGGCGGCAGCGACGAACAGCACCATGAACAGCACAACCGGCGTCACGGTGAGTATTTTGCCGGTCATGACCCAGCGCAACATGGGTGAGGAAAAGCCGTCAGGTGTGCCTTGCGAATAGAGCAGTGCCGCGCCCTGCAGCAGCCCGTTGGTCGCCAGCGTCATGACGATGGGCGACAGGCCGAGATAAACGATACCGACGCCGTTGAGCAGACCGATCAGCAGCGACAGGACGATGACGGTCGGCAAGGCATAGATCAGCATCGCGTCCGAGCCCTTCACCATGCCGGCGAGAATGATGCCGCACAGCCCGATGGTCCACGGCACCGACAGGTCGAGCCCGCCGGTGAGGATCACGGTGCCCTGCCCCAGTGCCAGCACGACGAGGAAACTCGACAGCACGACCAGCGAATTCCAGTAGGTCGGGTTGAGCACGGCATTGCCAAGCCAGCCTTGGGTAATGATGACGACAGCGATGAAGCAGATGTAAGCCGGCAGCGCATAGCGGAGCGTCTCGGCATTGCGTACAAACAGGCTGGGCGCCGCCTTCAACGCCTGCATCCTGTGGCCGGAGGTGACATTCAGACGCTTGTCGTCGCGTGACAGCTGAGACGGCAGCATGCCGGCACTGCGCGCTGCAATCCGTGTACGGAGCAGCCGCAGCTGTTCCGCCAGCGTCGAAGTGCGGGTAATCGAGCCCGCCAATACGGCGAGGATCAGAATGGAGGCCTCGGCGATGGTCGAGTAATAAGCCGAGACGTTCAGCACCAGCAGGATGTTGACGACGATCATCAGGATATAGGCACCGAACACGCTCCCCACCGGCCCGCCCTTGCCCCCGCCGAGCCTCGTGCCGCCAACGACGACCGCGGCGAACATGGAGAGCAGCAGCGGATTGCCGACCAGCGGATCGCCGCTTCCCGTCTGGGCACTGATGAAGACACCGGCAAGGCCATAGCAACCGCCGGCGATCACATAGACGAGGAAGCGGGTGAGGACGACGCGCACGCCGACCGACTTCGCCGCTTCCGCGTCGCTGCCGACCGCGTAGATGGCAGTTCCCACCCTTGTGCTCTTGAGCCAGCCCCAGGCCAGAAGCGTCACCGCGATCACCACGGGCGGCATCGGCAGCCAACCGGGGATGGCATCCCCCAGGTAGAAGTTGCCGAGCGACGGCGACACCATGCCTCCGGGCTTGTCGAGCACGAGCAGCGTGACGCCCTGGATGATGAACATGGTGGAGAGCGTCACTACGATCGGCTGCAGCCGCAGCACCGCGATGAAGAAGCCGTTGAAGGCGCCGGTGAGCATGCCGATCCCGATGCCAACGGTCGTCCACAGCAGAACGCTGGCCTCCATGTCCATCGGGTCCATAGAACTCGCCAGCACCGCATTGACCAGCGAGATGACGGCACCGGCCGAGAGATCGAAGCCACCCGACAGGATGACGATGGTCTGGCCGATGGCCGCCAGCGCTGAGGTGGCCCCGCCGCTCGACAGGAAGGAGACGTCGAAATAGGTGAGGGCACCCGGACTGATGGCGTCGACAACGCCGATCAGGATGAGGAACACCACCAGCGCCACCAGCATACCGCGATGCTGGGCGAAGGCCCGCGCCAGGCGGCTGGCTGGCGAGGTGGTGGTTGACGGCATCACATCAGAACTCATGCTGCCGCTCCCTGTGACGCGTCATGATGCGCCTCATGCCCCAGCGCCGGCCGCATGATCGCCGCTTCTGTGAGATGCTCGCGAGACACCTCCGCCACCATGTGGCCGCCATAGAACACAAGAACACGGTCGCAGAGATGCACAAGCTCGGGGATCTCCGTCGAGTGGAACAGGATGGAACCCCCGGCCGCCGCAAAATCGCGCATCATCACATAGAGCTCGTGCTTGGTGCCGACGTCGATGCCGCGTGTGGGATCGAACAGCAGCAGGATGCGGCTCTCCGCCACCAGCCACTTGGCGATGGCGATCTTCTGCTGGTTGCCGCCCGAGAACGCACCGGCCCGGGTCCACATGGCACGGCCATCGACTTCGACCGTGCCGAAGGCTTGGGCGACGGCACCTTCTTCGGCCTTGCCATCGATCAGCGGGCCGGCGCGGAACCGGTCGATCGCCGGCAGCGACGCATTGACCTTGCCGCTGAGCTTGAGGAATAGTCCTTCGGTCTTGCGGTCTTCGGGCACCAGGCCGAGACCGATGTTGGGCCGGATCGCATCGGCCGGTGACGTGATCCGCACCGGCTGTCCGTCGATCAGCGTTTCACCGCTTGCCACCGCGTTCATGCCGAACAGCGCCAGGAACAGATCGTTCTGCCCCATGCCCTGCAGGCCCGCCACGCCGAGGATTTCGCCCTTGTGCAGATCGAACGAGGCGTTCTGCAACTTGCGCCCGGCCTTGAGATTGCGCACCCCCAGCACCGGCCCGCCGAGGGCTGCAGCATCTGCCGCCTTGGCCGGAAAGGTCTGCGCGATCGACCGTCCGATGATCTTCTCGATCACGTCGGCATCGCTGACATTGGCAACAGCCTCGGTGATGATGTGCTTACCGTTGCGCAGGATGGTGAGGTCGTCACAGAAGGCGCGTACCTCGCGCATGCGGTGCGAGATGAAGACGATCGTGCGCCCCTCATGGCGCAGCTTGGAAATGATCTGTCCCAGCCATTCGACATCGCGCCCCGCCAGCGTCGAGGTTGGCTCGTCGAGCAGCAGGATGGAGGGATTGCGGTAGATGGCGCGGGCGATCTCGAGCTTCTGCTGTACCGCCAGATCGAGTGTGCCGACCTCAAGATCGAGATCGACGTGGAAACCGAGTTCGGCCAGGTGGGCGGAAATTGCGTCGCGCGCCTGCCGGCGGCGGATCATGCCGGTGATCCCCAGCGGCGCATAGGGCAGCATCATGTTGTCGAGCACGCTGAGATCGCGCACCATGGTCATTTCCTGGAACGCGGTCTGGATACCATGGGCGTGGGAGGCACGCGGCGAGCCCAGCGATACGGCCTGCCCCTTGATCCGGAACTGGCCTGCATCGGGCTGCAGCAAGCCGGAGAGCAGCTTGACGATGGTCGACTTGCCCGCGCCATTCTCGCCGAGCAGCGCATGCACGGTGCCTTGGGCGATGTCGAAGGAGACATCGTCAACGGCGACCGTCGCGCCAAAGGCCTTGCGGATTCCAGCGACGGTGACCGCGGCGGCGTCAGTGCCGGCCTGCATCAATCTCACTCCAGCGCGAATGTCGAAGGGGGTGGAAGTTGACGGCGGGACGGCACGCATGCCGCCCCGCTTGCGTCAAAGGCGTATCAGTTCTCGGGCTGGCCGACGAGGGCGGCGTTCAGTCCGATTTCCGGGGTCTCCTCCGAGAAGATCGAGGCGAACCAGCCGGGGTTCGACACCAGCGACGGCAGGAAGGCGTTGCAGCCGGCCTTCATCTCTTCCCAGGTGCCTTCCTGGCAGAGCTTGATGGTTTCATTGGTGACGATCGGCAGCGGCAGAACCGTGTTTTTCGGCACATCCTTGCCCTCGAGCGCGTCCACCGCCAGCTTCAGCGCCAGACCACCGGAATAGGGCGGCGAAGCGTAGGAGATGCGCGGCGCGCCGAGCGGCGCATAGGGAGAGGCCGCCCCCTCGACCTCGGTGCCCACAGGCAGCATCTGGATGCGGCCGCCGTTGGCGCCTTCACCAGCGCATGGAATCAATTCCTCGGCCTTCTTGCCGGCTTCCAGCTGCATGGCGTTGGCCGTGTAGCAGCCGACCTGCATCCACAGACCGTTGATCTGGCCCCAATCGCGTGTGGCGAGGATCTTGGACAACTCGGTGCGGGCAACCGCCTGGCTCCACATGCCGACGGCCTCGCCGACGATATGGATATCAGGATATTTGGCGAAAACCTCCTTGGCCGCAGCGGTGCGCAGGTTGTCGACAGAGGTCCCGGGTACGCCCGTGATGATCACGATATCGCCCTTGCCGCCGAGCTTGTCGGCCAGCCACTGGGCCGTCACCCGGCCGGCTTCCGTCTGATCAATGGAAATATTGTAGGCGCAAGGTTCGGTGATCTCGCCGTCATAGGCGAAGATCTTGACACCCTTGTCGCAGGCGTTCTTGACCACCTGGTTCAGTGCCGTCGGCGAGATCGGATAGACCACGATAGCATCGGCACCGGCCTGCACCATGGCGTTGATCTGCTGGATCTGGCGCTGGGCGTTGGGGCCGGCGACCTGCACTTGCAGGTCGACCTTGTCGGCCATGCTCTTGTGGGCAGCCATGGCCTTGACCATGTTGGCGGCTTCCGCCTGCCAGTCATTGCCGATGTAGCTCATGCTGAGGAAGATCTTGTGCTTGTCGGCAGCGTCCGCGGTCGCCGTGCCGGCAGCCAAGGCAGTCAGCACCGTGGCACCGGCTACAAAATTCTTCAAATGACGGGTGATGTTCAAGGGGGTGTCCTCCCATTCAAGGATGCGTTGCTCGTCCCGGCTCTGTTCTCGCTTTTCCGGAAGCACGGAGACTATGCAGTTGAATTGATCAAAGATCAATGCTCAATTATAAACAGAGGTCACGACCTCGAAATCTGGCCTTTGACCGTGGTTTTCACCGATCTGGCGCGTCCGTTCCGGCGCTGCTAATGGCTGTCGCATCCAGGCGGATGAATCGAAGGAAAGACATGTACGACCTCGCCCCAACGAAGCTGAAAGTGGTCCCGCTGAACCGGGAAACCCTGCAGGAGCGGGTCTACCGGCAGATCTGCGATCTGATTCTGGACGGTGAAATCGTGCCGGGTCAGCTTGTCACCATTCAAGCCATGGCGGATGCATTCGGCGTCAGTCACATGCCGGTGCGCGAGGCCCTGAAGCGCCTCGCCTCCGCCAATGTGCTGACCGTCGTCTCGGGCCGCTCGATCGGCATTCCCCAACTCAGCCGCGACCGGCTGATGGATCTCTACAATGTCCGCCTCGAGGTGGAGCCGCTTGCAGGCGCCTGGGCCGCCAAGCGCATTTCGCCGGATGAACTGGAATTCCTGCAGGAAGAATGCCAGGAACTGAAGGAGTCCGGCGCCTCCGAGAACGTGAAGACCTATCTCCGCGCCAACCGCGCCTTCCACTTCTCGATCTATCGCGCGGCAAGATCCGAGAGCCTGCTTGCCATCATCGAGAACCTGTGGCTTCAGATCGGCCCCTACCTCAATCTACTGCGGGGAACCGGCAATCTTTCGGTCTCCGACAGACATCACCAGCGCATGCTCGAATGCCTCCGCGCCCGCGACGAGGCGGGAACGCGCCAGGCCGTACGCGCCGACATCGAGGACGCCTACGACGTCCTTCTGAAACTGCTGACGTAAGCCGTTCGTCAGTCGTTATCGCTGAGGCCCGCGCCGGCGCCAGAGACACGCGACTGCTCCGACGCCGGCACATAGGTTCGCGCCGCGAACCGGCCGAGCGCGGCCCACTGCTCCGGATCGACGTCAGCAGTCAGCGCCAATGATGCGGACGCGCCCAAATCCACATCGTCCAGATTGCGCATCTCAACCGAGGCCCGCGGAGCCGTGAGTCCATCGCTTTCGATGCAACGGCAGCTCCCCTCCCCCACGACCACTTCGCATGACGGCCATGACAACGAAACCGGACACCCACTTGTCTCCATCACCACCGCAGCAAAAGGGAGTAGCAACAGCGGCGACAGGAGATTTGCAAAAAACAACATCTCACGTGAACGGAACTGATCGGCGCGGTCTGCCATCGCGATCCCGGCAGCAACGGGACACAACGCACCACCGGCGCCAGAAAAGGACGTCGCCGTCTTGACCGGCCGCAGTCGCGCGAGGCCATCGCCATGTTCGAGCAGTGCTAGAATTGCGGGCAATGCCGCAAACCGTCGCCTCGCCAGCCACACGGCGGCTTTTCCGGCGTCTTCGGCCTCACCCCAGTGATAGCCAGCACCGCGGAATGCCTTCCTGGTCATGCTGTCGATTTCATTGAACGAGACGAACATGCAGATCACGCCGGAAGTGGAGGAAGGAACCAGTCGTCGACATCCGCGTCCGCCAGCTCCTCCATACAGGGCGCATGCTGGAACATGGTGATCCGCACCCAGCGGTCTGACCGGGGATCGAAACGCGTCGCACCGAAGAATGAAAGCTTGAAACGAAGGATGTCGATGGGCCGCATTCTAGAATCGACGATATTGTCGTGGATCTCGGCATAGGGTGCCTTCTCCGAGATCATCACCCGCCGCACCATGTGCCGGTGTTCGGGATGCGCCAGAAGGAATGCTGCCAGCGGCATATCAGGTGGTGAAGCGGCCAGCGCGGGACGCAATGCCTGCATGTCGCGTGCGACGGCAAGCGGCTGCTCCAGATCGCTGCCCTCCTCTTCCCATCGCTCGCCAAGCCGGGGCTCGAGCTTCTCCTCGGAGGTGTACCAGAAACGTGCATTCTGCGACGGGTCCGTAAAGTCAAAGGCCGCCGTCCACCCGTACGTCCCGTCCACAACGGCCAGAACATCGGCGACGGGACGCGATCCATCGATGCGGAACCGGTCCATTTCATTCACCCGGTAGCCCGACTCCAGTTCGTCCACAATGGCGGAGTGACCTTCGATCAGCAGGCTGACGACGAGTTCGCGTCCTTCCAGGGACAAATGATCATCCGTCCACTGATAAAGAGCATCCCAGGGACGCACGGTATCCAATGCCCCCTCGTCCACATGCGCTGTCAGCCTGTCAAGGCCTCCTGCAAGTTCTGCGATCCGTTGCTGCTGGACGGGATCAGCCGTCCGCCAGTTCGCGACACCAAGCTTCGCCCGCGCGACCAAGCGCTGGAAACCAGCTTGTTCCAAGGGCGTCGCCAAAGGCAGCGCCCGCACTCTTGCCAACGCAGTCTCCCGCACCCGCACCCAGGCATCGAGAAGCATCGGATGGTTCACCAGATAGGGCGCCATGCCAAGCCCGGTCGAATTGCCGACGCCGAACTGCCGCTTGATACGGGGCGAGAGACGGGCCGCCTTGTCCGGCTCCCGCATCCTGGCGATGTGCTCCACCAGGTCCAGTGTGAATTGCCGGGTAAGATAGACCGACAGCATCTCGGCCTGATAGGGCGAATGGAATTCCGGGCGCTCCGCGATGGCGTCATAGTCCGCAGCCCCCAGCTTGCCACTGCCATAGACGGCCGTGGTGCGCATGAGGTAACCGACGTCATTGACCAGCGCTTCATCGGGCTGCAATCCCGAAGACAGCCGCTCTACCACGTGATCAAACAGCCGAACCGATCGATTGGTGCGCGACACCGAGAGTTCCTTGCGGCTGACGCGTCCCGCTTCCTGCAAGGGCACGTTAGCGCGCAACCGGCCGAGATCGGCTTGCGTGGGGATCCCGTCAAACAGCGTGAAGGTCGCATCCCACGCGGTGGCGATGACGCGGTCCGAACGCTGCGCCGGATCGAGATAATGCGAGAAGGCGACGAGACTGTAGGTCCGCTCCGGTCCCTTCGCCTGATAGACGGCGGTGCCATAACCGTCGCTGTCAAGATTCCACACAGGGCGGGCAAATTCCCAGCCCTCGCGCCTCACCCGCCGCAACAGGAGTCGCATGAAAGAGAGGCGATGCTGGTGTGCTGCCCCCATGCACGCGAGGCTCAGAACATCCTCCGGGCTTCGCAGCGGAACAACCGCCTGAAATTCGGAACCATCAGCCGGGTCCGCGCTCATGGCATTCCCCCGGCGGGCTGGCGCGTGAAGCTCTCGCCATAGAACCGCAGCCAGTTGCCGCCCATGACCGCCGCAACCTCGGCCTCCGAAAATCCCGCGTTCCGCAATCCCGCTTCGATGTTGCCGAAATCGCGGTTGTCCCTGAACCACCGGGGCATGTCCGGGAAACCGGCCTGATCCTTCGATCCTTCGCCGTAGTCGATCTCCTTCGTCCATCGCCCGACCCGCATCCACTCCACCACGCTGTCGGGCTGATCCTGGCAAAGATCGCTGCCAAGCCCGACGTGCTCGACGCCCATCACTTCCGCGGTGTTCGCCACCATGTCGCAAAAGCTCTCCAGCGTGCACGCCGACTTGTCCTTCAGGTGATGGGGATACAGTGAAAAGCCCAGCATGCCGCCCGATTGTGCCAGTGCCTTCAAGACCTCATCGGACTTGTTGCGCCGCGCCGGCATCCAGGACGCGGGATTGGCATGGGTGATGGCGATTGGCCGCCGCGAAGCTTCAATCGCTTCCAGCGTCGAGCGTTCTGCCGAATGCGACATGTCGACGACCATCCCGACGCGGTTCATCTCGCGGATCACCTGATGTCCCATGCGGGTCAGGCCGCTGTCCTCAGCCTCATAGCAGCCCGCCGCCAGCAGCGATTGGTTGTTGTAGGTCAGCTGCATGAAGCGGATGCCGAGGGTGTGAAGAATTTCCACCAAGCCGATGTCGGCCTCGATGGGCGATGGCGTCTGCAGCCCGAAGAAGATCGCGGTACGCCCGGTCTCCTGGGCGATCCGCACATCGTCTGCCACCCTGCCCGGCATAATCAAATCCGCATGGCGCTCGAACCGGCGGTTCCACTCCTCGATGTTCTGCACCATCTCGCGGAAGGTTTCGTGGTAGGCAATCGTCACATGCACGGCGTCGACGCCACCTTCGCGCATCTGGCGGAAGATCTTCTCCGACCAGTTGGCATATTGCAGATTATCGATCCGCGGCGGCGTTCTCGTGGTCATGCCTGTCATTCCCCGATTGCCGGATCATGCTAGCCCGCGATGTGACGCGAGAACAGCCCGCGTCCGGCGATCCTGCAGAGAAAATGGACCGCGCTACGCCCAGCCTCGCCATTGATAGACCAGCAGGCCGGCGATTTCCTTGAGCGCCGCCGAGGTCAGAAGCAGGCTCCCCGCATCCGGGAGTACATTAAGCGGAAACGGCAGGTCATCGTTGTTGTCGCTGCTGACGTCAGTGGTCGCCGCGCCCAGCGCCAGGCCCGCCTTGCGGAAGGTTGCCATCGCCCGCGGCATGTGGGTGGCAGAGGTGACCAGCAATCCGCTCTGAAATCCGTGTTGCTTGAACAGCTCTGCCGAAAACAGCGCATTCTCATGCGTGTTCCGGCTCTTCGTCTCGGTAATGAGGAGATTGCGGTCAACGCCCAGAGAGACCAGCAGGTCGGCCATGGCTTCAGCCTCGGAAATGGTGCCTTCCGCCGCAAACACGTGGCCACCCGAGAGCAGCAGCTTCTTCGCCTTGCCGGCCTTGAGGATGCGGTAGCCATGGATCACACGGTCGGCGCCCATGTGCAGGTCCGGATAGGGGTTGCGGTCACCCGGTTGCTCGAGTCCGCCGCCGAGCACCACGGCGACATCGACCGTGGGATAGTCCTCGACCAAGTGCGCCGGATACTGCGACTCGAGATATGCTGTCAGACGCATGGCCGTTGATGGCATGGATGCAACCCACAGCGCCAATACCGCCACAGTGATGGCAGACATCCCGATCCGCCGCAAACCGAATACAGCCATCAACAATCCGAAGACAATCAGCACAACCGCGAAGCCCAGCGGATAGCCGAGCGACGTCAGGAGCTTGTCGATGAAAATCGGCAGCGCAGCCATGGCCGTCACATCACGCCTGGTTTGTGCAACGGGGTGACCAGGCCGGCACCGCTGGCAGCACGGTCAAAAGAACCGTTCCGGCACCCGGATGCTGTCTCCGGGATTGATCGGCACGCGGCTGTCCAGTGATACTTTGATTTCCCGGTCCTCTCCGGCCCGGCGGAGATAGGCATAGCTCGTCTCGGCCCGATAGGTGTAGCCGCCCGCCACGCCTACAGCATCCTGAACGGTAAGGCTGGCCTTGAAAGGATATTCGCCACCCTGCTTGACCTCACCGGTGATGAAGAATGGGCGGTAATTCAGAACCTCGACCGAAACCTTGGGATCGTTGAGATAGCCGTCGCGGAGTTGGGCCACGATACGATTCTGGAATTCCGGCACGGTCGCGCCGCGCGCGCGCACCGATCCGATGAGCGGCATATCCACCGTGCCACTGTCGCCCACCACGAATTCGCCTGAGAGATCCTGTTCGCCGAAGACGATGACCCGCACCTTGTCGCCGGAGCCGAGCCGGTAGTCGCCACCCGCTGCACCGCCAACGGTCGCAGCGGCGGGCGTGGGCCCGGTATCGAGCCTGGGTGCAGCATTGGAACACGCAGCGAGCAGTCCGGCAGCGGCGGCCACCGGAATCCATTTTAGCACCTGCCGGCGATCTGCCGTCAGTCGTGTCATCGCTCCCCATCCCTCACAACTCAGCCACCTCCACGCGGCCGGTTGCTGGATCATGGCATTCAATTCTTAAGAATTTCTTCGAGAATTGGCTCACACTGGCGCAGCCACATTGGCGTCACATCATCCGATGGTGTGAAGGAACCGGCACGCCGTGTCATCAATGACGGCACAGGTTAGCCTGCCCGTCACGAAGGCCCCGGTATCGATGTTGATGCGGTTGGGATGAATTTCCGCCCGGCGCACCGGCGTGTGCCCATGCACGATGATTTTCGGATACTGCTTCGTCGAGGCGAGAAACGGCTCGCGGATCCACATCAGGTCGGATGGCCGCTGCTGCTCCAGCGATCGCCGCGGATCGATGCCAGCGTGTACGAAAAAGTGGTTCGGAGTCTCGAAGGTCAGCCGCGTCGCATTGAGGAAGGCCAGATGCG
The DNA here is from genome assembly GCA_964510815.1 of uncultured Aestuariivirga sp. Lineage (GTDB taxonomy): Bacteria > Pseudomonadota > Alphaproteobacteria > Rhizobiales > Aestuariivirgaceae > Aestuariivirga. Next base: position 20,940 of record CAZECZ010000039.1, read on the forward strand.
GCGCCGGAAACCTGGCCGCAAACTCCCGCTGCACATCCGCTGCGGCTTCGGCACCCAAAGAGAGCCTTGGCTTGATGCCATAGGACGCGAGTGTTTCCATGCCGCCAAAACTGACCCACTCTTCCAGCCGGTTCGCTGATGAGAGAACATCGAGAAGCACCTGCTCGTGGTTTCCGCGCAGAAACACTTGTTCATTGCACAACGGCGGGCGCTCCAGCAGGTGATCGATCACCTCGCGGCTTGCGGGTCCGCGGTCGACATAATCGCCGAGAAACACGAGGCAGGAATGAGCTGGCGGCGCCCCGGCGAGATCACGCCGGATAAGGCCTTCCAACGTGACGAGAAGGTCGAGGCGCCCGTGAATGTCGCCCACCGCGTAGACGCGGCGTCCCGGTTCCCTGCGCCTGCGGCGCGAAGGCGTTGGGGACTGGGGAGAATTCGGTCTGGCCCACCGCTGGAAAAGGTCTCCCCAGAACGAGGCTCTATTATCCTGCCGGCCAGCCATACTTCAGCGCATATCCTTTCTGCCGTGTACTAGGACGGAACAAGTTACCGTAACAGCAACTCCACTTGCGCGAGTCCTGTTGCTGACCCAGCCCCATAGCCGGGAATCAGGCGTGCACGCCACCCGCAAGTGGCGGTTGCAAAGCGGCAAATGCCTGTGACACCGCGATTCGAGAAGCTTGGGGCCAGTAAACAGGCCTTGCGCAGCGTCCGGTGATTGGTCGGACACAACCCGATTCCCAGCCTGAACCGCAACTGGCAACCTTTCGTTGAGTAGCTCCAAATCCATTAACCAACTGTCAATTCATACTGTTGGATAACGGTTAGCAGGGTCAGTCTGAGTATCGGCGCCGTGCTGGGCCGTTTGCCCAGAGGGATGAGGACATGCAAGGACTTCGAATAGCTGCAGCTGCCGTGGTCACGGCGGTGATGGGCGGATTGGCGTTTGCGCAAGTCGAGGGCCATATGGCGTGCTCGACGACAGCGCTTGCCGCAGATGTGATAGGTCGTTCGAAAGGCCCACCCGAACTCGTGCTGGCCGTGGCGCAATCTGTTCCGACGGACCCCAAGAATTGCGTGCCGTCATTTTGCGAAGCAGCCAAGGAGAAACCAAAGCTGATCCAGGTCGCGGTCGGCGCCGGCATCTCGGAGGCACTGGCATACCTCCTGGCCAAGGGCAAGGACGCCGAGGCCATCACGGTGCTGGCACGGTCCTGTGAGGGTTGTCCCGACACCGTATTGTCGGCGGTTGCCGCAAGTCAGGCAACCATCAAGACGAGCCTCTGCGAGACCAGCGGCGGCAACGGTAATGGCCCCTCACCGGGAGGCGGCGGTTCACCTGGCGGAGGCGGAGGCGGGCGTCCCCCGTCACCAAATTGAAGGACGTGAGGCGGAACGCGTGAGTGGACAGAACATGAAACGTGGCATAACGGGGAGCGCAGGCCTGGCGCTCATCGCAGGCCTGCTGGCGTTGTTCGCTGGCCTGCCGGCCGCGTCTGCCGACGACACCGAGGATCTGCCCGACGTCACCGAGCGCTATGACGGGACAGGCGCCCACATCGGCAGCTTCTGGTTTCTGCCAAAGCTGGAAACAGGCTTGTTCTACGACAGCAATGTCTATGCCCGAAGCACTAACACCAAAGGCAGCGCCGGCACCTATGTCGCGCCCTATCTGGGGATTGAATCGGACTGGGGCCGCTATGGCCTCAACGCCAAGCTCGATGCCTCCCAGCATATTTATTTCGACGATGTCTCATTGAACCGGACCAATCTCAAGACCGAGATAGACGGGCGCTACGAGATCATGAACGATCTGTCCTGGCTGGGCGGGATCAAGGGCCGCATGCTCGATGATCCGATTGGCACGATCAACAGCAATGCCCTTGCTGCGGAGCCAACCCATCACGACGAGTTCGAAGCCTGGACGACACTGAACAAGTCGTTCAATCGCATCTCCGTCTCTGCGGGCGGTGGCTATCACTACTACAATTACGATGACGTCGCCTCCATCGTCGGCGGCAAGATCGACCAGGACTTCCGTGACGGCGATGTCTTGGAGACGGGTGGCCGGGTATCATATCTGACTTCGCCGGAACTGCGCATCTTTGCCGACGCGCGCTACAATTGGCGCGATTATCGCGGCACGGGCGCGGATTCGAATGGCTGGCGGAGCCTGGCCGGACTTGAGGTCGAGTTGTCACGGCTGATCCGCGGCGAAGCCGGCGTCGGCTACATGGAACAGTACTACGACTCCGGATTCAATGCGGGCGGTCTCACCTATCACGCCGCCTTGATCTGGAACCCCTCGCCGCTGATGACCGTCAAGCTGGACGCGGATCGCACCATTGCCGACAGCGCCATCGCAGCGTCACCTGGCAGCGTGACGGACTCGATCAAGCTCACGGCCGACTATGAGGTAAGGCGCGGGCTGGTTCTCAGTCCGACGGCTGAAGTCTCGCGCGTCGATTACATCGGAAGCAGTCTGGACGGTCTGACCTACGATCTGGGGGTGAAGCTCGACTACACGATGAATCGCTTCCTGTCGTTCGGGTTGAACTACGACTACACCAACAGCGACCTCAACGGGTCGGCTCTAGACTTCGAACGTCACGTCATCGGGGCATATGCTAAAGCGCGCTTCTGATACGTTCGGGCTCGGATACCCGCCGGCGAAAGAGCGTCCGCAAGCCGCAGGCGCGAATGTCCTAGACATCGCCGCCTATCTTGCTATCGCCCGCCGCCGTGGCCCTCTCGTCGTGGCCTGCGGCATGCTGGCTGGCCTGTTCGGCGCGATCTATGCGCTTCAGCTTGTGCCGGTCTACACCGCCACGGCGACCATGTTGCTCGACACCGGTCAGCAGCCGAACCTTCCGGTTGATCCGGCCTTCAGCGGTTATATCGACGACAGCAAGATCGAGAGCGAAATCGCCATCATCAGCTCGAGCGACGTGGCCAAACGCGTGGCGGCCAAGCTGGAGGATGCCAATCTTCCGGACGAACCGGCATCGGGCCCGTCTGTCATTTCGCTGATGAAGGAGCACGTGGTGGCGCTCTTTACTGGCGGCAGCCAGAAGTCGGAGCGCGAACTGGTTCCGGAGCCGGAGTCGGGGGACCGCTTTGCAGCCAGTTTACAAGGTGGCGTCAATGTCGCACGACAGGGCTTCAGCTATGTCATCGCCATCAGCTACACATCGCCCAACCCGGCCTTCGCTGCGGCCGTCGCCAATGGCTTCGTTGACGAATATCTCGTCGATCAACTGGAGACCCGCTACGAATCGACCAAGCGCACCACCGACTGGTTGAACGACCGCCTGCGCGACCTTCGCGTCAAGGTGCGCGACTCCGAACGGGCTGTCGAGGTCTTCAAGACCCAGAACAATATCGTCGAGGCCGAGGGCACATCGCTCAGCGACCAGCAGGTCTCGAAGCTCAACGAACAGCTGATCCTGGCCCGTGCCGAGGCCGCCCAGGCCAAGGCCACCTACGATCAGGTGCAGGCCGCTGCCGCCCGCGGCAAGGACCTCACCTCCTTCGCCGATCCGGCCCAGGCGGCTGCCATTGGCGCATTGCGTGCCAAGGCCAGCGAAGTGCGCCGCGAACTTGCCGAAGCGGCCGTAAAATACGGGAACCGCCATCCCACCGTGGTGGCGCTGCGAGCCCAGATCACCGACATCGATCGCCAGGTCGGCAATGAAACCGCCCGCACCGTGACGGCGGCCGAAAACAAATACCGCGTCGCCCTGAGCCGCGAACAATCAATCGCCACAAGCCTCAACGCCCTGAAGGGTGGCGTCAGCGCCACCAATCAGGCCGAGATCACGCTCCGCGAACTCGAACGCGAGGCACAGGCGAACAAGGCGCTGTTCGAATCCTTCCTGTCGAAGTTCAAGGAAACCAGCCAGGCCGAGACCCTGCAGAGTTCTTCGGCCCGCATCATCGAGCGGGCCAAACCGCCCACCTCCCCCAGTGCGCCGAAGCGCAGCCGCATTGCCCTGATCTGGCTTGCCGCAGGTCTGGCGATCGGCGGTGGGATTGCCTTTCTGCTCGAACAGCTTGACCGCGGCTTTCACAATTCGAAGCAGGTCGAAGATGGACTTGGCGTCCCGGTCCTCGCCTCCATTCCGAAGGCCGACGCCGACGAGGGCCTCGGCCTGTTTGGCGCGCTGGCCGCCCGTTTCAATGCCCTCTATGCCTTGAAACGATTGCTTCGGCTGGGAGGTACAAAGCCGGTTGGCCGGGATGACCGCAAGCGGCTGAATCTCAGCAATCTCGCCGTCAAGAAGCCCCTGTCGACCTTCACCGAAGCCATCCGCGCCTTGCGGATGGGCATCCGCTTCGTGGACGTCGACCGCCCACGGAAAATCATCCTCTTCAGTTCGGCACTGCCCGGCGAGGGCAAGTCGACGCTGGCCAGCAATCTCGCACAGCACGCTGCGGTGTCTGGCGAGCGCGTGGTGCTCATCGACATGGACCTGCGCCACCCCGCCCTGTCGCAGGTCTATGCGCCCCAGGCCACCAAGGGTGTCGTCGATGTGGCGCTGGGCGAAGCCGAGCTCAAGCATGTCCTGCGATTTGACAAGACGACTGGCCTGTCGATCTTGCCGGCGCCAGTGACCCATGGTCTCACCCATTCGGCGGAGATTCTGGGATCGCGCCGCATCAAGGAGATGCTGCAGCAACTCTCGAGTGTCTTCGACCTCGTCATCATCGACGCCTCGCCACTGCTTCCGGTGACCGACGGCCGCGTGCTGATCGACTACGTCGATGCAATGGTGCTTGTCGTCAAGTGGGAAGAAACCAAGCGCGATGCCGTCGAGGCCGCCCTCGATCTCTGCTACGGCCTCGATGACAAGCTCATCGGCGTGGCGCTGAACGACGTCGTGCCGTCGCGCGCGCGCCACTACGGCTATTACAAGAGCGGGCACTACATGAACAAGTACCCGGACTACTACGGCGGCAAGGGTTGAGGGCCGCCGCATGCGTGCCGCCTTTGCGCTGTTGCTGATTGTGCTCGGTGTGACGACCGGCTGGCTCGGTGCCAACCGCCTCTCCTCCCTGTCGGCAAGCTATCGCCACATCGATCTCTTCCTCACCGAAACACCGGAGAGTTTCCAGGCCTGGCTGCGCGAAGTCATGCGTGAAGACCTTGCGGATGAGGGCCTGTCCGAGCCATCTGCTGCCACACGCATTGCCGGCCGGCTGCTCATCACGGGGATCGACAAACGCCGCGCCATCGCAGTCGCCATGTTGCAGAACGACTTCTGGCAGCCGCTGGCGCGCGAAGGCGAGACCCCGCGCGAGGCCAGATTGGCCACGCTGGCCGGTGTCCTGGATGCCCTCCACCAGGCCCCCATGGCAGCCGACCTGTATCTCGCAGCTGCCGCACTCGACATTTCGCTTTCGGGTTTCACGGAACAAACCCAATCCCTCTTGCAGGCCTCGCAGTCATTTGGCCCGCACGAACTGCCACTCGTCATGGCCCGGCTCGATCTTGCACCACGCATATGGGACTTTATGGACGACACCCACAGGAGCTTGTTCGCCGAGGATCTCGCGGTCGTGCGCCAGGTCGCACCCGACCGTGCCGACCGGATCGAGGCCGCACTGGCCACAGCCGGCGTGGTATTCCGGTGACCGGCCCGATGACCAGCAACGGATTCCGCAGGCGCTGATGGGTCATGTCGTCACACTCCTCATCAGCGTGTGGGTTGGTCTCGCCCCCTGGGCTCTGGGCAGCAACCGCCCGCTGCCATGGGCCTACAATGCTGCAGCGGCCGCCATCATCGCGGTGCTGGCAGCGCTCATGGTCTGGCGCGACCGGCGGCGCGGCCAGCCCTTGCGTGCCGACCTGCTGCTGCACCCGCTCGGCCTCTGGGGTCTGGCGCTTGGCTGGGCCGCCATCCAGCTCCTTCCCGACGGTTCATTTGGCCTGCCGTCAATCGGGTGGCCGGTCGCGGCCATCCCGCTGGAGGGATTTTCCCCCACCATGACCGCCAATGCGTCCGAAACCACAGCGTCACTGATGCGCTTTCTCACCTACACCTGCCTGTTCCTCGCCGTTTTCGCTGCGGCTCGCGATATTGATCGCGCCGCCATTCTGTTCCGCGCACTGATCGTCGCTGCCGTGCTCTACGCCCTCTATGGCTTCCTGCGCTCCACCAGTGGCGCCGACAAGCTCCTGTGGTTCGATCTGCCACACACGCGCGCCATCACGGGCCCGTTCATCAACCGCAACACGGCAGCCACCTACTTCGGACTGGCATCTTGCCTGTCTCTCGTCCTCGTCCTTCGTCGCGCCCGGCATCTGTTGGACGATGCAGAGGACAGCCGAACGCCGCGCATGGGAGCCGAACGCCTCATGAGCGGCATCGTCGGAACATTCGGCTTTGAACTCGCCATTTTTATTCTTCTGCTTACGGCAACGGTACTGTCGCTGTCGCGCGCCGGCGTGACGGCAACTCTGGTGGCGCTACTTTTGGGACTGGTCCTCCAACGCCTGCGCACCCGTCACTGGTCGAGCGGTGGTCCTGCTGCCGTCGTCAGCTTTATGGTGGGCCTGCTTGCAGTGGCAGCGGTGCTTCAGATATCGGGAGCAGGCCTCATCGAACGTCTGGCCGATACCGATTTCACCGGCGAAGGCCGCATCGCCATCTTCGCCGACACCCTCACGGCGATCCGCGAGCACGCCTGGACCGGCACCGGCTTGGGCACCTTCCAGGATATCTTCCCCATCTACCGCAACCGCACCGGGGCATCGGTGCTGATCCTCGACAAGGCCCATAACGATTATCTCGAAATCCTTCTCGGTCTTGGGCTGGTCTTCGGCTCCGCCGCCATCCTTGCAATCGGCCTACTGGCCTGGCGCTGCCTGCGCGGCACTTTTGTGCGCCGGCGGAATGGCCACCTTCCCGCCGCCGCGACCATGGCCACGGCCCTTGTCGGCCTCCACGCCCTTGTTGATTTCAGCCTTCAAATTCAAGCCGTTGCCATGACATTCATTACCATTCTTGCGATCGGTGTGGCGCAATCGGTCAGCGATCGGGAGCAATGAGTGGCAGATGCACGTTACAAACGGTGGGGTGGCGCCACATCATGGAGGTGGACTCGCATTCATGGATCCCTCGCTGCCCGCTTGCTCCGCCCGCAAGAAATTCTAGCCGGCGCACCGGCTTCATCGCTGCAACTTAACAGAATCATTGAGATTCAATGGTTGTATCGGGTTGATGGGGATTGATTCGATGATGACTCGCGGGGCCGCACATGTGACAAAAACGCCGGGTCTTCCGGCCGCTGGCCGGTGGCACGCGGTGAGCACCAGGCCTCACAACGAGCGGCTCGCCGCCGCCCACCTCGAGCGGCAGGGCTTCAACGTCTTCCTGCCGCTTCGGGTCAAGACTGTCCGCCATGCGCGCCAGTTCCGCACCGTCCACGCACCGCTGTTCCCCGGCTATCTGTTCGTTCAGCTCGATCTGGCGCACCAGCAATGGCGCAGCGTGAACGGCACCCGCGGTGTCGTATCGCTCGTGATGTGCGGCGAGCGGCCCGCAGTCATGCCGCAAGGCGTGGTCGAATGCCTGCACAGCCTGTCCACCGGCGGCGGTCTCGTGCAGTTCGATAGCGATCTGAACATCGGTCAAAGAGTGAGGATCCTGGCCGGCCCGTTTGCCGAGCACATTGGCACGCTACGGCACATGGACGATCGCGGTCGCGTCAGCGTCTTGCTGGAGATGATGGGGAGCCATGTTCCCGTCGTCTCCGCCTTGGGCCAACTCGCCTGCGCCTGATGGTGCAGCGGCACGGTCAAGCGGTCAGGCCCTCGGCCTGCCCGTGCAAATTTGAATCTCCGGGTGGAATCGCCTCACCCGGACTGCGGTAGCAATGGTTTCGACGATGGTAGATGTTTCAAGCAACATAACCGACCACATCAGTATCCCCGCCCGCCTGGCCGATGCAGCGAGTGCCCTGGCGCGAGAAGAACGCAAGCCTCTTCTGGCCCGCAAGCGCTTCCAGCTCGGCAGCACGATCTTCGTGGGTGTTCTCGTGCCGCTGCTGGTGAGGTGGCCTGCCAACACGGTGAGCCTTGAAGTCATCCACGATCCGTGGCACCTCAACACCGCGACCGCGGCAGCGCTGGCCATCGCCCTCGGGTTCATGATCGTCCGTCAGTTCTTGGCTTATCCCGGCGCCAAAGCCACCAGCTACATTCTGCCTGGTTTCGCCGTCTCGTTTGGCGTTGTGTCGCTGGTGTTCCTTTTGGGACGTGTCGACTATTCCCGCTATATCCTGGTCACCAGTTTCGTACTCAGCATTCTCTGGCTCCACCTCGTCTATTTCCTCAACTATCGCCACGCCCTTCCCAAGCTGGCCCTGGTGCCTGGCGGTGACGATCGCGGTGTGACCCAGATGCACGATGGGGCCCGCTGGGTGTTTCTCGATACGCCCGCCAAAAGCCTGACGGGAATCGAGGCCGTCGTCGCGGATCTTCGCGCCGAACACCGTCCCGACTGGGAACGCTTCATCGCCCAATGCGTCCTCGCCGGGATACCGGTCTATGACGTCCGGAACGTTCACGAATCTCTCACTGGCCGCGTCGAGGTACGGCATCTCTCGGAGAACAGCTTCGGCTCGGTGCTGCCCTCCAATCTCTACATGCAGATCAAGCGGCTGCTCGATCTCCTGATGTCGACCATCTTCCTGTTGCCGGTGTGCCTGCTGATCGGCGTCATGGCCGTGTTTATCAAGCTCGAGTCGAAGGGGCCCGCCTTCTTCGTTCAGCCGCGCATGGGTTATCGCGGCCGCACCTTCCGCATGTTCAAGCTGCGCAGCATGCGAACCGACATGCCGCCCGGCCAGTACTTCACCAGCGAGGATGACCCGCGAATCACGCGTATCGGCAGGTTCATCCGCAAATACCGCATCGACGAGCTGCCGCAGATCTTCAACATCATCCGCGGCGATATGAGCTGGATCGGCCCCCGGCCAGAAGCTGTGCAGCTCGGCGAATGGTACGCCAAGGACATTCCGTTCTATGTCTACCGCCATGCCGTCCGCCCGGGAATCAGCGGCTGGGCCCAGGTAAACCAGGGCAATGTCGCCGAAGTGGAAGCCGCAACCGTCAAGCTTCAATTCGACTTCTACTACATCAAGAACTTCTCGCCGTGGCTCGACCTTCTCATCGTCCTCAAGACCATACGCACGGTTCTCACGGGATTCGGCTCCGTCTGAGGATGGAGGCGGCCGCGGCCACCGGAACCTTCTCCTACATCCGCAAGCAACTCTGATACTGACCCGGGTCCACAGCAATTGATTTCACCTGATACCAAAATCGCCATCATCGGACTTGGCTATGTCGGCCTGCCGCTTGCCGTCGAATTCGGCAAGTCACGCCCCGTCGTCGGCTTTGACGTCAAGCAACCCCGGATCGATGAACTTCGCGCCGGCCGTGACTCAACCCGCGAGGTCTCGCCCGCGGAATTGGCCGAAGCACACCACCTCACCTTCACCTCTGATCGTGCGGAGCTGGCAGAGTGCGGCGTGTTCATCGTTACTGTCCCCACCCCGATCGACCGCGCCAACCGGCCCGATCTGACCCCATTACGCCTTGCCTCAGAGACCGTCGGCGCAGCGCTGCGCCCCGGCGCCATCGTGATCTATGAATCGACGGTCTATCCCGGCTGCACCGAGGAATATTGCGTTCCCGTTCTCGAGCGGATCAGCGGCCTCACCTTCAACCGCGATTTCTTCGCCGGCTACAGCCCCGAGCGCATCAATCCCGGCGATAAGTCGCATCGCCTCACCACCATCCTGAAGGTGACCAGCGGATCGACTGCCGCCGCCGCAGATGCCGTCGATGCCCTCTATGCCAGCATCGTCACCGCCGGCACGCACAAGGCCTCCAGCATCCGCGTCGCCGAGGCCGCCAAGGTCATCGAGAACACCCAGCGCGATCTCAACATCGCGCTCATGAACGAGCTGTCGCTGATCTTCGGCAAGCTCGGCATCGACACACACGAGGTGCTGGCCGCCGCTGGCACCAAGTGGAATTTTCTGCCCTTCCGCCCCGGTCTGGTGGGCGGCCATTGCATCGGCGTCGATCCCTACTACCTCACGCACAAGGCCCAGGAGATCGGCTACCATCCGGAAGTCATTCTTGCAGGCCGCCGCATCAACGATGGCATGGGCCCGCATGTGGCGGATCAG